>NZ_JBNYXM010000070.1:0-4384 GCF_051380665.1 Janthinobacterium lyxosi
TTCATAAAGGCCACTCCATACGTTTTATATGGCTTTATTATACAACATAAAAGCCATTTTTGAAAAACAAAAAAGGATTTTTGTTGCTTATCTTGACCAGCCGGGGCCGTCGTTGTCGCGGCTGCGCTTGGGCTGCGGCCGCTCCTGTTCGGCCTGCTGCTTGCGCTCGGCTTCCTCGCGCTGCTTCGCCAGTGCCTGCGCCGCCTGCTGCTTGGCAAGCTCGGCTTGCCGCTGCTGCGCCTGTTGCTCGGCTTTGAACTGCTCGAAGGCTTGCCGCGCCTGCTGCTTCCCGGCTTCGGCCAGCTTCGCGGCCTCGAACTGCGCCCGGAAGTCGGCCACCCCAGAGGCCGCGGCCTGCTTCACTTCCGGCGCTGGCTGGCGGTCGCGCTCGGCCTTGGCCGCGCTGAGGTCGCCCGACAGGTCGAGGATGAGGCGGTCGGACTGGCGGCTTTGCCGCTCCAGTTCGCCCAGCGTCTTGGCGCGGGTCAGCCGCTCCACGGCTTCCCGTTCCTGCTGGATGCGCTTGTCGCTCGGCTGGCCGGTGCGGCGCTCGTAGCCGCTGGCCGCTGGCCCTAGGTGCTGGGTCGGCTCCCGGTCGATTCCCTGCGCCTCAAGCGTGCGGTGATCGACGCGGACATCTATGCCCGCCTCGCGTAGCCGCTCGTTCTGCAAGCTGGCGAACCGCTCCCGCCATTGGGTAACGATCTGCGGGCCGGTTTTCTGGTCGTCCAGCTCGCGGGTTTTCTCGGTGAAACCCTCCGGCCCAAGGCGGCGGGTCGACAGCAGGATGTGCGCGTGGTGGTTGCGGTTGTCGCCCTCCTTACCGGGGGCGTGAATCGCCACGTCTGCCGCGCAGCCGTGGCGATTCACGATCTCCCGCGCCAAGTCGCGGGCCAGCCGCTGCCGCTCGGCGGGGGAAAGTTCCTCCGGCAAGGCTATCTCGAACTCGCGGGCTACCGTCGAGTTCTTCCGGGTCTCGGTCTGCTCGGCTGCGTTCCAGAGTGCCGCCCGGTCGGCGGCCCACTCTGGCGCACCGGCAGGCAAGACAAGCTCGGCGGATTCGACCCCACCCTTGCGGGTGTAGTCGTGAATCTCGCCGGTTCGCTCGTCGGTGATTTCCACCCCGGCACGATAGGCAGCGGCGGCGGTCGCACTGCGACCGGCTGACCGGCTGACTGTCTTGACGGATAGGTGGTAAATCGCCACGGGTTGCCTTTGGGTTGGTTTTCAGGGTCGCAGACCGCACGCAAACGTAGTTTGCATAAGTGCGCCCTTGCTCTTCGCTGCGGGTCTGTGCTCCGGCGTATTCTACGCCTTCGCACCCCCTCACGCACCTATCAGCCTTCGGGGTAAAATACAAGGCATCAACCCCATAGGAGGCGCAAGAATGGCAACCATCGAAGAACGCATTGCAGCACTAGAAACCAAACTCAAACAAGAGAAGGCCAAGAAGCAGCAAATCGAAGCACGCAAACGTGCGGCAGAATCCAAGGCAAAACGCTCGATAGACACCCGCCGCAAGATTCTCGTCGGTGCTGCCATCCTCGCCAAAGTCGAACGCGGGGAATGGCCTCAAGACAAGCTGCTTGCCATGCTGGATTCTTCGCTGACTCGCGCTGATGATCGGGCCTTGTTTGATCTGCCATCCGCCCAGTCTGAGCAGCCCACAACCGCCCAATCCTGAACACCTTGGGGCGCTGCCCCAAACCCCGCGTTCGCCACGTGGCAGGGGTGCAGGGGACGGCCTACGGCCTAAACCCCCACACCCCACCACTGGAACGTCTGCCGCTACGGTTCAGCATCAAGGGTTCGCTTCGCCCAGCCCTACGCCCGGTTCCTCCCTGCGGTCGGACTGCGGCCTATGGTCTGGCCCTTGACCCTGCCCTTTCGCTTTCCTGATCGACGGCTGTTCGGTTTTGGAATGGAGAAGGGGTCAAGGGGCAAACCGGAAGCCGCACGCGGAGCGCAAGGGCGAAGCCCTGAGCACCGAACGGGTGAGGATTTGAGCGCAGCGACCCTTGATGCCTTCGGAATGACCCACGCTCCAGTCATGGGTGTAGGGGGTTTTAAGGCCGTAGGCCGTCCCCCTGCACCCTTGACGACAGAGGGCGACTCGTTCCCCCGGAGGGGGCGGAGGGGGCGATTTAACAGCCGCAAAGCGGCTCATCCATCGCCAACGGCGATGCTTCTCAAGGGGTGGGGGAGCCGGTACGGGGGAGGGTGAAACCCGCCCCGGCGAAGCCGCTGGGTGATTAAGAAAGGATTAAAACCGGATTAGCTTGGTTTTCGCTAAACGCTGAAACCCAGTACTGGCGCGGGTTTGCGGCCTGTTCGGCCTGTGGATAATCTATCCGCTGGAACGGTATCTCCTATCCGCTGGAACGGTATCTCCTATCCGCTGGAACGGTATCTCCTATCCGCTGGAACGGTATCAGGCGCGAGGCTTCCGGGGCTTGGTCGCCTTCTTGGCCAAGTGGCGCCGCTGCGGCCCGCTGGCCCGCTTCTCGACGTGCACGAGATCGCCGCGAATGTCATAGCTGAACCCCTCGCCGTGGGCCGCGCTGGCCTCGACAACGGCATCCAGTGCCTTCCGCAGCTTCTGCTTACCGCTGTAAGGGTCGGCGTTCTCGCCGCCCGACAGGTTCAGCAGCGTTTCAACCTTCATCGGGAACGGCTTGGCGTGAGTGGCATAGAACCCATGCAGCCACTGCGCGAGCTGCTGGCCGTCCAGCTCTTGGCGAACTGCCCACTCGATCTGCGTGAACTGGTCGGCTGCGTAGAGCGGGCGCAGCTTGGCGTCCAGCTCGATGACCCACTCCTGCGTTTCCTCGTCCTTGGCCGCTCCGGCGATCAGGCTGCCGATGTAGCTGTACCGGCCCTGCTTGACCGTCAGAGCGCTGGCTACAAGCCGCGTGATGCGCTTGTTCAGCGTCACCCGGTTCTTGCCTGTGTCGGTCTTGCCCATGAGCTTCAGCAGGGCGTAGGACGTGACGCGGCACTGGCTGCCCAGCTCCTGAAGGCGCACGGCGTGCAGCACGCTTTCCCACACGTCAAGGTCGCCTTGGTCGAGGCGCTGCCCGGTGTAGCGGATCTCGACGCCATCAAGGGCGGCGAGTTGCTCGCCGTCAATGTAGCGGCGCTTGCCCTTGGCGATCGCGCCGAACAGGGCCGACCGTAGAAAGCCGTTCGGCACCGCCCGGACAGGCTCCGGCCATAGCGGGAGCTGCACCACGTTCTTGGGCAACGGCTTGCCGGGCAATGGCTCACGCTCGGCCCGCTGCTTCGCCCGCGCCTGCATCTCGGGGATGCGTGCCAGCAACTCGTTTAGCTTTTTCATGGGTCAGTACCCCCGCAAAACAAAGTAATCGCTGTCCTTGCCGTAGCTGGTGGTCTTGTCGATGCGGACGCACAAGCGGCGCGCGTCGCCGCACTTGTCCAGCTTGGCCCGTCCGCCACGCTTGGCCCAGTCGTCGGCGTTTGCCTGCAACTGGGCGACTTCGCCTAGGAGCGCGGCCTTTTCTTCGCGCAGGCTGCTGACCTGGTGCAACTGCCAGGCGAGCGAGGCATACGCCACCAGGCACACGCCGATCAGCCCACCAGCGGCCACGGCCACCCACTTCCAAGCGAACCATGCGCCCGCGTTCCGCATCGAGCCTTCGGCATCGCTTGCAGCCTGCACCACACCCGACAGGCTACCGAGAACGGGCTTTGCAGCCTCGCCAAGCGCTTTTGCGGCCGCATCTGAGGCCCCGGCAAGGGATTGCCTCACCGAAGCGCCTACAGCCTCTCCTGCGGCCTTCTGCATGGCTGGGACGGCATCCGAGGCCGCCTTGCGCACCTCGCCGGCGATACCGGCCACGCTGGCCGCTGCCTGAGCCACGGCGGCGCGTTCCTTGGCGAGTGCTGCCCGCTCTGCGGTCAGCCCTTCGATTGCGGCCTTGACGGCCTTCTGGTGCTCCTCTGCAACGGCCATGAGGCCGAATAGCTGCTGCTGTGCGTCCATCACTTGCCCCCTTGTTCCGGCTTCATCACCACGACCACCGACCCGGCATAGCCGCACTCTTGCAGCGCCTTGATGGCTGCATCCGAGGTCTTGAACACCCGCAGGCCCGCCCGCTTGGTGTGAAGCTCTCGGGTCAGGCCGTGGTCGCTGTGGTCAACGTCGAGGAACCAGCCGCCGCCGTCGATGGCTGGGTAAGGGGTCAGGAACACCCGGTGCACGCTGCCGGTGCGAGTCAGGACAGCGAAGCTATCCACGTCCAAGGATTTCATAAAGGCCACTCCATACGTTTTATATGGCTTTATTATACAACATAAAAGCCATTTTTGAAAAACAAAAAAGGATTTTTGTTGCTTATCTTGACCAGCCGGGGCCGTCGTTGTC
>NZ_JBNYXM010000071.1:0-4242 GCF_051380665.1 Janthinobacterium lyxosi
GGCAACTGCACGGAAATCCGTTGCTACCGCGTCAATTACGACAATGACGCCAAGGTGATGGCCGACTCGCTGGGCCTGCAAACGCAGTATGAGTCAGGCGCGGGCGGCAAATCTGTGGCGGTAAAGCCACTTCAACAGATCCGCACGCTACCCAATTTTCACTTTATTCACAAAAATCCTGATCTTTCGACACGGCGCGGGGTCAATAAATCGCTGTAACGGTAACGGATACCGTAACCGTTACAGCTTATTGCCGGTTTCCCGTGGGGAGGGCAGCATCGGGGCTTGTTAATACCGAACAAATAACCCCATAGGAACCGAATATGAACAAGGCCACCATCCATACCGCGCTGATCGCCCTGGCTGCTTTCGCCGGTGTGTATTTCATTCAAAAATCGTTCGTGAAAATCCCCGTCGTCGGCGTCTACCTGCCAGGCGGCCAGTAAGCCGGCCAGCGGCCAGCGGTCAATTTCACCAACACCACCATCAGGACAAGAAAACATGAGTTCCAATATTGATCGCATGATCGATCTGCAAAACGTCAAGCCAGGCGCTACGGCGGTGCTGAAACTGTCGTATAACGCCACTTTCGACAAGCTGCATTTCATGCTGTCGGGCGGTCTGACCAAGGCCAATGTGGGCCGCATCGAAGGCAAGGCCAACGGCGTTACCTTCTTCGTGGACGATGGTGCCTTGCTGGGCGTGCGCGATGCCTATCAAGGCCTGTTCGTTGACGATAACGTCATCACGCTCGACTTCACGGAGCCAAACACCCGTGGTGGCGCCGCTGCACAGTACCTGTCGGCCCTGCCGCGCAACATGCTGGCAAGCCTGACGTTCGAAATCGAAATCAAGCAGGCGGCAGCGGCGGCAAGCGATATCAAGGCCGTGGCCGAATACCGCGACGGCACGCAAAACCCGTTCGTCCTGCAACGCAAGGACTTCAACGTGCCGTTGACCCTGGTGGGCGAAAACGATGTGATGCTGCCAGTCATGGCGAATGGCGGCCTGATCAAGCGCATTTGGCTGCACCACACGGGCCACATCACAGTTGCTGAACTGCGCACCGATGGCACGCCGCGCATCCGCGCCAAGGTGGGCGAACTGAATTACCAGCAGAAGCGTAATCGCCTGGTGCCACAAGCAAACTTGCTCGTGCTCGACTTCATCGGTGACGGCAACCTGATGAACATGCTGGACACGTCGCGCATCACGGAAGCGCTGTTGCGCATCACGACCGACGCGCCGGATAGCCTGAAAGCGTATATCGACTACGTTTCCGACATCAAGCTTTTGAAATAAGGCGGGCGCCATGAATCTTGATGACTTCATGGGATACGGGTCCAGTAGCTCACTCGGTTTCGGCTCGGGTGATCGTGATTCCGACCCATATAACGCGCTGGGCACGGGCGCCGCCGTCCTGACGGACGTGTCGTGGAGTTCCCCAGCAATGGAAACCAGCACGTCCACCGGTAACGGCTTTGGCGACTTTTTCGACTCCAAGGCGGGCGGCGTGCTGCTGGGCGGCCTGCAAACGGCACTCAATTACGCCATGTACCGCGATCAACGGCAATTTACGGCCGTGGCCAACGCGCCGCAACAGGCCGTGCAGCAGCAAGTCGCTGTGCAGCAGGTACGCAATAACAACCTGCTGTTGTGGGCGGCCATCGCTGCCGGCCTGATCTTCCTGGTGAAGAAATGACGCCAGGCATGCCATCCCTGCCGCCGCTGCAAATGGCATCGACTGCAACGTCGGGCGCCAAGGGCGGGGAGCAGGGCGGCGCATCGGGTGGCGTCAGTAGCGGCGACTGGATTATCAACAGCGGCGCGGGCTCAAGCAGTGGCATGACGTCGAAAACCTGGCTGATGCTGGCCATTGCGGGAGCGGTGGCATGGGCGCTGTTCAAGAAAAAGGCGTAATCCGCAAGGGCGTGCTGGATGACGCGGCGCGGGCCGCCTATGCCGCCGCCTACCGGCCAGACCGGCAGACAGGCGGCGGGCTGGGTTCGATGGACGCGGCCATGTGTGGCGCGCAGTTATTCGAAGTGGTGTGCTGCGGGGCCGTGGTGGCGCGTTATGCACTGCGGACGGTGGATCATGCCAACGGGTGCGAAATCGTCGTCGTGGCGGCTGCTGGTGGCCTTCCTGGCATCGATCTGGTCGCCTCGGTTGCGCCGAATATCGAACAGCAGGGCGCAATCGCGGGGGCGGATCGGCTGACGATGCGCACGCGGCGCCCTGGTCTGGTCAGAAAATTGAAAAAACAAGGCTGGGTGATTGACGCCTACTGCATGGGAAAAAACCTCAAATGAGTTCAAGCGATAGCAAGAGCGATTCCAGTCAAACACAGACCCAAGAATCGCAGGACAACCGCATTACCGGCTCGGGCGAGGCCGTCAGCCTGGTGGCCAGCCGTTCCAGCATCGGCAATGTGTCGATCAGCCAAACCGACCACGGCGCGGTGGACGGCGCTTTCAAGTTCGGCAACGCCATCACGGACGGCGCCCTGAAATTTGCCGATTCCACCGTAACGGGCGCGCTCGGCACGATCAAGGCCAGTGTGAAGGACAGCTTGGACACGGCCCGCGCCGCACAAGACAGCGCCTACAAATTCTCCAACGCCGTATCAGACAGCGCATTCAAGTCGAACGATGCTGCCATGGGCGGCGCGTTCAAATTCGCCGCGGATATTACGGCAGGCGCCGCGAACGAGTTGGCCGCCGCTGGTGCGCGCTCGGACGCGGTAGCAAAAAATGCGCTGCAATCGGTCAAGGATGCCTATGGTGACATGGGGCAAAAGCTCGATGCCGCCTACACCAACAGCAAAGCCGGTGAACAAAAAGTGCTCGTCGGCGTGGGCCTGGCCCTGGTCGCCGTGGTGGCCTTCAAAGCGATGGGAAAAGCAGCATGAGCTATAAATTGATTCGCCTGTCGGCTGGCATCCCTGAGCGGGTGGATATTCCAGGCCGCTTGATCTTGGTCGACTCGGTAACGACAGGGCAGGGCGTCGATATCGCCCTGCTGAAAAACAGCACACCGGGCACGGTAATGCCAGGTCGCAAGGCGGGTTTTCGCCTGGTGGAAGACTTCGGCGGCCTGATACTGACATCGGCGCTCGATTGCGAGGTGGGAATCTTCCTGGCCACCAATGATGTGCAGCTTGGCGGCACGGCTGGCGGTGAGGTGGTCATTCCGTCCGGCGTTGCAGTGACAAACGACCTGGCGCACTCGATCCCGGTCACGCTAACGTCCAGCAGCAACACCACGCCGATTCCGGTATCGCTTGCCAGCATCCGCGTCAACAACACGGCGGCGCAGCCAATCCCTGTCCTGTTCGGCGGAACGGTGGCGCCCGTGCTGGGCGTGGTCACGGTGGACAACACCAATGCCGAAGCAATCCCCGTGCTGCAAAAGCCGGGCGAGGTATTCGAAATACATGTCGCCAACACTGACGGCCAAGCGCTGCCGGTGGTGCAAAAGGCCGGTGTAAATTTTGGCGTCATCGTCAACAACGCGGAAGCATCGGCAGTCTTTACGCAACCGCGTGCCGCCTCGGTGTGGGCCACACGCGAGACACTGGCGGCCAGCGTGAGCAATGGCGCGCCGGTTGCTGTGAGCGACGTGGTGGGTGTGCTGATCGCGGCGCAAGTAACGCGGCGCGGCCTGCGACTGCGAAATGTCGGGCCTAATCCGGTGGCCATCGGCGCCGCTGGGCTCACGTTCGCAAATGCAGCCGTGGTGATACAGTCGGGCGAAACATGGCTGGAAGCGGACGCGCCAGGCGCAGCCTGGTATGCGATCTGCGATGCGGGCCTGGTTACTACAATCAACATTCAAGGCGTGATCCAATGATGAAGAAAATATTAGCGTGCTGCCTGCTGGCGGCAAGCATGGGCGCGGCATTGGCGGCGACAGGATCGGGCATCGTCGCGCCTGTATTTGTGCGCGATAGCGCCGGGGCGGTCGCCCGCACGTTCAAGGACAAAGCCGCCGACGTGCTGAGCGCCCGCGATTTTGGTGTCAAGTGCAACGGCGTTGCCGATGACTACAAAGGGCTGCAAGCGGCAATTGATGCGGCGAAGGATCGGCATTTGAGTCTGCCAGCCGGGGAATGCCGCATCAGTAAAACGCTGATTATTTCTCATGCAACGCAAATTGACGGTGGAAACGAGGGGAAGACCACCATCAAGAAGACTTCTGACGTGGTGGCAATTGAAATCCTCGCGCCGTATGTACGGTTGA
>NZ_JBNYXM010000072.1:0-4190 GCF_051380665.1 Janthinobacterium lyxosi
CACTTCCCCTTGCCCGGTGTGCAGAGGACTTTCACCTCCAAGTCACTCAACTAACCACCACAGTCAGTCGAGCCGCGCTCGCGCGCGTCGCGCCATGCCTGGCGCACCAAAAAAAAACCAGGCGCGAGGCCTGGTTTTTGCTGCGCCCGGCAATGATGCCGGGCGAAAGCTTGTCAGCTGACGACGATCAGAAGAAAGTGTAGCTGGCGGTCACACCGATACGACGCATCTGGAACGTATCAGCATAACCGGAACGCCATTGAATTGGCGCTGCCTTGTCGAACATGTTATCCACGTACAGGCTCAGACGCGTGTTCTTGATGCCGCTGTACGACAGGTTGTAGTCGACCGTCGTGTTGCTGCCGACGCGCGAGCATGCTGCCATGTTCTCGGCAGAGACTTTATTCGTGACGCAAAAGGTCCGCGACGTGTCGTCGTTGTTGCTATAGCCGCTGGCATAGTTGAGGGTCATGCCGTGGTCGAACGAACCGGCCTTCAGGCTGGCGCGCAGCTTGGTGTTCAGACGCGAACGCAGGGCCCAGTTGCCGGCCAGGTTGTCAGCATAAGCATTGTCGGTCACGCTGAACTCCTGGTATTTCCACAGGTAGCTACCTTCCAGTTTCAGGCGAACCTGGCCGATACTGGTGTTGAAACGGCCACCCGCATCAAAGTCGAAGCCCGAAGCACGGGTCTTGCCGCTGTTGACGTATGGGTTGTACAACAGGCCGATCACGCCAACGCCGCCGAAGTTGGCGGTATTGCCTGGTGCGTATTTTTTCACCAGTGCCAGGAATTGCGCATCCGAAGCCGAGTTATCAACACGCACCAGCTGTCCGGCTGGCAGACCAGCTTCGCCGCGCAGAATGTCCGCCACGGCACGGGTACCGATTTCGTCCTTGCGTTCGATATGGTAGTAGTCCAGTGCCACGGTCCAGTTCTTGACCGGCTCGAAGACGAAACCAGCGGTGATCGAACGCGAGGTTTCCGGTTTCAGGTCCTTGTTCGCCGACACGAAGCTAGGAACGCCGCCTTTGCAATCACTGTTCTGGAAGGTGTTGCCCTGCGCCTTGTCGGCGGGGGTGACGGCTGGATTGCCTTGTACCAGCTTGTTCAAGGCACTGGCGGTTGCGCAGCGGCGTGGATCGCTGACATCGTTAGCAAACGAGCTGCGGCCCAGACCGTTACCGGTTTCAACGATGTTAGGCGCGCGGAAGCCCCCAGCGGCCGTGGCGCGCAACAACAGGGTATCGGTCGCGTTGACGCGCAAGCCCAGCTTTGGCGAGAAGTGCACGTCGCTGTTGGTGGACTTGTCGGCACGTACCGCGGCGCTCACTTCTACACGCTTGACCACCGGAATGGTCGCTTCCGCGAACAGCGCGTAGTGATCCATGGTGTCCTTGACCTGCAGGCCGGCGATGCCGACCAGGTCACCACGCAGGACGTTGTCCGAGCTGGTCATCTCATACTTTTCGCGACGGATGTCGGTACCGAACGCCACATTCAAAGGACCGGCTGGCAATTGCGCCACTTCACCGGACACGGTCGCATCGAAGAAAGCGATCTTCGACTTGCCCTTTGTGGTGCGTACAGGGAACATCGATTCCAGCAGCGCGGTATCGTTTTGCTGGCCGAACTTGTACGTGCCGTTCTTGATGGCGTTGGTGTAGCCAGCGGCGCTGGCTGCACGGGTGGCCTTGGTGGCATTCGAGGTCATATAGCCAGCCGCGGATTTCCAGTCGAAGCCACTCACATCGCCGTTCAGGCTCAGCATGACGCGCGTCTGGTCGGATTCGGTGCGGTTGAAGTTGAAGCCGTTGCCGGTGTCCATCAGACGGGCACGGTATTCCACCGGTACGCCGTAAGGGTTGTTGGCGTGGCCAACCGGCAATTTTGGATAGTAGAACGGGCCGACCATCTTGCCGTCCATCGCGTTATACCAGGTGCTCGGCGACAAAGTGCTGCTCAGGGCGTATGGCGCGACGATGTAATCGTTGCTGGCGCTGGCATTGGTGATCTCGAAATTGGCGTCGATAGACTTACCGATTTTAAAATGCGTGTTGCTGGCCAGCGCATAACGCTTGGCATTGGTTGCCAGGCCGCTGTACGGCAACAGGTCCATCTTGCACAGCTTGTCTTTCGGGTCGAGCTTGTCAGCCGGGCAGCCTGGCGCGGCAACGATGTTCGTGCTGTCCAGGTAGTAGTTGCCGGTTGGCGAATACGAGTTCTTCGCGTCCCAGGTCGAACGGGTCGGGGTCTGGCGGTGCCATTCAGGATAGTGGCTGCGCAGGCTGTCGACGGTGTAGCCGTCGTTTTTGTAGGCTTCGTATGTCAGGTAGGTGTTGAAACCATCCTTGTCGACATCACCGTAACCGATGATGCCGGAAACGTTGCGGCTGCGCTGGTCTTTGAAACCGTCGGTTTCCTTGTAGTTGCCAGTGATTTTGGCACCTTCAAAGTTCTTCAGCAGAATGATGTTGATCACGCCGGCGATGGCGTCGGAACCGTAGATTGCCGAAGCGCCGTCCTTCAGGATCTCGATGCGCTCGATGGCGGCAGCCGGGATCGCGTCCAGGTTGGTGAAGTTCTGTTGTGCGCCATCGGCCAGGCCGTATTGTGCAATGCGGCGGCCGTTAACCAGCACCAGGGTAGCGACCTTGCCCAGGCCACGCATGCCCACGCCCGATGAGCCCGTGGCAAAGCCACCGGAGCTGGAGCTTGCCGAGTCGATCGAGGTGCTGATGGCGGCGGAAGAATTCAGGATGCCCAGCGCCGTGGTCTGGCCGGTGCGCTCGATGTCGTCGCGGGTCAGAACCTGCAGCGAGCCAGCTGTTTCAGCTTCGGTACGCTTGATACTACTACCGGTGACTTCGACGCGCTGCAGTTTTTCTACAGGCTCGGCAGCTGTTTGTGCCGTGGCGTATTGAGAGAAGGCTAATGTCAATGCAATTGCAAGGGTACTTTTCTTCAACCGTGGTGTATTGCTATTTACCGTACTTTTCAAGACTACTCCTCAGATATTATTTTCGTTTTATAAATCGATACGCCTCGTTGACCGTTTTTGTAAAAAAGTCACACATTCTCGCGTATATTACGAATTTCTCACATTGACGCCACGCAAGGAAGGGGAAAATTAACAATTGTTGTTTTAATCCAACTTTATCCGCCAACTTGTTGTTTTCCGGGATCAATTTGGCCTGTGCCGGCCTGGTCCGCCAGTTTGGATAACGATAGAAAAAGAAAGTAAAGCGGAGAAAGAGAAAGGGAGAGCGAAAGATGTACGGCGCCAATACTGCGGGCCAATAGCAATGGGGCCGGGCGCACTCACGATTGTGAGCAGGCCCGGCCCCATCATCAGGCAGCGGGACACCCCGCCGGCCTGGAACAGCTGTCAACACCTGATGCTACGGTATTGTCAGTCGCCCTTGAAACTCTTATTGCAGTTTGATTTCAACATCAACACCAGCTGGCAGGTCCAGCTTCATCAGCGCGTCAACGGTTTTGTCCGTTGGGTCAACGATGTCCATCAGGCGTTGGTGCGTACGGATCTCGAACTGATCGCGCGAAGTTTTGTTGACGTGCGGGGAACGCAGCACATCGAAACGTTGAATACGGGTAGGCAGTGGTACTGGGCCTTTGACGACAGCGCCGGTGCGCTTCGCGGTCTCAACGATTTCCAGAGCGGACTGGTCGATCAGTTTGTAATCGAAAGCCTTCAGGCGGATACGGATTTTTTGATTTGGTGCCGACATGATATTTCCTTAAAAGAACGAACCGCGCGGTCTGCACGGCAATGAGGTCATACGGGAATTTCTGACACAACAACCGTCAGGGTCGACATGATAGCACCAAAATGCTTGCCAACCCCGGCAGTTGAATAAAAAGAAGGGCGCCGGGCGACGACGCATCTTCTTTTATGCAGGCTTAAGAATTAAGCCAGGATTTTTGCAACAACACCAGCGCCGACGGTACGACCGCCTTCACGGATAGCGAAGCGCAGACCTTCTTCCATCGCGATCGGGTTGATCAGCTTGACGGTGATCGACACGTTATCGCCTGGCATGACCATTTCTTTGTCTGCTGGCAACTCGATCGAACCAGTCACGTCCGTCGTGCGGAAGTAGAACTGTGGACGATAGTTGTTGAAGAATGGCGTATGACGGCCGCCTTCGTCTTTCGACAGAACATAGATC
>NZ_JBNYXM010000073.1:0-3854 GCF_051380665.1 Janthinobacterium lyxosi
ACAACGCTCAATTTAAAAGCCAGACTGTAATCGCGCTGGCTGCGCCTAAACCCTTGTTCCATTTGACACTCCTTCTTTGCGTCGAAAAAGTGTCAACTTATTCCAGGACGGGTCACACCCACAAAAAAAGCCGCCTATCGATGATTGGCGGCTTTTTCTAAGTGCTTGAAATTAAAGCGAATTCTGGTGGAAAGTGCAAGTTTCGAACTTGCGACCCCTGCAGTGTGAATGCCAGTGCCAGCACGTTTTTGCAGTGCTCTCATAGGGGAAATCTTTTGCTGGCCGCCATGAAATTGCACTGGATCGCACCCGATTACACCCGGAATTACACCCACTTCCTCATGCATCCCAGAGCATCGAAGGCGCCCTATGCATTTGCGCAGTATTGTGCTAGTGATAGATGATGCAGGCACTGGGCATATCGCTGGAGCTGATCGACCGCTGCCAGAACCATGTGCTGCCGGGCAGCAAGGTGCGCAGGCACTACATGCTGCACGACTATGCGGACGAGAAGCGGGCGGCTTGGGCGGCGCTGGGCGAGCGGCTGATGGAAGTGTTGGGCGGGCCACGAAATACATGCCCGGTTGATTAATTGCACATCCAACTGCATGGCCGGCGGCACATCATCAAGATGATGCCGCCGGCGCCACTTTAGCGCCAGATAAAAGCAAGGATCGCTTCGCAGCCAAAGATCTCGGATCAACAGGTATGATAATACTCACCTCCCTCAATTCCACCGCAGACGTCCACACAATCGGGAGCGCCAACGGTCGAGTAACAGCAGCACGGGTTTCCCGCTGAGCCAATATAAAGCGAATGAGTCTCATTTGGGCGAAGAACAAAATTTGTGAGTCCGCCAGCAGGCCATCTCACTTGAAAATATGCAACAACTCCGCATGTATTTGTAAAGTTCGCATAGTCATTTTCGTCAAATATTTTTGTGTTAATCTGGCTTGATTCTTGTAACTCTTCAATCTTTTTCACCTTGGTGTCCATGTCGCCTCCATTAATAATTAGCGCCGAGCCCCCCGTGGGAGGGTCGCGGCAATTTATATGTTAGGCCAAACGAATCCTCGGCCATTGAGCGCGCGCAGAGCACATTGATATTAGATAAATACACTCATACCAAATTCAATAGAAAGTATCAACGGCACCCAGCAATAGCCGCCTCAAGCTCACCCTCATATTTCCGCCCGCGCGGCCAGTCTCGCGCCAGCGCCAGGACGATCTCGCCGTCCGTAGTCGCCCGCGCCAGCTTGTCGAATTCGTAGACTGGGCGCTGAGGCACCACCTTTACACATGGTGTAAAGACGGGAACTTCGACCCGCTGCGGCGCCAGTGGCGCGCTGCCGCAGCCGGTAAGCAGCAATACAAGCATCCATCTCATCGCACGCCCTCCAGCAGCAGCCTGACGGCCGGCATAGCCTCGTCGCAGGTCGTGGCACGCGCGCCAGCGACCTGCGCCAGGGCGGCGTCATACTTCGTACCCTTGGCAGCGGCGGCCGCCTGCGCCGCTGCGCCGCGTTCCTGTGCTGCAAACGTTGCCTTGGCCATGCCATCGATGGCGCGGTTTTGCTCGGTGATCGAGCTGCGCAGCTGCGCGCTGACGCCCTGCTCCTGCACCAGCGTATCGCGCGCGGCATCACGATCACCAGCGGCCAGCCACCAGCCCGTGCCGGTAGCGCTGACCACCACCAGAAGTGCCGCGGCCAATGCTACGGTCGCTGCCTTCCAGATCCCGCTGACAGCGGCGCCCGCCAGCGTGCCCAGCGCGCTCATACGATGCCCGCCACGTAGCTAACGCCACCGCCGGCAAACTTGGCCGTCAGCACCTGGCGCCGAGGCGCGCCGGCAGACAGTGCAATATGCACCCACGTTCCCTCGTAGATCAGCTGATCGAAGTCGAGGCCGCTTTGCCGGATCAGCATGGCCAGCGCCTTGGGCGCCAGCTTGGCCGTGCTGATATCTGCAGCCAGACCCGGCACGTGCGCGCTATTGGCCGCGCCGCCCACGGCCTTGTTGAGCGCGGGCGAGCGGTAGCCGCTGGAAATGGCGATGGGTGCACCGACCAGCGCGCGCACCTGCTCCAGCAGCGCGGCCAGGCGCGTGAGGTTGGCGACGATGGCGGGCGCCGGCGCGTTGTCGATGCCCTTGCGGGTGGCCACTTGCGAGGCGACCAGTTCGGCCAGGCTGAAATGTGGGCTCAGGTTCACAGGCCACCCCGCACGTCCTTGACGACGGCGGCCGCATCGCGCGCCAGCTCGCCGATGTCCTTGTCGCGGCGCTTGTCGAACCAGCGCACCGTGGCGCCCAGCACCCACCAGGCGGGCAAGCCGGCCGCCACCATCAGCGGTGCGGCGATGAACAGGAAGCCGAGCGCCGGGTCGCTGCCGTACAGCACGGCCACGGCGCGCGCGCTGTCGAACAGGCCCGGCATCCAGTTGCGCACGACCACGACCAGGGCCGGGCCCATCAGGGCGGAAAAGAGAATGGTGACGAAGAAGCGCACGCCCGCTTCCTTGGCAGTTTTTGGCCACATGAACATGAATCCCAGTGAGGTTGCGGCAGCGCCGGCCAAGACCGGGATGCCAAAAATTTTAATCAGTGCGCCGCCGGCGGCGGTCGTTTCGATGGCCATGTAATGCCTTTCAGGTGGTGGTGTTGGAGAAGATAGTGGTGCCGACATTACGGCGATAGCTGTCTCATTTCTAGGGAAAGGTGAGACAGTATTTTTCTGATGGTGGAAATGAAAAAACCCGCCGAAGCGGGTTTGAGGTGGAATGCTGCGTTGCTACACCACCTTGACCATCACATAGGCCCGGCCGTCCGGTTCAATCGAGATCACGCGCCCGACCGCGCGAAAGTACTGCTTCATGCTGATGTCATCCTCGTGCACGGCAATGCCCTTGATGCCGGCACCGTCCTGCACCGGCACGATGTAGTCGCCCGGCTGGGCGTCTTGCACGTTGACCGGCACGCGACCAGCGATGGCGATGCGGTCGACCTTCTGGCGCTCGACCTCCAGCGCCGCGTCGAAGGTGGCCATGGCCTCGGCGTCCTGCTGCACGGCAATGTTGTGGGCGGCCAGCGCGGCGGTGTAGGCGGCCTGCTTTTCGGCCCACTCGTCATCGGTGTCGCCGGGTTCGGTTACCACGTCCTCATATTCCGGCGGATTGGTACCGGGCACTGGCTGCTGCGTGACCACGTCTTCACGGCGCAGGGGCTGGGTCGGTGCTGGCCCTGCCTGGGGCGATGGGCGCTGCCCTACGTCGTTGGCCCAGGAATCGCCACCAACAAAAGATGGGGCAGTAGACTTGACGGCAAACATCACAGCATCAGCCCACTTGTCCGTGACTTTGTTGTCGGAGGTTATACCGACTATTTGGCCGGGGGAAACGATACCGCAGACTGAGCTTTTGAAAATGTACTCGGCGTAAGGGAGTGTCAGGATTTTTGTGTGTCCGAAGTCATTTAGCTAATTTCAATGCCTCGTCACAGGTGCGCCGTGAAGCGCTCGGCGAACAGAATGGCGAATTGATTTTTTGCTGCACGCCAAGTGATGGCTGGCATTTTCCAATTTTTCGCGATGTTGCGCAAGGCTAACCAGATCAGCTTTGTTGCCGCTTCGTCGTTGGGGAAGTGGCCGCGATTCTTGATGACCTTGCGCACCTGCATGTTCAGGCTTTCGATAGCGTTGGTCGTGTACATGATCCGGCGCACTTCCATCGGATAGGCAAAGAAGGGAATGACCTCCTGCCACTGGCGCCGCCAGATCGCCGTGATGGTCGGGTATTTCAATCCCCAGGAGCCGCTGGCGAACGTTTCAAGCGCCCGTTGCGCCTCGTCTTCGGTGA
>NZ_JBNYXM010000074.1:0-3648 GCF_051380665.1 Janthinobacterium lyxosi
CATCCCAGTCGCCACCTGTCGATTCCCACAGGTCGCGCCAGGCCGAGCGCTCGGTTGCGCGACCGCTGGCGTCAGTCCCTTTGCACACGATGTCGTAGCGGTCCTGCGATTCCGCCAACGCTTCCATATCGATGCCCTCGGCCACGATGTCGGCATCACTGATATCCTGCAGGCGCTCGACGCGCACCGAGACTATCTCCAGCAGGATGCGGCTGGCCCAGCGTGGCATGTTTTCGGGCGCGGGCTTGCGGTCGGGCGTCCAGATCGCGCCCGATTTCGCAGCTTGAATACTCGATTGAGTCACGCCGTATTCTGCGGCAAGGGCGCGCTGGGATTTGCTTGATGCTCTTATTTCAGCAACAATTTTGTGTGTCAGTTTTGCATTGTGGTGTGCTTCTCCCATGCCGCCGCCATGCGCTGCGCGGTCGCGCCAGTTTTGCTCCTGCGTTCCCCAGTCGAGGTTTTCAGGAGCGTTATCGGTTTGATTTCCATTTAAATGCCGAACCTGCTCCAGGCCATCCGGCGCTGGACCATAGAATGCTTCACAAATCAATCGATGAACAAGCTGTGTGGCGTATCGGCCATTCCGTGCTGGCGTGATGGTGCAGTAACCTTTCGATGTGATGCCTGGCTTGAGTCGCTTCCAGTCACTTTTTGCGCGCGACCATACATTGCCAAATACATCCACGCAGTAGCGCTTGTCGTATCCGGGTAAATACATAGCCGGCACGAGGCGGCCACCAGGCTGCCCATAGGGGCAAGCGAGTTCCTCGCTGACGTTAGCGCCGCCGCCCACTACTTCAGCGCTGAAGCGCACCGGCGCAGGTCCGCAGTCACGCGGGATGCGGAACCCGTCAAATTCGATGCCAGCAGCACCGCCTTCGTAGTATTTGCCAGCGAGCTGATCGAATTTCACCACGCGCCGCGTCTGCGTCTTGATGCCGTCGAGCACGGCACGCACCATGGCGCCGTTCATGAGGATTGGGCGCTCTTTCACGTTGCACCGCCTTTCAGGAAGCTGTTGATCTGGATGGCCAGCGGATTAATGGCAGGCTGCTCGCCGGTAGCCTGGACTGCCTTGACGTGATCGTTGTGAGGCTTGACCGCCTCAGCCAGCAGTGCGCGAGCGGCGCGGAGTTGGGCGTTCAAGCCTCGCAGGCCGTCCTTGATCGGATTATTATTCTCAAGGTTTTCGGTGCTCAGTCCATCGCACGCATTCCAGCAGGCGACCAGGCGCCGGGCGTTGGCCTCACGCATGCCGGGCGCGCTCTTGAAGTCGATGACGACGGCGATGGCGTGGCCAGTGAAATCCGGCCCAGTGCCGCAGATGACAGTTTCGTGCGCGCCGTCATTGTCGAAAATCTGGTCGTCCACCACTAGCAGGCAGGGTGTGTGTTCGCTCATGCTGCCGTTCCCGCCACGGCCGCCACCGTGTAGATGCCCTGCGTGCCCTTGACCACGCCAGCGGCTTCCATTGCCTCGATCAGCCGGGCCGCACGGTTGTAGCCGATGCGCAGGTGGCGCTGCACCAGCGATATCGATGCTCGCTGCTGCGTGCGCACGACTTCGACGGCTTGGTCGTACAGCGGATCGCTCGCGCTGCCGTCGCCAAGCAGCACGGCGCCTACCGCTTCGCCATTCAGCTGCAGCGCCGGGCGCTGTTGGCGGACAGGGGCATCGCCCGCTGCCGGTCGTGGGCTCGGTTCCATGATCTCAACGGCGGCTACCAGCAGCAGGTCGGCGGATTGCGAGCCGCCAGGCAGCTCCTTGGCCAGCGTCAGCGCCGATTTAATCGCGCCCTCGGCGGTTTCCGCCATGTGCTCGCGCACGCGGGCAACGGCCGGCTGCACGGTGCTGTCATACAGCTCGTTGAGCACATCGCGATAACGTGCGCGCAGCTTGTACAGATCGGCAGTCAAGTTCACGGCGCGCTCGATCTTCTGCTGGCCAGCAGCAGCCGGGCCCGGCGTCTGCGTTTCCACGTCAGCCTCGCCGCCCAGAGCCGCCACCAGGTCGGCCAGCATCTTGGCCAGCTCGCCTGACATCAGCGCGAAGTCGCTGTCGAAGCGCTCGTCGTCGTTGCGCGTGGCGCTTTCCTTGATGATCTCCAGCGGCTTGACGGACTTGATGGCCAGCGACTCGTCCAGCACGAAGCTGATCTTGTCGCTCCAGGTCATTGCCAGGCGCGTGCACTGCTTGCCGGCGGCGATATGGCGGCGGATATCGTCCGCTTCCGGCGTGTGCCGTTTGTACGCCACCTGCGCTTTGCTTTCGCCCGTGGCGCGCATCGTTGCATCCTGGTCGATGGTGAAGCCGGTCGGCGCCTCGTCCGTGCTCAGCCATTCCGTCATCATGGCCACGGGCGAGCGCATCACGCGCAGGCTTTCCAGCGGCAGCTTGTCGACCGACTTGAGCAGCAGCTTGACCACCTCATCCGCTTTGCTCGGGCTGGCCGCATCGACCACCAGCCAGCCGTTGCGCGGGTCGATCCACACGGCCGTGGTGCTGGCCAGCGGGAAGGCGCGCGGCAGCAGCTCGTCGGTGACGCGTTCTTTCAATTCCTTCATGACCTTCTTGCCGGGCGGGAAGCCTTGGGCTTCTTCCATTTCCGCCGCGCGGGTTTTTGTGAACTGGTTGATGACGCTGGACGGCAGCAACTTCTTCTCGGTTTTCAGCTGCAGCAGGAACTGGCCGCCGACGGCATGCACCAGGCCGCCGTTCGGGCGCGGCGCGGCCCAGCCCTGGCTGACCATATCCATGCTGGTGGCGTCGGTGAATTTCTGTGACTCCAGCGAGGCGGCCAGGGCCTCGGCGGTCATTGCCCAGGGCGCGGGCAGGCGGTATATCTGTAAATTCTTGAACATGGCTATCCTTGCAATTCAGCCGCGTTGCGGCGCTTCGTGAAATTCGACGCCCATCTGGCCGCCAAATGCGTGTATCTGGTCAAGGTACTGAGCGAAGCCCTTGATCGTCAGGTCGGTGCTGCTGGCCACTAGCACCCGGTCGCCGCCGGGTCCAAAGTCCCATTTTTGGTATTTCTCGCTCTTGCACAGGTCCAGGTCGAACTGCTCGGGCAGAAACTGCGCCTTGAAATACTCGTGCCAGACCTCCGCGCTGTGCTGCCGACCCTCGATCCAGCACTGCTCGGCGATGTCCCTGAGCGGGCCGGCCCACATCAGGGCGTTCTGGTCGAGCTTGCGACCTTTGACCTCTTCGCGGATCAGCAGCTCCAGCGGCTTGTCGGCGTCCAGCGGCAAGTGCGGCAGCAGGGCTAGAGCGGTGGCCAACTGCTGCGCGCCCACTAGCCGGATGCGGCGCTGCTCGAATTTTTCGCGCTTCATGGCGGTGCACCGGCCGGCATCGACAGGCTCAGCGTCGCCGAGCGGAACAGCATCTGCGCCACCAGCTTGGTTTCACCCAACGTCAAGCCCTTGACGGTGATGAGCTCACCGTTCGGGCGCTGGATGACGAAGCCCAGCGCGCCGGCTTCATCTTCGAGTTGCCCGACTTCGATCACTTCGCCGGGCGCGATCATGCTTTTTCCGCCTTCGACGCCGTCACGCGCTCCAGGTCATGGCAACCGCTAACGCCTTCAAGCCAGATGACTGCGCTGTGGCCACCCATGACCTGCGCCTCGCTGGTCGTGAC
>NZ_JBNYXM010000075.1:0-3247 GCF_051380665.1 Janthinobacterium lyxosi
TCATGCTTTTTCCGCCTTCGACGCCGTCACGCGCTCCAGGTCATGGCAACCGCTAACGCCTTCAAGCCAGATGACTGCGCTGTGGCCACCCATGACCTGCGCCTCGCTGGTCGTGACCGTCTCGCGGACCTCGCCGCCGTCCAGTTGGACGCTAACGGCTGCTCCGACCTGGTGCGCGGCGTTGAACTTGTCGCATGCGGCCTGGAGCTTTGCGGTAGCCTGTGCCTGGCGTTCGGCGCGGCTGCTCATGCCACCACCGCCATCTTCTCTGCCCGAGCCCATGCCACGAACAACTCCAAGCGGTCGGCCCATGCGTCCAGAGCCAAGCCACACTCTCTGCCCATGTCCTTGATTTCCTCGTTGGTCGGGTCGAGCTCGTCAGCAGCGTCGAGTAAGGCGCTCGGTGCGGCAACGGCTTCCATGAACTTATCGGCAGCCTCCGGTTTTACGCGTCCATGGCCATGGAATCGGGCGTAGCGCGCCGCGCCCTCGGCCTCGTATGCCGCTTGCTCTGCCGACGACAAATCACGCCCACCGACCAACGCATCGAATTCAGCGTCCGGCATAGCGGAGAAGTAGATCGCCATGCCCAGTGCGGCCGTGTCCGCTCTTTCTTTGGCGGCAGCGGCCTGCTCGTCAGCCAGCGCCTGGCGGGCGGCGGCAATCTCGGCGCGCTCAACTTCTAGCACGGCCTGCGCCTCGGCTGCCGCGCGGTCACGCTCGACCTGCTCGATGCGGGCGGCTTCGGCGCGGCGCGCATCTTCGGCCCTCGCTGAAGCCTCGGCCTGCTCGCGTTGTTGGCGCGCTGCCAGGTCGAGTACAGCTTGCTGATCGGCCAGTTTTTGGGCGGCGGCCGCATTCTCGGCAGCGATGCGCTGATTTTCGGCGGCGACACGGGCGTTCTCGGCGGCCTCGTCGGCGCGGCGCCGGTCGGCTGCGGCGATATCGGCCAGGCGCTGGGCTTCGGCGGCTTCGGCGGCGAGGGCGGTTTCAAGCGCCGTATTCAGCGCATGGTCAGCGCCATCCCATGCCGTGTTGGCCATGTCGGCCATTTCGGCATAGGTGTCATCGACCATGTTGGCCTGCAATTCGACCAGCAGCACTTCAATGCCAGCCGAGTTGGCGCCAACGGCTTTCAGCGCGAGGTCGCGGATAAACTGGATGCGAGCCTGAATTGCGGCGATGCGCGCCATTTCCTTCGCCAGCTCATTAGCCTTACGAGCCTCTTCGATGGCGTCAAATCCGTCGCGCAGCACCTGCAGGCGGTCGCGCTCGGCGATGATGATGCCAGCTAACCGGGCGGCCTCCACCTTCACGGCCTTAGTGAAAGCCTTGGCGTCTTCGGTGACGGCGACCTCAATCTTGCCGATGTCAGTGACCGAGTTCTTCAATTTCATGTACGCGGCATGGCACTCTTCGCGCCCGGCCTTGCTCGTCACGACCAGGATGCTGGCCGATGCCTTGAGCAGGTCGCGCAGCGCAAGTTCGGCGCTCGTGGTTTTCATGGCTAGTGCGGCACGCGAGGCCGGCGACATGGTGGCGAGTGCGGTAGTTTCTGTTGCGGTAAGTGCGTTCATTTTCATTATCCCTATGGTCTTGTTTTGGTGGGCGGCTGGGCGGTGTTGATGGCGCTCCAGCCGGCCGTGTGGCGCCTCACTCAGAACGGAATGTCGTCGTCCATGTCGGCGAAGTTTTGAGCCGGGGCAGCTGCTTGCCGGGCGGCGGGGCGCGGTGCCGGCTGCTGTGTCGGTGCTGGCGCGGCGCTTGGACTACCAGCCAGCTCGATATCCAGCACCTTGCCGGACAGCTTGGTTGACTCCCCGTTCTTGCCCTGGTATGTCTCGATATGAACCTCGTCCAGCGTCACGGCGATCAGCGTTCCTTTGAGCAGGTATGGCGCCAGTGCTTCGGCGCGCTTGCCCCACAGGGCGCCGTCGACCCACTGCGTAGAGCGCTTGCCGTCCGCGCCTTTCTTGCCCCACGTGAAGGCCAGGGAGATACTGCACACAGCGTCCTGCCCGGTCGTGTAACGAAGTTCCGCGTCGCGCCCGATGCGCGCCAGTCCAAATAATTTAGCCATTTTGATATTCTTTCGCTCAGTTTGATTTGTGTTCGAGGTTGATGCGCGCTACGGTATTGAGTAGATATTTCTGTGCTACCCGGCATTTGTTGACCATTTTTTCTTCGAGTGCCATGTCGCGCTGATAGGTGATGCTGGTGAGCCGCAGTGCCGGGTCGATGTGCTCGACCTCGTGCAATTCGCGCTGCTCGTAGCGGATCAGCTCGTCCGGCGTGTTCAGCATCACAAAGCACACCTCGTGCTCAGGCACGTCCCAAAGCCGCATGTAGGCCCGGCCTTGCCACTCGTACAGGCTGTCATGGCAGTCCTCACTCAGTGCCGGGAAGGTGTCGAGATCCCATGAAACTTTGGTATCGATGGTCTTTACGCCCGGCACGTAGATGTCGCACTCGCCGGTCAAAAACTCATCTTCGCGGCGCTCGGTGTTCTTCGTGTAGCTCTCGAAGCGCAGGCGGTTGATCATGTCGATCGCCTCGTCTTCGCAGGCCAGGCCTTTGTCCATGTACTTGGTTTCGACCACCTTGTTGTAGGAGTAGACGAACTGCTTTGCCAGCTTCCCCAAGTAGGTCTTGGCGCCAGCCGACAGCGACATTTCTTTGTAGGGCGCCAGCAATTCCTTGTCGGCGTCGGTCTTGCGCGCCTTGGCTGCCACCTCCAGCAGAGCGGCCGGCAGCAGCGACTTGTCGATGGAAATAGCGTCGGTCATGATCAGACCGAGGGACGATGGATGAAATTTAAGCACTTTTCACCTCGTCGTTTACCTGGGTGAGCTGGTCTTCGGTCAGGATGTTTTCCTTGACCAGACGCGCCACAGTAAATTTTCCGGCTTTGATTTGCGCGATGGCGGCGGCCAGCCCTTTCGGACCGATGGCGCGCGGCGTGATTGGCGGAACTGCCGGCGCCGCTTGCTCGCCGCCGCGCCCGTCGTCGTCCATGTCCTTGGTGGCCAAGCCGCAGGCGCCCAATAGCGTGTAGCGTTGCAGGTACGTCACGGTGCTGGCGATCTGTTGGATAACGTTCTTGGAGCCGGAGTTGTCCGGTGGCGCCTCCATCGTGGTCGATTTGCTATGGCCCATGACATGCGTCAGGGAGCAGCTGACGATGATCATGCCGCTGGCCGGCTGCTGCGTGTCCCAGTCGTGACTGATGCCGCAGCGAGCCAGCGCC
>NZ_JBNYXM010000076.1:0-3236 GCF_051380665.1 Janthinobacterium lyxosi
GTCACGACCAGCGAGGCGCAGGTCATGGGTGGCCACAGCGCAGTCATCTGGCTTGAAGGCGTTAGCGGTTGCCATGACCTGGAGCGCGTGACGGCGTCGAAGGCGGAAAAAGCATGAGCGCCGCCTGTTCCGAAGAACGTTTCCTGCGCGACGTAGCCAAGCACGAAATGACCGTGATCCGCGATGACGGCGTGCACCGCCACATCCGGTTCAAGCAGCCGGACAGCAGCAACATGTTCTTCGATCTGGTCACCTGGCCGGGTTTCCTGTGCTACAGCGGCGACATGGGCACCTACGTTTTCCAGCGCACGCAAGACATGTTCGGCTTCTTCCGCAAGAACGGACGCCTGGACGGCATCGATCACCGTTACTGGGCCGAGAAGATCGAGGCGGCCGACCGCACCGGAGTGGAGAAACATAGTCACGATGAATTCACGCGCCAGATAAATGACTGGATGGACCAGCAAGCAGAAGGCGACAAGCCTGGCGACGACGAGCCTGAGCAGCTTGTGCTTTGGGCTGGAGCCTATGCCGAGCTGCGCGCCGAGGTCGAGTCGGAGGTACTGAGCGCGGACAGCAACGAGGTGCGATGTTTCGACGCCGCGAACGACTTCACGCACGCCGGCGATGCCTGGAAGGCATTCCATGGCCCGGATGCAAAGTTCGAGTTCACCGATTTTTGGGAGGTCGATACGAAGGAATACACGTTCCGCTTCCTCTGGTGCTGCTACGCGCTGGCCTGGGGCATCGAGCAATACGACGTGGCCAAGCGGCTGGCGACAGAGGCGGTGCCGGCATGACGGCGCGCCGCGCGGCCGGCGCACCGCCATGAAGCGCCCTTTCGTCCTCGTCACCGACGTCGTGCGCCGGCGCTGCGCCCAGGCGGTGCTCGACACGCCGCTCGGGCAGGCTGTGGTCATTCAGGACGTGACCCGCAACCTTGAGCAGAACGCCAAGTTTCACGCAATCTGCGGCGATTTCGCCAAGCAACTGGATTTCGCCGGTAAGCGCCGCACCGATGTGCAATGGAAGATTTTGCTGATATCGGGCCACGCGGTAGCGACCGGCCAAGGCAGCGAAATGATGCCGGGCATCGAGGGTGAGTGGTGCAACCTGCGCGAATCGTCCGCATCCATGAGCATCGCTCGCATGACCAGCCTGATTGAGTACGCACTAGCGCACGGCGCGCAAGCCGGAATTGTTTTTAGCGAACCGCCGCAGCGCGGCTATTGAAGGGCAGATGATGAAACCAGAATTTTACAAGCCGTTCGACCTGGAGCACGCAAGGGCCGGTGCTCCAATCGGCTTAACCGGCGGCGGTACCGCGCGCTTCGTGGCATATGCCGAAGAGGCAGACCCGTCGTGCTGCGTGGTTGTGATCGAAGACCGCTTCAATTTGATAGGCACGCGCCGCAAATCCGGCCGCGTCAATGAAGCGGGCGCAACCGACAATCCGAATGACCTCGTCATGCTCCCGCTCGGCCTGATTAACGGCAAGCCGGTGTTCGTGGGTGATGTGATAACCGCGCCTGATTGTAAAGGCTCATTCCCGGCAGATGCGCAGATGAATTTCGGCGACGGCACCGTCTGGACATGGCCGACGCCACCGCGCGCGTATCCAGAAACCCGGCTGAGCTTTGAGGCTCTGTGCGTTTCTGGCAGCATGCATTTGACATCTACGAACTCGATTGGCATTCGCGCCCTCGCCAACGCCGCTCTGCGCCATGCATGCGAAGCCGACCAAGTCGTGCCGAAGGATGAATCAGAAGATGCGGTCCGCAAGGCCTATGCAGATGGCCAGGCCGCAGCCTTCAAGCATGAGGCCGGCAGCCGCGCTGCGCGCGACTTGGCTGTGGCGCAGGCTGCGCGCGCGGAGTGTGTGCGCACAGCTGAAGCCTATCGCGGATCGTTTAATCCGGTTGCTGCGATATCAGGAATGGTTACCAATGACGTTCTGGCCGCCATCATCGCCTCGCTCGATCAATCGCTGGTGCGCACGGTGCTGGCTGCGCCAGGAGAGGCAGCATGATCGGTCCAGGTGGCTTCATGGCGGCACCGAAGGCGGCTGAGCGGCCAGCCTACAACACGGCACCCATCCGCTGCGGCAGGCTGAAATGCAAGTGGCGCGGCTACGAGGGCGAGATGACCAGCGTGCCAAGCAAGAAGTTCGGCCCCGGTGTCACGGACAAGGTTTGCCCGGACTGCGGTACACATGGGTACTACCACATGACGCAGGGCGAAATAGCGGCATGGGAGCGCCGTAAGCGCGCAGGAGACACGGCATGATCAACCGCCTTTACACCGTCAGCGCCACCCTGACGGCAGTCGTCATGGCCACCAGCGAGCGCGAAGCCGAAATCCGCTTTAAGTCGAGCTTTGGCGAGATTAAAGACCAGCCTATCGACGCGGTGGCCGATCAAGAAATTCGTACAGAGGATGATCTGCCGGAACACTGGGACATCGAATGCATGCCGTATGGCCCGCGCGACAACACCCTGACCATCGGCGAATTCCTGGACGTGCTTCCGCCGCTGGTAGTGCGCGATACCAAAACCGTCGATATGTTTGCGGCCACGCCGGCCACTGGAGAAAAAGCATGAAAGAGCACCCTATTTTGTTCAGCGCCCCGATGGTGCGCGCGCTGCTCGACGGCAGCAAGACGCAGACGCGGCGCCCAATCAAACCCGCGCCTGAAATGGTCGCAGACAAGCGCATTGAGCCATGGACCGGCGATCCTGTCGCCCTGCTCCAGCTACTCCAGGAGTCGAAGCGTTCTTGTCCCTACGGGCGACCTGGCGACCTCCTGCGCGTGCGCGAAACCTTCTTCGCTTACGGCCGCTGGGTGACGCGCTACAGCCAGAAGAAGGGCCGCGACGAATGGCACTTCATCGACATGACGGCCGAATGCGACCGCGCGTACCAGTACGACGCCGATTCCCCGGACGTACCGCTGGCAGCCGGGCGCGGAGGCGCGCTGCCAGGCTGGTACAAGCGCCCCGCTATCTTCATGCCTGGCGCGGCCAGCCGGATCCTGCTGGAGATCGTATCCGTGCGCGTCGAGCGCCTGCAGGATTTAAGCGATGCCGACATCGTGGCCGAGGGTATCGATCTGGAAGCGCTGGCGGAATCGCAGGACCGCTACGACATCGTGTGCAAAGGGACTGACGCCAGCGGTCGCGCAACCGAGCGCTCGGCCTGGCGCGACCTGTGGGAATCGACAGGTGGCGACTGGGATG
>NZ_JBNYXM010000077.1:0-2608 GCF_051380665.1 Janthinobacterium lyxosi
TGCGTATTCCGGTCAACGTGACCGCTGATTCCGGTCTATCGTGACCGCTGCGCATTCAATGATGTTACGCGGCTAAATTGTAGTCGGTGCGGTCACGATGGATCGATATTTTTCTCCTTTTTGCTGGTTTTAGGGCGTTGGGTGCGCAGCGAATCGCCGGTCAGTGTAAAGCGGTGGTTGCGCTGCATGATGCGGTCCAGGATGGCGTCGGCGATGGTGGCGTCGCCGATCCAGGCATGCCAGTGTTCGACCGGTAGCTGGCTCGTAATGATCGTGGCCTTGCTGCCAGCCCGGTCGTCAATGATCTCCAGCAGGTCCGAGCGCGTCATGCTGTCGATGGCACCCATGCCCCAATCATCGAGTATCAACACGTCGGTCTTGGCTAGTTGGAGCAGCCACTTTCCGAAGGCCCCGCTGCCGTGCCGGATGCGCAGTTCTTCCTGCAAGCGCGGCACGCGCTGGTAGATCGCCGAGTAGCCACGCCGGCAGGCGTATTGGGCCAACGCGCAGGCCAGCCACGACTTGCCGGCACCGGTCGGACCGGTGATCAAGACGCTGTGGCCGGCGTTGACCCAGTCGCCCAAGGCAAGGCTCATCACCTCGCGGCGGTCTACGCCACGGCCCGCGCGCGCGTCGATGTCCTCGATCGCCGCCTGACCGTATTTGAGGCGCGCGTTCGTCAGCAGCCGTACCAGCTTGCGGTCGTTGCGGGCGTGGACCTCGCGATCGATCAGCAGCGCCACGCGCTCCTCGAAGCTCAACGCCGCCATGCCAGGTTGTGCCAGTTGTTCCTCAAGGCCGGCCGCCAGGCCGTCCAGTTTCAACGTGCGCAGTTGCGCCAGAGTGGTGTGCATCATCATCTCGTCTTTCCTCACTGGTAATAGCCAGGTCCACGGACGTGGGCATGGTCAGGGCTGATCCACTCAGCGGCGGTGGCCGGCGCGCTTTGGTCGCGGTTGTTTTTTAGGATGTCGTTCACATGGCGGTACTGGCAGGCACCGATCTGCAGGGCCAGCGTGCAGGCCGCTTCCAGCCGCACTTTGCCGTAACGCTTGGCCAGCGACAGCAGTCCCAGGCAGGCGCGGTAGCCGTGCTCGGGGTGCCTGTTCTCCGCCATCAGCCGGGTCACCGCCTCGGCGGTCGCCGGACCGATGTCCGCGCCCCAGTGGATCAGGCGCGCCGGCGTCCATTCCATGTGCGCGCGGTGCGCGGCGGGCATGTGGGCGGCCGTTGTGGTGAAGCCTCCCTGGCGGCTGTTGCGGGCATGGCTGGCCACGCGCTGCCCCCGATGCATCAGTTCCACCACCGCCGTCGTGATGCGCGCCTCCAGCACCTGGCCCACCAGCGCGTGCGGTACGCTGTAACGGTGGCGCTCGACCTCGACGTGGTAGTCGATGTGCACCCTGACCGTCTTGAAGTGCGCCATCTCGTAGCGCTGCAACGGCAGCGGCAGCAAGGCCGGCGCATCGATCTCGGCGAAGGCGCTGGCGCGGCTTCCGGGCAGCTTCTGGAACAGCTTCTCGTTGAGCCGGGTGAGCAACGGCGCCATAGCCTGGTTGACCTCGTGCACGCTGTCGAACCGCTGGTGCCGCAGCCGCGCCATGATCCAGCGTTCCACGATCTGCACCGCCGATTCGGCCTTGGCCTTGTCCTGCGGATGGCGCGGCCGGGCCGGCAGGATCGAGGTCCCGTAGTGGCGCGCGAAGTCCAGCACCGTGTCGTTGCTGCGCGGCTCGTAGCGGTTGGCGTCGGCGATCATGGCCTTCGGGTTATCCGGCACGATCAGCTGCGGCACGCCGCCGATGAAGGCCAGCGCGCGCGCCGTCGATTCGATCCAGTCGGCCATCGTTTCGCGTGGCGTGGCGCAGGCGTAGGTGTAACTGGAAGCGCCCAGCGCGGCGACGAAGATGTGGGCGCGGCTGCCGTCGGCCAATCCGATGGTGGGGCCGGCGTAATCGATGAACAGCTTCTCGCCGGCGCGGTGCACCTGGCGCATCGAGCGCTTGAGTTGCCTGGTGAAGCGGCGATAGTTCTCGCAGAACTGCGTGTAGCCGTAGGTATGGCGGTCGGCATGGTCGGCACGGTGCTCCTCCCACAACAGCATCAACGTCATGCCCTTGCGCCGCAGTTCCTGGTGCAAGCGGCCGTAGTCCGGCTGCACATGGTCGCGTGGCCGTTCCGGCGCGACCAGCAGGCGCCGTTCCAATGCCGCTTCGTCGACACTGCGAACGGTCGCCCAGTCCAGCCCCGCAGTGGCGGCCAGGCCAACATACTTGGTGACGACGCCCTTGGAAATCCCCAGCGCGGCGGCGATCTGCTGGTGCGACATCTTGGCGTCAAGCTTCAAACGCAATACGTCTTTTATCTTACGCATATTGATCCTTGGTACCGGCACGCTGTCTCCAGACAAATGCTGGGAGCGTACTCGGTCGGTTGCTATATGCGTAACATCATTTCGGTGCTGTACAACACCATTCCGGCATCGTGACCGCCGATTCCGGTGGCGGCCGAAATCGGTCACGATAGACCGCAATGGGTGGTCACGATGGACCGAAATGACCGGTCACGATAGGCCGGAATCGCTGGTCACGATAGACCGGAATACCCA
>NZ_JBNYXM010000078.1:0-2489 GCF_051380665.1 Janthinobacterium lyxosi
CGCCAGCGGCGCCACTCGCGCCTCGGCAATGTTCCGCCCGCGTTGTTTGCTGAAAAATTCAGCAAACAACCACAGGCGGCTTGAAACAAGAGTGTCCGCTATTGACAGTACACCTCACTTGCGTTTTGAAGTTCAAAACAGTCAAGAAAATACAGTTGCAGAGTTCCCTACCCTAGAGGAAGCGGAGGCACAGTTTCAGGAGGATCTTGAGATCGCGGCGAGGCTCGGGCGTAGTGGTGTTCCAATCCAATTGGTCATTGTCCTCAAGCAAGGCAAGTAAGTGCGGAAAATACTGCGCCCTGGTGGCGCCCGTCAGCCAGCCGGCAGCTGGTAGTTATTGAGGTCAAATATGGATCGCATCCAAGAACTGGTTGATGTTGTACTTGCAGACTTTGCCGATATGAATATTGGACCGGAAGGAACTGTGCCCACTAAGACTATTTACCTTCGGGTTTGCAAAAATGGGCTCATGTGGTCAGACGTGCATCCAGCGCTCGTTTGGGCAGTGGAAGAGGGGGGCCTGCTGACGTTCACGCCAGGCGGAATTGCAGACATGGGTATTCTGGCTCTAACGCAAGCTGGCTACGAACGCTCACGGGGCTGATAGGGAAATCGTATGAAAAGCACTCAAGTAGGTGTCGCAATTATCACGCAGGACGAACGCAAACGCCGAGAAGAAAGAGCTGCCGCTCGCAATCACGAAAAGCAAAAGAGTGTTGCTGCGGACGAGAAACAGGAATTGGCGACTGCTCCTGAAATTAGGACTCCAGCGAGTCCAGACACTGCCGCAGGCCATGCTGGAAGTACTCGCCTCTAGACGACGGCCATGCGGATTTAAAAGAACGGAAAATCATGGCAAATCATAAATTCACCAAGGTGCTTTTTGCTGTGGAATTGGGCGGCCAGGCCTTCGGCGTCGAGCTGGGGAACGCCCAGCTTCTTCAACTACTTCAGCGCGCGGTCGAGCTTTCGCCAACCGGAAGTTTGTCGCTCAGCCCATTGCCTAACCAGCGAATTTTCGAAGCCGTTTTCGAGAAGACTGATCAACACTAGACGCCGAGGAAAACGTATGAATGTCGTTCGCAGAAATCAACTACTTTATTTCGCTGTAGCGATAATACTGGGCGTGATCGGGTACCGTGGGCTGAACAAGCAAGTTGCGCCACCTGGCACGCCCTTAGCGGCGCGGTTCTTGGCGGCGAAGTATGTCGGTATGACGCAAAGCGCCGATCCTGTTCCTGTCAACGATGCACCAATCATCGAAGGGAATAGGGCGACTGCTAAAGCCGTCTTTGGAAAAGGCGCTGAATGCACGGTGCGGATGGTTCGCGCCGAGAGCGAAAAAGAGTATGGCTGGATGGTCGAAGCTAGTGCATGCGGCTCAGCCAGATAGAGCTAGGAAATCGCATCATGACCATCGAGGCAGGTAAAACCTACTTTTTCACAAAATCAGGAAACGAGGTTCGCGCCATTGCACCGACAACGCCATATCGTAGCCAGGCAATGTGGGAAGTAGAGCGCACGGGCGGCGCCAGCGCAGGTAAGCGCATGGACGTTCCGGCACGCGCACTAGTGACGCAACTCAACTAACAAGGAATTGATATGAGTACCTACTATTACCTAGTATGCCTGGCAACGATGCAATCGGTTGAAGTGGCGGCAAGCATCGGTGGCATGGAAGGCGGAAGCGTTCGCGCAAGCCAACATCCCAAAGCGCTTGCTCTGTTCTGCAACGCACATGCAGGAAAGCACGTCGAAATGATGAGCGAGGGCCAGTTGGAAGGGCGCAACCTGGTTCACGGCGAGCTTACCGATTGGACTGATGCAAATGCAGAAGAGCGTTTCAAGGCGATAGACGGCGAAAAAGCGCCCAGTTACGACTAGCCCAGCGGAAAACGCGCCCTGGTGGCGCCCGACAGTCCGGCCGGTAGCCGGCAATTTGAAAGGCCGCATTTATAGCGGTGATATATGTATAAAAAGATTGGTGATTTGATGTACCAGAAGAAAAATCTGGAAGAAACCGTTCAATTCTGTAAAGCACGCAACGCAATAATTTCTGGCACTTCAGAAGACGAACTCGTTAAGGAATTTCTTCAGGAGGTCGAAAAAAATTCTGGAGGACTAGCTAACAGCGATCTGGATAAACACGTAGGTACAATGAACGTCGCTTTCAATTCCTTTTACGTCATCGACCCGTTTTTCCCAAATCAACAAACGCTACCAATGGAACCAGGCGTTGAACCGGGCACACACGTTATCAATTTCTTTGTCCGATTGGGAAGGAAACCACTTTCGGCCACAGGTGAGTAGGCCAAGGTGAACACGCATTTCCTAAGCCCAGGCGGCGCAATGCGGCTTAATTACAACGTGAAGTCTTAGAACGTGTTCACAATCTATCCGAATAGCCGGATAATGGCGGGATGAGAAAGCCTTACGCCAGCGACATCAGTCGAGAAAAGTTTGAAGAAATCCTTCCGCTGCTGCAAAGC
>NZ_JBNYXM010000079.1:0-2095 GCF_051380665.1 Janthinobacterium lyxosi
TCAGTTGCTGCTCGCCGTATGTCAGTGCAATGGCTTCCGGCGTGCGTGCCGCATGCGTTTCGAAGCGCTGGTGCACCAGGATTGCCGGGGCCACCATCGGTACCGGGTTGAAATCAAACAGTACCTGTTTGCGTTCGCTCGTCGGCAAGATGTTCAGCCTGGAAATTTTCTTGTGGGGGCTCGTCGTCAGTGCCTGGACCAATGCCTCAATTGCGGTTCGTAGGTAGGCAACAATACGGGATGGATCTATACCGTGGACAGTTTGCGCGGTCAGCACAAATCCTTCTCCCAAATCATCCACGCAAATTGTGATCGGATAATTGGTACGCTCTTCTGATGTGAGCAAGCGAATGCCTACCCAGGCAGGCTCTGGTGCCTCGGTATTCGAATTACCTATGCCTGCAGTCGTATTGCGGTAGTTGAACAATGTATTAAATAGCGGCAGAGGTACTTTGACACCACTGCAGCGCTGCGCGAGTAGCAGCGGAGCCTGTTCATGTGCTAAAAGGTCCGTCAATTTTTGATACGTCTCGACGACTACTTCACTGACATTACGCTTAGTCAGCGAAACCCGGATTGGTAAAGTATTGATCAATGGGCCCGAAACCTGATCCGCTCCGGCCGTCCCTTGCAAACGCCCCGAAAGAACGGAGCCGAACACCACCTCTTCACGGCCACTGCATTCTCCTAGTACACGGGCCAAAGCAACATGAAATAAAACTGAGGGGGTGACACCTTCGATACGAGCGACGTCTCGAATTTTCTTCGCCATGCCGTCTCTCAACTCGTACTCAGCCTCGGCAACATCACTGCCACTTCCATTCACATCTAGCTGTCCGAATGCCGCAGTAGGTTCATCAATATCACCCAATTGCTCCCGGAAATAGGATTCATGCGCTTCTGTTGGCATGCTAAGACTTTGAGCAATAAAGTTACGGTATGGCCAGGACGGTCCTATTGTCGTGCGTTTTCCATTCAGTACAAGTTGTATCTCTGCCATGATTCGCTGCAAGGAATAATTATCCTCAACGATATGGTGAGTCAATAGCGACATAATCCATTCGCCAGTATGTGCATCCCTACCGACATGGGCCTCTATCAGAGGCGCACGATGCAAGTCTATTCGATAGTGGCGTGGGTCCGTTTGCTCCAGCATCTGTTGCTGCGCATCCACATCAGAAGACAAGTCGTATTCTTTAAGTGTCAAAGGAGCGTCTCGATACACAATTTGTAGTGGCTGAGATAGGCCCTGCCAGCTGATTGCTGTGCGTAATATGTCATGCCTGTTCATCACGAAGGCCAACGCCTCAACGAAGTTGTCCAGCCGCGTACGGCTATCAAAAATAAGCAGTGAGCGCAGCAAATAGGCATCGCCCTGTGTTTCCATCAAGTGATGGAACAACATACCCTCTTGAAGGGGGGACAGAGGATAGATATCCTGAATATTCGCTGCGCCACCTGGAACCGACGCCACAATACAGTCAATTTCTGGTTGTGTAAGCTGTATCAGTGAGAGCATCTCTGGTGTGATCGTCAGAGTCCCATCGGGAATCAGGTTTGGTGCCGCAATGTATTGTTGTACCGATGTTACTCGCGCATCCACAATCACAGCCGCCATCGCAGCCAGCGTCGGGGTGGCAAAGACAGTACGCACGGTAGCGATCAAGTTCTGCTGGCGCAAGCGTTCGATCAAAGTAATCACCGTAAACGAATGCCCTCCCAACTCAAAGAACTGATCATGGCGGCCTACTTGGGCCAATCCCAGCAGTTCCTGCCAGATGCCGGCCAGCGCGGTTTCCACCTCGCCCACTGGTGCCTCGTACTGCTGCACGGCCAGCGCATCTTGGTCCGGCGCCGGCAAGGCGTTCCGGTCCAGTTTGCCGTTTGGCGTTAGCGGGAAGGCCGGCAGCAGCACGAAGGCGCTCGGCACCATGTATTCGGCCAGGCCGCGTGCCAGCTCGCTGCGCAGCTCGGCCGTCGATGGTGCCATGCCTTCGTGTGCGGTCAGGTAGGCCACCAGGCGTTTGTCGCCAGCGTTCTCGCGGGCGATGACGATCGCTTCGCGCACCCCGGCGCAGGCGGCCAGCTTTGCTTC
>NZ_JBNYXM010000007.1:0-274961 GCF_051380665.1 Janthinobacterium lyxosi
CCCGTTCGCCACTCGCCACCAGAGCAAGCTCCGTGCTGCCGTTCGACTTGCATGTGTAAGGCATGCCGCCAGCGTTCAATCTGAGCCAGGATCAAACTCTTCAGTTTAATCTCTGTTTAATGTCATTTCTGACAGGTCGGACAGTATCACTACCATCCAAATCTTTTACATTGCAAAAGATTTGCTCACTCAAAAAACTGACAGGCCACTACTTTCGTAGCGCCTATTTCATTATTTCTTGTGAACATTTGATATTTTAAGTTAGACGCCAATCCGAAGATTGACGCTGCACTTACATCAAATGCCCACACTTATCGACTGTTAATTGTTAAAGAACTGTATTCGGCACTGCTTTCGCGCTATCGACAAAGCGTTGTGTTTGTCAGCTGCGAAGAAGGAAGAGTATGAAGCGTTTGCAGCATTTCGTCAACCTTCTTTTTCACCCTGCTTTACTCGGCATTTGCATGCGTCGTTCAGCGAGGGGGGCGAATTATAGCCCTGCTCCGCACGCCCTGCAAGGGCTATTTTGCAACTGAGCAAATATTGCTGTGTGATATCGTAGCGCTGGCAATACCCTGCCACATCCACCTTGACTCCCATGCCTATCCCACACCTCTGCCCCACCGCCAATCCCGCCCTGGCCAGCGCACTCGAACATGCCATCAATAGCAAGACCAAGCCGCTGGGCAGTCTGGGTCTACTGGAAACCCTGGCCCGCCAGATCGGCCTGATCCAGCAAAGCACGCAGCTGGCATTGCATCAGCCCGCCATCATTGTTTTCGCGGCCGACCATGGTGTGGTCGCCGAAGGCATTTCCGCTTATCCACAAAGCGTGACGTGGCAAATGGTGGAAAACTTCCTCGGCAACGGCGCCGCCATCAATGTCTTTGCCCGCCAGAACGATTGCGCCTTATATATAGTGGACGCTGGCGTGAACCATGACTTCGGCCCGCGCGATGGCTTGCTTGACCGCAAGCAGGGACCCGGCACCCATAACTTTGCCCAGAAAGCCGCCATGAGCCAGGCGCAATGCCTGGCCGCCATGCAGGCAGGGATGGACCTGGTCGCCACCTTGGACGGCAATGTGCTGGGCTTTGGCGAAATGGGCATCGGCAACACCACCGCTGCCGCCGCACTGATGCACAAGCTGACGCAAATACCGGTCGCCGATTGCGTGGGCGCCGGTACCGGCCTGTCGAAGGAAGGCATATTGCACAAACAGCAGGTGATCGAAGCGGCCGTCGCCCATCATCCAGCAGCCCATGAGCCACTCGACGTATTGGCCACCTTCGGCGGCTTCGAAATCGCCATGATGGCTGGCGCCATGCTCAAAGCAGCCGAACGGCGCATGATTCTGCTGATCGATGGCTTCATCGTCAGCAGCGCCCTGCTGGTGGCGGCCCGTTTGCAGCCGGCCATCCTCGATTACTGCGTGTTTTCGCACTGTTCTGATGAAAACGGCCACCGCCAGCTGCTGGCCAGCCTGGGGGCACGTCCGCTGCTGCATCTCGATTTGCGCCTCGGTGAAGGCACGGGTTCGGCGCTGGCCTTGCCGCTGCTGCACGCGGCCGTCAACTTCATGCGCGAGATGGCGACCTTCGCCTCGGCCCAGGTCAGCGAAAAGTCCACGCCAGACTAAAACCATGACCAATCCCGTTTCCGCAGCGGTCCATCAGTGCCGCCTGTTCTTCATCGCGCTGCAGTTCTTCACGCGCCTGCCCATCCCGCGCTGGGTGGGTTTCGAGCCGGCGTGGCTGCAGCATGCCTCGCGCTACTTTCCCCTGGTGGGCGTGGTGGTGGCGGCCATTTCCGGCGCCGTGTATCTGCTGGCCAGCTGGCTCCTGCCTTCGGCGGTGGCGGTGCTGCTGGCCGTCGCCGCCGGCATTTACCTGACGGGCGCCTTCCATGAAGACGGCTTCGCCGACATGTGCGATGGCTTTGGCGGTGGAGTGACGCGCGAGCGGGTACTGGAAATCATGAAGGATTCGCGCATCGGCGCGTATGGCGCCATCGGCATCCTCTGCCTGCTGGCCATCAAATGCGCGGCGCTCGCTTCGCTGCCGCCCGCCACGGTGGTGGCGATATTATTCATCGCCCATACGCTCTCGCGCCTGGCCGCCGTCTCGCTGATCTGGTTCATGGATTACGCGCGCGACGAAGGCAAGGCCAAGCCGATGGCGCAAGAGATGAGCACCGCTGAATTCATCATCGCCGCTACCTGCGGCCTGTTGCCCGCCATCGCCTGCGGCGCCTTGGGGGTATTTGACTGGGCCACGCTGGTCTTTGCCGTCGTGGCTACGGCGGCTGCCGCTTTCTGGCTGGGCCGCAAATGCCAGCACCGCCTGCAAGGCTACACAGGCGACTGCCTTGGCGCCGTGCAGCAAGTGGCGGAAGTAGCGGTCTATCTGGCCATCCTCTCCAGCTTCCAGCCGCCAGTGCGCTTCTACTAAACAAGCATGCGCCTGATCCTCGTTCGCCACCCCACGCCGCAGGTAACCAGCGGCACCTGCTATGGCCGCAGCGACGTGGCGGTGGCGCCGCACGAAATGGCCACGGTCTGCGTCAGCCTGCAAGCGACTTTGCCAGCCGGTGTGCCGCTCTACGCCAGCCCGCTGCGCCGCTGCGCCGGCCTGGCAACAGCATTGGCGCAAGACTTGCCTTCCAGCGTCCTGCGCTTCGACGCCCGGCTGGCGGAGATGGATTTCGGTGCCTGGGAAATGCAACCATGGCACGCGATCGCGCGCACGGACATCGATGCCTGGGCGGCCGACCTGGCCTGGTACCGCCCCGGCGGCGGCGAGAATGTGCTGGCGATGGCTGCCCGCGTCGATGCGTTTTTAGGCGATCTGTTGCGCGAACAACACGAAACGGTCGTCATCATCTGCCATGCAGGCACCATCCGCCTGCTGTCGGCACTGCAAGCCCGGCTACCATTGGAGGAAACCGCTCTGTTGGCCGCCCATTCCGTCCACAAAATCGCCTACGGGGCGACGGTTGTTGTCGATTTCTGATATTGAATTGTCCAGCCAGCCATGTCAGTCCATGCCTGCTGCACGTATAATGGCGGGGTTTTGGTGCCCGCGTTCATGTCCATGAGCGCAGTTAAACGGGAAACACGATGCTGCAACTGCGGCGAACGTGTGCTGCCCCCGCAACGGTAAGCAAGTGTCGTCCCTTCCAGCAGGAAGCGAACGACAAGCTATCTCTGACAACCACTGTGCTCGCAATCATCGAGCATGGGAAGGTGGGATAGCGGTACTTGCCAGCCCGGATACCGGCCAGGACAGGTGGAAGTGTGCGAACGGGGATGTTCGCGATCCGAATGGCCCATGGCTATCTTCGATCGTCATCTTCAGTTCCCACTTCTGTTCAATCTGGCCTACGGGGACGTCGGCTGGTTGCATATTACTTACTGAAAATTATCATGACCCATGCTGTTTCCCGCCACGCGGCGCTCACGTCGCTCGCGCTAGCCATTGCCGCGCCTGCCGCTTTCGCCCAAGCCACGCCCGATACCTTCGATCCTATCGTCGTCACCGCCAACCGCTATCCACAGCACCTGAGCGAAGTATTGAGCGATACGCAGACCATCAGCTCGGAAGACATCGCGCGCTCGGGCGCCGGTACGCTGATTGACCTGCTGCAAAAGCAGCGCGGCATTGAAGTCAATCGCAGTGGCGGCCCAGGCACCAATTCGAGCGTATTCATTCGCGGCGCGAACAGCAACCAGAATATCGTGCTGGTCGACGGCGTGCGCATTGGTTCCGCCACATCGGGTGCTGCCAACTGGAGCGCCCTGCCCCTGTCGAGCATCGACCACGTTGAAATCGTCTACGGTCCTCTGAGCACCATGTATGGTGCCGATGCCGTCGGCGGCGTGATCCAGATCTTTACCAAGAAAGGCGACGGCGCGACGCGCTTTTCCGCCTTCGCCGGCTACGGCCGCGACAACACCCGCCAGGCGGAAGCCAGCGTTGCCGGCTCTACCGGTGGCAACAACAGCTTCAGCTACGCGCTGACCGCGGGCAAGGAAAAATCGGATGGCTTTTCCGCCTCCAAGCTGGGCGCCCCGACGTACACCTACAATCCGGACAAAGACGGCTACGACAAGGAAAGCGTCAGCGGCCAGTTTGGCTATCAGATGGCCAAGGGACATGACGTCGGCCTGGTTTTCCTGAACAGCAAACTGGACGCACAATACGATGCGGGCTCGAACTTCGACGCACGCAACTACAATAAGCAGGAAAGCGCCTCGGTCTTCACTAAGAACCAGTTCTTGCCGAACTGGACCAGTGAGTTGCGCTACGCACAGGCAAAGGACAAACAAACCTCGGTTTCCGCGCTCGGCTCCTCCGGCAGAAGCCAGTTCGACACCAAGCAAACTGACATCAGCTGGCAAAACGATATTCTCATTGGCCGTGACACCCTGCAACTGCTGGGTGAGTACCGTGACGAAGATGTCGTGAGCTCCACCAAAGGCCTGTCCGGCGGACGCAATACAAAATCTTTTGCAGCATCGTACAACCTGGTGCGCGGCGCCCACCTGGCCAGCATCAGCGGCCGTCGCGACGACAGCTCGGCGTTTGGTACGCACAACACGGGTAGCGTCGCCTATGGCTATCGTTTCAGCAACACCTTGCGCGCCAACGCCAGCTATGGCACCAGTTTCCGCGCACCGACCTTCAACGATCTCTACTACCCTGATTTTGGCATCCCCACGAACAAGCCAGAAAAAGGCCGCAATGCTGAAATTGGATTGCACTACAACGACGGCCAATCGCAACTGAGCGCGATCTACTACCATAACAAGATTACCGATATGATCAACTATGTGTCGGCTTGCCCAGTTATTGGATGGAAACCAGGCTATGGCTGCAGCACGAATGTCGACAAAGCCCTGCTCGAAGGCGTGACACTGGCTGGCGCGCACAAGTTCGGCGCCTTCAACGTCAGTGGCAATATCGACCTGCAAGATCCACGCAATGAATCCATCGACAAGCAACTGACACTCCGCGCGAAAAAGCACGCCAATTTCGCCGTCGATTACACGACCGGTCCTTTGACCGCCGGTACGGAATGGCAGTTGTCGGGCAAACGTTTTGGAGATACCGCCAACAAAACCACCCTCGGTGGCTATGGATTGCTGAACCTGTACACCACGTACCAGTTTGCCCGTGACTGGTCGGTGCTGGCACGCTGGAACAACATCACCAACAAGGACTATGAACTGAGCCGTTTCTATGCGACGCCACGCTCGAACCTCTTCGTTGGCGTACGCTACGGCATGAAATAACCCCGTCGTAATGATGTAAGCTGCGGGCGATGGCATGCCGTCGCCCGCAGATGCAGTTCTGCAGTCCCCGTTTTTAAGGCAGTACATGCACCCATTTTTCCGCAATATGCGCCACCGCGCCACCGTGATCCTCACGGTGCTGATCGCGTGCGCGATTGCCAGCCTGATTTTCTCCGGCATGATCGGTTCGATCGCGATCCCGCTCGCCGACCTGCCTTCCGCCCTGCTCCATGTCGTGCAGGGCAGGACCGATACCCTCGCCGCCACCCTGCTCGACCTGCGCCTGGGCCGCGCGCTGACCGCGTTTGTCACCGGTGCGGCGCTGTCGCTGGCCGGCGTCATGATGCAGGCGCTGCTGCGCAATCCCCTGGCCGACCCGTATGTGCTGGGCATTTCGGCCGGCGCCTCCGTTGGCGCGCTGGCCGCGCTACTGTTCATGTGCGCGCTGTGGGTGGTCGATGCGGCCGCCTTTGCCGGCGCCGTCGGCGTGTCCATGCTGCTGTATTTCTTTGCCCGCCGCGACCTGCGCGGCGGCACGGCGGCCGAAGGCGGCGCCTCGCTCTTGCTGCTGACGGGCGTGATCCTGGCCTCGGCCTGCATGGCCATCGTCACCCTGATGCTCTCCATCGCCCCGGAAAGCCGCTTGCGCAGCATGGTGTTCTGGATGATCGGCGACCTGGCCGGCGCACCGGCGCGGCTGATGCCCTGGCTGGTCCTGGCGGGCGCCATGATCTTCGCCTTGCGCTGTGCACGCTCGCTGAACGTCATGGCCCTGCACGCCGAAGCGGCCAGCACCCTGGGCGTGCGCGTGGGCGCCCTGCGCAAGGGCCTGTTCTTTTGTTCCGGCCTGCTCACGGCCAGCGCCGTCACCAGCGCCGGCAGCGTGGGTTTTGTCGGCCTGATCGTGCCGCATGCGTTGCGCTTTGCCTGCGGCCCCGATCATCGCCTGTTGATACCAGCCGCCGCACTGGCCGGCGGCACCTTCCTCGTGCTGGCCGATACGTTGGCGCGTACCGTGCTGGCGCCCTTGCAGCTACCCGTCGGCGTGGTGACAGCCATGATAGGTGCGCCCGTCTTCCTGTACCAACTGCACCGATTACGCCGCACATGATACGTACTTACCAACTCGGCCTGAAGGCAGGCACGCGCTCCCTCGTGGAAAACCTCATCTGGCACATAAAGGATGGCGAATGCTGGAGCGTGATCGGCCGCAATGGCGCGGGCAAAAGCACCTTGCTGCGCACCCTGGCGGGCTTGCGCGAACCGGATGCGGGCCACGTGACGATACAGGGCCGCGCCCTGATCGACTGGCCACTCGACGAACTGGCACGCGAACGGGCCTTCCTGGCGCAGGCGCGCCACGATGCGTTCTCGTACCGCGTCATCGAAACGGTGCTGTCGGCGCGCCATCCGTATCACGACAACCATTACTGGGAAGGCAGCGACGACCAGCGCATCGCCCTGGCGGCGCTGGCCTCGATGGAAGTGGAACACCTGGCCGAACGCGATGTGCGCAGCCTGTCCGGCGGCGAACGCCAGCGCGTGGCGATCGCCGCCATGCTGGCGCAGGATACGCCCCTGCTGCTGCTGGACGAACCGGCCAATGCACTGGACCTGGCGCACCAGGTCAGCGTCATGGGCCTGCTGTCGAAACTGTGCCGCGAACAGAATAAAACCGTGGTGATGGTGGGGCATGACCTGAACCTGGCGCACAGCGTCTCGACCCATGCGCTGCTGCTGATGGGCGACGGCGGCTGGCTGGCCGGTCCCGTGGCCGACGTGATGCAGGCATCCATCCTGGGCGACTACCTGGGCCACCCGATCGAGATCATCGCCCACGGCAAACGCAAGATATTCATACCGAAAGAGGATCAAACATGAGCGACAACAAACCCGTCGATGCGGATACCGCAGCCAATACCGCAGCTATAAACCAACGCCACCGCGTGCGCATGGAACGAAAAAAAGCCATCATCGATGCGGCCATCGCCAAGGCCGACAAGGAAATCGGCATCATCATCGTCAACACGGGCAATGGCAAGGGCAAGAGTTCGAGCGGCTTCGGCATGGCCATCCGCGCCATGGGCCACGGTATGAAAGTGGGCGTGGTGCAGTTCATCAAGGGCGCCATGTCGACAGGCGAGGAAAAATTCCTGCGCCGCTTCCCCGACGAAATCAGTTTTCATGCGATGGGCGAAGGCTATACCTGGGAAACGCAAAACCGCGAACGCGACATCGAAAAAGCCGAACTGGCATGGGAGCAGGCGAAGACCTTCCTGGCCGACCCCAGCTACGGCCTGGTGCTGTTCGACGAACTCAATATCGCCCTCAAATACAACTACCTCGACGTGCACAAGGTCATCGCCGACCTGCTGGAACGCCCGGCCATGCAGCACGTGGTCATCACGGGCCGCGGCGCGCCTGACGAATTGATCGCCATCGCCGACACCGTCACCGAGATGGCCGTCGTCAAGCATGCGTACGCGGCCGGCATCGGCGCACAAATCGGCACCGAGTGGTAACAGCGCCATGACGCGCACCCTGGTCTTCGGTGGCGCCCGTTCCGGCAAGAGCGCCTATGCGGAAAAGCTGGCCCGCGAGTCGGGCAAGGAAGTCGTCTACATCGCTAGCGCGCAGGCGGGCGATGATGAAATGGCCACGCGCGTCAGGCATCACCGTGCGCAGCGCCCGGCCGAGTGGACGACACTGGAAGAACCGCTGCGCCTGGGCGACGCCATCCTGCGGGAAGCTCGGCCCGGTCGCCTGCTGCTGGTCGACTGCCTGACCCTGTGGCTGACGAATCTGATGTTTTCCACCGGCGAGACGTATCCGGACGTGGGCGACATCGCCCTGCCCGAACTGTTCCACAGCGAGCGTGCGCACTTGCTGTATGCGCTGGCTGAAATCGAGGAAACCGCTTGCGACCTCTTGCTAGTATCGAACGAAGTGGGCATGGGCATCGTGCCCTACGGCGCCATCTCGCGCTGCTTCACCGATGAAGCAGGCCGTTTGAACCAGGCCGTGGCGGCCGTGTGCGACCGGGCCGTGTTTGTCGCCGCCGGCCTGCCGCTGTACCTGAAAGGCGGCCCATGCTGAGCGACTTGTCGCTGCCCATGCTGGCTGCGTTGATGACGGCTGGCGTGCTGCTCGATATGATTCTGGGCGAGACGCGCCGCTGGCATCCGCTGGTGGGCTTTGGCCGCCTCGCCAGCGCGCTCGAACGCCTGCTGAACCGGGGCCGCGGACGCTTCCTGCGCGGCGCCGTTGCGTGGATGCTGGCCGTACTGCCTCTCAGCTATGCCGCCTACTGGCTATGCGGCCTGGCGGGTGCGGCGCTGCATGTCCTCTTGCTGTATTTATGCCTCGGCTTGCGCAGCCTGCGCGACCATAACCAGCCGATCGCCGATGCCCTGGCCATGGATGACCTGGACAAGGCGCGCCTGCTGACGGCGCGCATCGTCAGCCGCGACACGGCCGACGCCGACGCGGCCAGCCTGGCCAAGGCCAGCACGGAATCACTGCTGGAAAACGGCAATGACGCCGTCTTCGGCACCCTGTTCTGGTTTGCCGTGGCCGGCGGCCCCGGCGCCGTGCTATTCCGGCTGGCGAATACCCTCGACGCCATGTGGGGCTACCGCAACGCACGCTACGACTGGTTCGGCTGTTGCGCCGCGCGCATCGACGATATCCTCAATTACCTGCCGGCGCGCCTGACGGCCCTGTCCTACGTCTTGCTGGGAAAAAGCATGGAGGATAAGCGGCGCGCCTGGCACTGCTGGCGCACGCAAGCTCCCAGCTGGAGCAGCCCGAACGCGGGGCCCGTGATGGCCAGCGGCGCCGGTGCCCTGGGCCTGGCATTGGGTGGCGACGCCTTCTATGACGGTGAGCTGGAACGCCGCCCGCCGCTGGGCGCCGGCCGCCCGGCCGAAGCGCGCGATATCGACCGCGCCTGGCGCCTGGTGGCCGAAACGGCCGTGCTGTGGCTGATCTGGGTGGCACTGCTGGCCGGGCTGTACTACCTGCGGGGGACATACCTTGCTTGAACATGGCGGCAAGCTGCGCGACGCCGCACGTGAATACGGACGGCCTCTGGAAGACTGGATCGACCTGTCGACGGGCATCAACCCGCACTGGTATCCCGTGCGCGGAACCGCCGCGAACGCCTGGCACCGGCTGCCGGAAGCCGATCCGGCGCTGGCGGCCGCTGCCTGCGCCTACTACAACGCGCCTGCCATGCTGCCGGTCGCGGGCACGCAGGCCGCCATCCAGGCCCTGCCCCGGCTGCGCGCACCATCGCGCGTGGTGGTGGCTGCCCCGTCCTACGCGGAACATGCGCACCACTGGGCCCAGTATGGCCATCAATTGCAGCAGGTGCCGTATGCGCAGCTGGCCGCTGCCGTGGACGACTGCGACGTGCTGGTCGTCTGCAATCCGAACAATCCCACGGGCGAACGCATCGCGCCCGAGGTATTACTGGAGTGGGCCGGCAAGCTGGCCGCGCGCGGCGGCTGGCTGGTGGTCGATGAAGCATTCGGCGACACGGAAGCGCAAGCCAGCCTCGGTCCACATACCATCCAGCCGGGACTGATCGTCCTGCGTTCAGTCGGCAAATTCTTTGGCCTGGCGGGACTGCGCCTGGGCTTTGTCGCCGCCCATCCCGCGCTGCTGGCACAACTGGCCGACATGCTGGGCCCATGGACCGTCAGCGGCCCGGCGCAGCAGGTGGCGCTGGCCGCCTTGAGCGATACGCCCTGGCAGGAAGCGATGCGCGAGCGCCTGCGCGGCGAAGGTGCCCGCCTGCACCAGCTACTGGCCGCGCACGGCATCGCCAGCAACGGCACGGCGCTGTTCCAGTGGTGGCCGGAAGAACGTGCCGAGGCGTTCTGGCGCCACATGGCAGAATCAGGCATCTGGGTGCGCCTGTTCCGCCACGCGGCCCACGGCATCCGCCTGGGCCTGCCCCCCAAAGAACACGCCTGGCTGCGCCTGCAGCAGACCCTCACTACATGGAAGCACACATGAACCACTTGAAAACCACACTGCTGCTGGCCGGACTGATCTCGCTGCAGGCGCATGCCGCCATTACCGTGCGCGATGACGACGGCAATATCGTCACAGTGAAAAAGCCGGCGCAGCGCATCCTCGCGCTGGCGCCGCACGTCACGGAACTGCTGTTCGCGGCCGGTGGCGGCGACAGGATCGCTGGTGTCGTCAGCTATAGCGACTACCCGGAAGCGGCAAAGAAAATCACGCAAGTGGGCGACAACCGCCAGTACGACATGGAGCGCATCATCGCCATGAAACCGGACCTGATCGTCGTCTGGATGCATGGCAGCGCCGAGCGCCAGATCGCCATGCTGCGCCAGCTGAAGGTGCCGATCTATCACAGCGAGCCGCGCAAGCTGGCCGACATCCCCGACAGCATGGAGCGCCTGGGCCAGCTGATGGGCACGGGAAAAGTCGCCAAACCGGCCGCCGCGCAGCTGCGGGCCAAACTGGCCAGTTTGACGGCGCAATACGCGCAGCGCCCGCCCGTGCGCGTGTTTTATCAGGTGTGGGACAAGCCTTTATATACCTTGAGCGGCGCGAGCATCGTCAGCGACTCCATGCGCCTGTGCAGCGGCCAGAACGTGTTTGCCGCGATGAAGGTAGTGGCGCCCGTCGTCACGCCGGAAGGCGTGCTGCAGGAAGACCCGGAAGTCATTTTCGGCACCAGCGAAAAGAGCGATCTGCGCAGCGAAGGCGGCCTGGCCATGTGGCGCGCCTTCCCGTCGATGACGGCCGTGCGCAGGAATAATCTGTTCCGCCTGAATGGCGACCTGCTGAACCGCGCCGGCCCGCGCATGATCGAAGGTACCGCCGCCATGTGCGAACAGCTGGAAGTGGCCCGCCAGCGCCGCAGCGCGCCCGCAACCAAGGCCGCGCCATGAGTCACTACCAGCGCATCGCCTGCCTGTCGACGGAAGCCGTGGAGACGCTGTATGCACTGGGTGCCGAAGACGTCATCGCGGGCATCTCCGGCTTCACCGTGCGCCCGCCCCGCGCGCGCGAGGAAAAAACCAAGATCAGCGGCTTTTCCTCCGCTGACCTGGCACGCATCCTGGCCGTCCAGCCCGACCTCGTGATCGGCTTTTGCGACATGCAGGCCGATATCTGCCGCGACCTGGTCAAGGCCGGCATCGAAGTACACCAATTCAACCAGCGCTCGGTGGAGGGCATCCTGCGCATGATCGCCGTACTGGCCGCGCTGGTGCAGCGCGAGGACGCCGGCCGCGAACTGATCGCCAGCCTGCGCGCGGACATTGCCGCCGCCCGGGCCCGCGCCGCCTCCTGGACGCGCAAGCCCGTGATTTACTTTGAAGAGTGGAACGATCCCCTGATGAGCGGCATCGGCTGGGCGGCGGAATTGATCGACATCGCCGGCGGTACGGACGCCTTCCCGGAATTGTCCGTGCAGCCGGGTGCGAAAGAGCGCATCATCGCCGATCCTTTGGCCGTGGTGCGGCGCGCGCCCGACATCATCATCGCCACCTGGTGCGGCAAGAAGTTCCAGCCGGCGCAGCTGATGGCACGCCCGGGCTGGGATGCGATTCCTGCCGTGCGCAATGAAATGCTGTTCGAGATCAAGTCGCCCGATATTTTGTCGCCAGGTCCGGCCGCCATCACGCAAGGCTTGCGCCAGATCAGCGACATCATCGGGCAGTGGCAACATCAGCAGGAACGCCAGCCATGAACAGCCCCTTCCCCACTCTGATGGTGCAGGGCACGACTTCCGACGCGGGCAAGAGCACCGTCGTCGCGGCCCTGTGCCGCCTCTTGAAACGGCGCGGCGTGACGGTGGCGCCGTTCAAGCCGCAAAACATGGCATTGAATAGCGCGGTGACAAGCGACGGCGGAGAGATCGGTCGCGCGCAAGCCCTGCAGGCGCTGGCCTGCGGCATTGCGCCGCACACGGACATGAATCCGGTGCTATTAAAACCGTCGTCGAACACGGGCGCACAGGTGATCATCCAGGGCAAGGTACACGCCGAGATGGATGCACGCGACTACCAGCAATACAAGACCATCGCCATGGGCGCCGTGCTGGAGTCGTACGCGCGATTGCGCCAGCAATATGCCGCCGTCATCGTCGAAGGCGCGGGCAGCCCCGCCGAAATCAACCTGCGTGCGCGCGACATCGCCAACATGGGCTTTGCCGAAGCCGTCGACTGTCCCGTGATTTTGGTGGCAGACATCGACCGCGGCGGCGTCTTCGCGCACATCATCGGCACCCTGGCCTGCCTGTCCGACAGCGAGCGCGCACGCATCCTCGGCTTCGTCATCAACCGCTTCCGCGGCGATATCTCGCTGCTACAACCCGGCATCGACTGGCTGGAGCACCAAACGGGCAAGCCCGTGCTGGCCGTGCTGCCCTATCTGCAAGGCTTGTTCCTCGATGCGGAAGATGCCGTGGAAGCCATGCAGGCTGAACGTGGCGCCTTCAGGGTGGTGGTACCGCAACTGCCGCGCATCAGCAACCACACGGATGTCGATGCGCTGCGCGCCCATCCCGACATCGACTTGCAATTCATTAAACAGGGACAAGCGATTCCGCCGGCTGACCTGGTGATCCTGCCCGGCAGCAAGAACACGCGCAGCGACCTGGTCTGGCTGCAGCAGCAGGGCTGGCCCGCTTACCTGACGAAACACCTGCGCTATGGCGGCAAGGTGCTTGGCATCTGCGGCGGCTTCCAGATGCTGGGCCTGAGTGTGTGCGATCCGCTGGGCGTGGAGGGCGCAGCGGGAGAGTCAAAGGCCCTGGGATTGCTGGACATGGTGACAGAGCTGACAAGCGACAAGCGGCTGGAACAGGTGCGCGGCCACTGTGCGTTTGCCGGCGCGGACGATACGCGCGTGGCAGGCTATGAAATCCACATGGGCGTCTCGCAGGGCGCCGCCCTGCGGCAGCCGGCGTTCATGATCGATGGACGGCCCGAGGGGGCCGTATCGGGCGACGGGCAAATCCTGGGCAGCTATTTGCACGGCATGTTCGACACGCCCGCCGCGTGTTCGGCGCTGCTGCGCTGGGCGGGGCTGGACTCCGGCCACACGGTGGACACCGCCGCCCTGCGCGAGGCCAGCCTGGAGCGCATCGCCGATGCGGCCATCCCGCTGCTGGCCGCCCTGGATCACATCAAACGCTAGCGACTATTTTTTCAGACACATGCCCATGTACGAACGGTCGGTCGAAAACTCGACCGCCATGCTCGACGACACGGGCATGAACATCGAGTAATCTGCCGGCACGTCGGCGGGGTCCTTGAACACGGCGATGCCATCGAAATCGACAGCTTGCGCGCCCAGACCCAGCTTGTTGACGGTGATGGTTTCCGCATGCGTCTTGCCGGTCGCGTTATTCGTCAGAGTGGCGGTGCTGCCGGCAACGACGATGTTCGCGCTGATGCCCGACGCCGCACAGGCATAGCTGCCATTGATTTCCGTGCCGATCTTCTGCTGTTTGGCAGCGACGATGGTGCCCACGCGCATGACGTTTTCCTGGTTGCGGCTGTAGCGGTCGATGAACAGCGCCAGCCCCCGGTCCCCGGCGTGCACATGCACGATGCCGAAGTCCAGGCCACCCTGACGGGCGACGAGCAAGCCGTTCTTCGCATCCTTGACCAGAGTCAGGCTGGCGTTTTCCGCTTCCAGCTGCGGCGATACCGCAAAGCACACGCCCTGCGCATTGAACACGCCGCCATTGCACAGTTGGGCCGCTCCGTCGGCAGCGATCTTGAGACTGCCTTTCGGATTGAAACGGTCAGCACCGTTCGATGCATTGCGCATGGCACCCAGGAAAATATAGCTGCCGGCCAGCTTGGCCACGTCACCCACCGCATAGCCGCTGCCGCTGACGGTCGAGACCATGCCACCCAATTTGATATTGCCCGACAGAAGACGCGTGCGTGTATCGACGGTGACGCTGAAATCCGTTGCCGTGTAGGTGGTGAAATTGCCGGTGGTGGTAGCGCTGAACGTGCCGCTGCGGTCGCTCAAGCCGAACTGCGTCGACAGGACACGAATGGCATAGGTTTTCTTGACGCTATCAAACGTGATGCGCCAGGTGTCGCCGATATCGGCGGCCACGTCATACACGCTTTCGTCGGCGCTGGCACCGGCAATGACGTTCAGGCCAGCCTCTTTCGCCACGGCTTCCGATGCCACCGTCACGCTGTCGGCGGGGACGACGGGAGGCGTCACCACGACGGGTGGCTTGATCGGTGCTTCCGTCACGCCATCGCTGCCGCCACCGCATGCGGACAGGGCCGCGCCCAGGACGAGGAAGGTAAGTGCATTTTTCATGTAGTGTGACTTTCGAGGAAAGAAGAGGCCGGAGCTGCCAGAACACACATGCTAGCCTTGCCCGCGATCTATTGCCATGGAACAAATGTTCCATGGACGATGCCCCCGGCACGCTGCCAGAATGGACGGTGCGGGCGGCACACCTGCGCCATTTATGTGACAATTCGTCGTACTGTCGGCTCCGTTTCTCCTCCTCAGGCTCACATCCATGACCAGTTCCCCGATTAAAAGCTACCTTCCCTGGGTGGTTGCCACCGCCCTGTTCATGGAACAACTCGACTCCACCATCGTCAACACCGCCATCCCCGCCATGGCCGCCAGCCTGAATGTGACGCCGCTCAGCCTGAAGGCTGTCGTTACCAGCTACATCCTGAGCTTGGCCGTGTGCATCCCCATCAGCGGCTGGATGGCCGACCGCTTCGGTACCCGGCGCGTGTTTTCCGCCGCTGTTGCCATCTTTACCATCGCCTCCATCCTGTGCGGCCTGTCCGTGAATGCGCCCATGCTGGTGGCCGCGCGCCTGTTGCAAGGGATGGGCGCGGCCATGATGATGCCGGTGGGCAGGCTCACCATCATCCGCACCTTCCCCAAGTCACAATTGCTGGCGGCCATGAATTTCGTCATCATCCCCGCCCTGATCGGCCCCCTGCTGGGCCCCACGGTGGGCGGACTGATCGTGCACTGGCTATCGTGGCGCGAGATTTTCTTTGTCAACGTGCCCGTGGGCCTGGCGGCGCTGTACCTGGCGCACCGCTACATGCCTGATTACTATGGCGACAAGCCCCGTCCGCTGGACCTGATCGGCCTGGTGCTGTTCGGCACGGGCATCGCGCTGCTGTCGTGGCTGCTGGAAATCTTCGGTGAACACCGCATCGACGGCACCTCGTTTGCCGTGCTGCTGCTCATTTCCATCAGCCTGCTGGCCGCGTATGTCTGGCATTCGAGCGAAGTGCTGCACCCGCTGCTGCGCCTGACCCTGTTCAAGATCCGCACCTTCCGCGTCTCCGTGGTGGGCGGCTTCGTCACGCGCCTGGGCGTGGGCGGCCTGCCTTTCCTGCTGCCGCTGCTGTACCAGTTGGGCCTGGGCTTGCCCGCCTGGCAGTCCGGCTTGCTGATGATGCCGTCGGCCGCTGCCGCCATGGGCATGAAGTTCATTTCCGCGCGCGTACTGGCCCGCTTCGGCTACCGCCAGGTGCTGATCGTCAATACTGTGCTGATCGGCATCACCATCGCCATGTTTTCGCAGGTGGGCGCGGGCACGCCCCTGTACGTGATCGTCGCCATCAGCCTGTGCATGGGCTTTTTCAATTCGCTGCAATTTTCCAGCATGAACACCATTGCGTATGCCGACGTCGACAAGACCGATTCCAGCATGGCCAGCACCATCGCCAGCTCAATGCAGCAACTGTCGATGAGCTTTGGCCTGGCTTTCGGTTCGCTGATCACGGGTTGGTACCTGGGCGACATGCCGCAGTCGGACCGCGCCATGCTCAGCACGGCGCTGCACCATGCCTTCCTCACCCTGGCTGCCCTGACGGTGCTGTCCTCGCTGACGTTCTGGACCTTGCGCCGCGACGATGGCGAAAGCATCAGCAAGGGCACGGATAGCGACGAGGAAGATGCGGCCGACGTGAAGGCCCAGGCCCTTGTGCAAACGGAAGTACAAACCACAAAAGGCTGAGCCAGATCAAGCTTGCCGCCAGCGCGGCTGGTGCTTTTGCCTGACGCTGCTACCGTGACGGCAGGAGGTGCGCATGGCGGCCGAGCGGCGGTTTGCATGGAAGGGCACGGACCGCCATGGCAAGGCGGTCGAGGGCGTCATGCGCGCCGCCGATGCCAGCGCTGCCGGCCTGGCCTTGCGGCGCCAGGGCATCCTGGCCACCAGGGTACAGGCGGCGCGCGCCGCGCCGGGCAAGGCCATCACGCACAAGGATATTGCGCTGTTCACGCGCCAGCTGTCGACCATGATGGCGGCCGGCGTGCCGCTGCTGCACGCCTTCGACATCGCCGGCAAGGGCCACGCCAAACCCGCCGTCACCGAGCTGATGCGCGACTTGCGCCACGACATCGAAGCGGGCAGCAGCCTGCAGCAGGCATTCCGCCAGTTCCCGCTGCTATTTGACGAGCTGTATTGCAACCTGCTGGCGGCCGGCGAACAGGCCGGCATCGTGCAGGACTTGCTGGCGCGCCTGGCCACGCATCAGGAAAAAGCCATCGCCCTGCGGCGGCAAGTGCGCGGTGCGCTGATGTATCCGCTGGCCATCGTGCTCGTCGCCATCGCTGTCACGACCATCATCATGAGCGTGGTCGTACCCGCCTTTCGCCAGGTCTTCGACAGCTTCGGTGCGCCATTGCCGCTGCCCACCCTGCTCGTCATGGGCTTGTCCGCCTTTCTTGTACGCTACTGGCTGGCCTTGCTGGCGGCGCTCATGCTGGCCTGGCTGCTATCGTACCTGGCCTGGCACCGCTGGCCTGCCTTGCGGCGCAACATGCAACTGCGGGCATTGCGCCTGCCCGTGTTCGGCCCGCTCTTGCGCAAGGCGGCGATTGCCCGCTGGACGCGCACCCTGGCCGCCATGTTCGCCGCCGGCGTGCCGTTGCTCGACTCGCTCGGCCTGGTGGGCGCCGCCTCCGGCCACGCGCTGTACCAGGAAGCGACGACGCGCATCGAACGTGAAATCCGCGCCGGCGGCAGCCTGGCCCTGGCCATGGAGCACAGCGCCGTGTTTCCCCCGCTGCTGACGCAACTGGCCCTGATCGGCGAGGAATCGGGCGCCCTCGACGCCATGCTGTCGCGCGCGGCCGAGATCATCGAGGCCGACATCGATGCCACCGTGACCACCCTTTCCGCGCTGCTGGAACCGGCGCTGATGGTGGTGCTGGGTGTGCTGGTCGGCGGCTTGGTGATCGCCTTGTATCTGCCGATTTTCAAGCTGGGCGCCGTGATTTGACTGCGCGCCTGTAGGTTGCCACCGACACCCAGCATGAACCCATGCTTGTAATACATCTACCTTTTTATCAAATAATAGTCATTGACTATCCAATAGATGTGCAATATATTAAATCAATAGATAGCAAGTATCGTATATTGACATCGCAATGTAGGGCATGAGGTAATCCCAGGGGTGGGTCTGCCTGCTCGCCGTCGCACTTCTTACATGCTGGGGCCAGACTTGATTGTTTTGCCCCCCCGACATTCCACTCTTCTTCAAATTTCGATCATGCGTACTTCCAAAGCCCAACAAGCCAAAAACCATCGGCTGATCATTCAGACCGCAGTGGACCTGATGACCCAGCATGGGTTCGAAGGCACCACTATGAAGCAGATCGCGCGTGCCGCCGACGTGGGTGATGCCACCATCTACAAATACTTCCCTACCAAGGAGAAACTGGTAACCGCCTACTTTCAGCAAGCAATTGCAGACGCAGTGGCGCAGGCCGACAAGACGGAGGGACAGAACGAATTTTCGCTGCAGGAGCGCCTGCAACTGGTGGTCAACAGTCTGCTGGAAGGTTTGCTGGCCGACCGCGAATTTGTGGGTCTGGCGCGCGGCATGGTGGAGCGCGCGCCCACGCTGCTGTTGGGCGAGCAACTACCCGGCAAGCCTTTGCTCCGGCAAACCTTCGTCCAGATGCTGGAGCAGGCCGAGACGACCAGTGAAATCGTGCCTTGCGGCTTCAAGCCCAGCCTGGCCGGACTGTTGGCCGACTATGTGTACGGCGTCATTGCGTACTGGCTACGCGACACCTCCGACCAATTTTCCAACACCACGCAAATGGTCGATTTAAGCTTGGGCGTGCTGGTGTTAGCCTTGCGCAGCGGCCTGGTGGACAAGCTGCTGGAGCTGGGCGGTTTCATGGTGCGCAGCCAGCTGGCGCGCCTGATGCAAGACGGCAATGGCTTGCTGGATCTGCTGCAATTGGCCCGCCGCGGTTTGGGCGGGGTACGCTCATGAGGCCCACGACCAAGACGAACAAAGTTTCGCAGTTGCCGCGTACCGGGCGCCTTTCGCGTGGCGCGATTGTCGGCATGGCGGTGGCGCGGGCCGGGCTGACACACCTGGGCCATAAGGCCAAGTCGATGACGCGCGACGATGCGAAAACGGAACAGGCCCGCGCGGCACATGGGGCGGAACTCGGGCGCATCCTGTTTGCTGCGTTGAACCAGCTCAAGGGCACGGCGCTCAAAGCCTCGCAGCTGCTCAGCATGGAACTAGGCTTTCTACCCGAGGGCATGCGCCAGGAACTGGCCCGCGCCCACTATCAGGTCACGCCGCTGAACCGCGCGTTGGTGATCAAAGTGATGCGCCAGGAGTTTGGCCAGGATCCGCAAGCCCTGTTCCAGCAATTCGATCCGATCGCCTTTGCTGCCGCCAGTCTGGGTCAGGTCCACGCCGCCATCATGACCGACGGTCTGGCAGTGGCCGTCAAGCTCCAATACCCCGGAATGGCGGACTCCATTGGCAGCGACATGCGTATGCTGCGCAGCCTGCTGCAAGCCTTGGGGGAACGCTCGGATATGATGCCCAAAGCCGATATCATCGCGCGCATGATGGATGACATCGAACAGAAACTGGCCGAGGAGCTGGACTATTTGCACGAGGCAGTGACCATGCAATGGTTTGCACAGCATCTCACGCTGCCGGGCCTGGTGATTCCCCAGCCGGTAATGGGCCGCACCACACGCCGTGTGCTGACCATGCAACGCCTGCCGGGACTGCATCTCAACGAATGGTTGCTGACCGAACCCGATCAAACCGCACGTGATCAGGCTGGTCAGTTGCTGTTTGACGCCTTCTTTCATTGCACCTTTGTACTGCACCGCTTGCAAGCCGACCCGCATCCGGGCAACTATCTGTTCATGCCGGACGGCCGACTGGGCCTGCTGGACTTTGGCTGCACCCGCGCGCTGGACGCTGACTTTTGCCAAGCGCTCAGCGCGCTATGGTCGGCACAGTTGCGCGACCCGGCGGACCACAGTGCCATGCAGCAGGCCTATCGGGACTTGGGCCTGATTGGGCCGAATCTGAATGAGCATGAGTTTTGCCAGCAACTGCTGCCGGCAATGGCCGAGCGGCATGCCTGGCAGAAGTTGCCGTTTACCGTGGCGGTGTATGACTTTGCGCAACACCCGCCATACCCACGTCCATCAGCCGAGCATCAGCGCCAGGCACTTCGGCACCTGCAGTCCTTGCCGGAGGAGCTGCCCTACGTAGACCGTGCCTATCTAGGTCTGATCCAGCTTCTCAGAACCCTTGGTGCACGCGTGCGCACCGCCAACCCGTGGATTCGTTAAATGAATACCACGTTTCTGCTTCCGGGATGCGCAGTCTTCATCATGCCTGGCAACAGCCACGCCGCGGCTGCGCAATATCCGACCACCACAGTTCAATCACCCAGTGTTGCACTTGATCCTTGAAACCAGCAAGCCTATACACGCGCCTCCTCATGTTCGCGGCCTTCATGACCTTTGCTGCCATTGGCCTTGCCAGCCCAATGATCGTTTTTTCGGAGTAGCAGATCTTCTTGGAGGAATGTGGACCTACTTCGCACTGAAAGCCGACGCGCAGTCGGTAAGAATTGTCCCGGCGGGCCAGCACTGAAGCTCGTCCAATCAGGAAAAGAAGTGCTTCACAAACAGATATTTTATGGACTTATTCACAACTTCTGATGCAAAAGATGTGTTGCTCGTCCGTAGTCTAATGTTGAATCGACGCAAACGGCGGAGCGCAACATGAAAAAAATAGTCATCGTGATTTTTGATCATTTCACCGATTTGGATTTGTTCTTGATGTGGGACATCCTCGGAAGGAATAAGACGGACTGGCAAGTGAAGATATTGGGAACAAAGGAAGAACACCAATCCGCAAACGGTCTTGTTATCAAGACCCACGGGTGCCTCAGCGAAGCGAATGACGCAGACGTTGTATTGTTTTCCAGCGGTAAAGTTGGCGTGAAAGGCGCTATCGCCAACCAGGATTTCATGCGTGCATTTTCCCTGAGTCCAGATAGGCAGCTCATTGGATCGATCTGTGCCGGCTCGTTCATTCTTGCCAAGTTGGGTCTGCTGGCATTGGGGCCGGCCACGACTCATCCCGATGCCAAAGAGGAACTGCAAGCCCTGGGAATTGAGGTTCTCGATTTGCCCTTGGTATGCAAAGGGAATGTTGCGACCGCAGGTGGCTGTTTGTCTGCCGTGTATCTAATCGGTTGGGCCGTTGAGGCCTTGTTCGGCCGGGACAAACGTAAAGAAACACTCAGAGAACTTATTCCGGCCGGCCAAAGCGCAATCTATGAGCGACTCATTGATATGAGTATCCGAGACGCCATTGCCCCGAAAGTAGGAGTTGGCGCAATATTAGATGGAGCATTCCGGCCCATGTGACCACTATGAAAGCACTCCGCCCGCCAGTGCACGTTTGCAAACTTTGAATGCGCGCTAATCAAAACAACCGCAGTCCGACCGTCACTCACTTTACAGAGAGAGTTTTATTCATGACAAACGAAGCAAATAAAGTCTTCCTCATTCCCGCACCGGCAGCAGCAATGTCGGCGTCAAAATTGACGCGCATTGATTTCTCCGACGGCTATTCCGGTCAGGGGGATCGAACCTACGTTGACGCCGAACAAGCGGGGCGCGCCGTGTTCGCTGAACCGCATCGCATGCTCACCTGGCTCATTATTCTGCGCAACGGAATCGTCGCACCGTTGGGACTAAAGACAAGTACTAGCTTTAGCGATCGCGGGCTGGGGAAGATTGGCATGTTTCCGATTATTTCAAGTACGGGCACTGAAGTCGTCGTCGGTGGTGACGACAAGCATCTGGATTTTCGGATCTGGATAAGCATTCAACCGAGTCTGAAAGGATCAGAAGTGACGATTTCAACCTTGGTTAAAATAAACAATCTCTTTGGAAGAGTTTATTTGTTTATCATCATGCCGTTTCATAAGCTCCTGACTCACTCGCTGTTGGAGCGCGCGGTCAACCGGCGCGACAAGGTGCACCGTAAGCCAGAAAGGTGACCTCATTGTTGCCGCTAACCGAATATTGACCATCTAAAGGCAGCGTAGGAGTTTCCAGCGCCCGGCTTGCGGGACAGCCTCCGCAAGCCCGGTGACAAACCCACACATCGGTGAGCGACTGGAAGAATTCGAAGAACGCGAAATCCGGCGCATCCTGGTCGGCCGTTACGAAGTGCGCTACGAGATCGAGGCGTCCACGATTTATGTCATGCATTTGTGGCACACCCGTGAGGAGAGGTAAGCGGCCGAGAACGACGACGCAAGAGGGATCGAACGGGACACGGCATAATGGAGCGGTCCCAGCTCAGCAGGAGAACTCATACCAGTCAGTTTTCTCTCGAACGACCAGCGCGAAAACTACGGCCGCTATGTTGGCCCGCCGTCATCCCTCGACCAGCGCCCTGCGCAAAACGTCCCCATGTGCTGGCAGATGTCTTACACTGCGGCAGTGCCAGGCAATGTTTGCGCGGCAACGATCTTCACCTCAGACAAATCCACCATGCTGCAAGATACCCTGCTATTCGCTGCGCCCGGCAACCTGCCCGTCGCCCTCGTCGCCGCCCTGTTCGGCCTGATCGTCGGCAGCTTCCTCAACGTGGTGATCCACCGCATGCCGAAAATGATGCAGCGCGAGTCCGATAATTACGTGGCGGAAGAAAGCGGCTTGCCCTTGCCGCACGCGGACCGCTACAACCTGATGCTGCCGCACTCGCACTGCACCGCCTGCGGCCACCGCATCACGGCCATGGAAAACATTCCCGTCATCAGCTACCTGCTGCTGCGCGGCAAGTGCAGTGCCTGCCAAGCGCCCATCTCCGTGCGCTATCCGCTCGTCGAGCTGCTGACGGGCACGCTGTCGGCCCTCTTGATCTGGCGCTTCGGCAGCGGCTGGACGGGCCTGGCCACGCTCGTGTTTGCCTGGCTACTGATCGCCATGACCTTCATCGATGCCGACACGCAAATGCTGCCCGACGATCTGACCTTTCCCTTGCTGTGGGCGGGTCTGCTGGTCAACATCAACGGCACCTTCGTACCGCTGCAGGACGCCGTCATCGGCGCGGCCGCCGGCTATCTGGCCCTGTGGGCCGTGTACTGGGCCTTCAAGCTGGCGACAGGCAAGGAGGGAATGGGCTATGGTGACTTCAAATTGCTGGCGGCGCTGGGTGCCTGGCTGGGCTGGACCATGTTGCCGACGATCATATTATTGTCATCGCTGGTCGGCGCCGTGGTCGGCATCGGCCTGATCGTCTTCGCCAAGCGGGGGCGCGACAAACCCATCCCGTTCGGCCCCTACCTGGCGGCGGCGGGTCTGATCGCCCTGCTGTACGGCACACCCCTGTCGCGGCTCACGCTGGGCCTGACCGGCTGACCGGCGCAGCACTGCGCACTCTATGGATAAACACATGCAACAACAAAACGCCCCTTATTTCAGCGTGGGTCTCACTGGCGGCATCGGTTGCGGCAAGAGCACCGTGGCCGACCTGTTCGCCGCACGCGGCGCCGCCATCGTCGATACCGACCAGATCGCCCACAGCCTGACGGCGCAAAATGGCGCGGCCATGCCGGCCCTGCTGGCGGAATTTGGCCCGGACTACGCCGATGCGCACGGCGCCCTCGACCGCACAAAAATGCGCAAGCTCGTGTTTTCCGACGCCGCCGCCAAGGCCAGACTGGAAGCCATCCTGCATCCGCGCATCCGCCAGGCCACCCTGGCGGCCGCCACCGAAGCGACGGGCAGCTATGTAATCTTTGCCGTGCCCCTGCTCGTCGAGTCCGGCGGATGGGTGGAGCGCGTCAACCGCGTGCTGGTCATCGATTGCCTGGAGAGCCTGCAAGTATCGCGCGTGATGGCACGCAATGGCTTATCGGAAGAACAAGTCAAAGCCATCATGGCCACGCAAGCCACGCGCGCCATGCGCCTGGCGGCGGCGGACGATGTGATCGACAATAATGGCGATTTGGCGGTCCTGGCGCCGCAGATTGCCCAGTTGCACGATTTATATCTGGCATTTTCAAAAAGAATGGCCGGAAACGGGCCGCAACGTTTGTAATTTGTCGACGCTTGGTTCAAAATCACGGGATTGTTTGCAGGTCCTTACTTAAGGGAATTATTTTGATTGTCTACGAATACCCTTTCAACGAACGCATACGTACCTTGTTGCGGCTGGAAGACCTGTACGACAAATTCAAGTTTTTCATCCAGCAAGAGCATGCAATGCAGCACCATGTTGCCTTGGCAACTATTTTCGACATGCTCGAAGTGGCCGGCCGCGCCGACCTGAAGTCCGACCTGCTGCAGGAACTCGAACGCCAGCGCCAGAGCCTGCTGGGCTACCGCAGCAATCCGAATGTGGAACCGGAAACTCTCGATGCCATCCTCGGCGAACTCGACAGTGTCAGCGGCGCCCTGGTGGCGGCGCAAGGCAAGACGGGCCAGAATATCCGCGACAATGAATGGCTGATGAGCATCCGCGGCCGCACCATCATCCCGGGCGGCGCCTGCGAATTCGACTTGCCGTCCTACTTTGCCTGGCAAAAACGCAGTTCCGAGCAGCGCCTGACCGATATCCACGCCTGGTTTGCCCCGCTGGCACCCCTGTTCGATGCGCTGGCCCTGGTATTGCGCCTGCTGCGCGATTCCGGCGGCCCCGTCAAACTGATCGCCAATGGCGGCAGTTACCAGCAAATGCTGCAAGGCAAGGTGTACCAAATGCTGCGCCTGAGCCTGGATGAAAACAGCGGCGCCATCCCGGAAATTTCCGCCAACAAATATATGCTGTGGGTACGCTTCACTACTCAGGGTGGCGACTTGAAACCCAAGCCGCTGGAAGAAGATGTCCCGTTCGAGCTGACGCTCTGTAATTTTTAACTGTTACTTATTTGCCCCATCATGACCGTCGTTAACTGCCCTACCTGTGCCGCCAAAGTCGAATGGACTGAAGCCAACAAATTCCGCCCCTTCTGCTCGGAACGCTGCAAGCAAATCGACCTGGGTGCCTGGGCCGAGGAAAAATACACGATCCCCGCTGCCGACCCGTTCGAAGATCCATTGGCGGACGAAGACAACAAACCTCAATAAGCATCAGGCAAACGGATTTTCCAGGCGCAGCCCCTGCGCCACGAAACTGTCGAGCCTGCCGCTGACCACCGTCAGGCCATAGGCGATGCCCATCGCCGCGATCTGCCCATCCACGCCATGCGCATGGCCGCGAGCATGCAGGCGCGCGCACACGAGCGCGCAATCGAGATCGAATTCCAGCAGCCGCGGCGCATACTCTGCCAACACAGCTTCCAGCCAGCCTTCCAGCGCCAGTGCTTCCAGCGCCGCTTCGCGCCGCCAGCTGCGCTGTATGCCTGCGCGCAATTGCGCGATCACCTGCACCGGCACATAGCGCGCCTCAGGCGACACCCGTTCGAAAAAATCGGCCACGCCCGCCGGTGCAGCGCCTCCCTTGCGCGCCGCAACGATCACATCCGTATCGACGAGGTAGGCGGCCATGGCACGTCAGGAGCTGCGCTCGAAATCCGTGGCCAGCCCCACATCGGGCATGCTGCGCAAAATATCGTCGAGCGGGCGCTTCGGCAGCGGCCGCAAGGCGCTGCGCAAGATGTCGCGGTGCTCATCTTCGATGCTGCGCCCATGCGCGCGGGCACGCTTGTGCAAGGCGGCAATCAGCAATTCATCGGTATCGGTAAAGGTCAGTGTCAGCGGCATGCGAAACTCCCAGGTGCTTGATGCAAGCACTGTAGCGCAAAGCGCGCGCGATACAAGGAAAGCAAGAGGAAAGCTTGCGCCAGCGCGCAGCATGCTGCAGCCCGCTGGCACGAGTTGCGATCAGGCAGGCGCCAGGAATTCCCGGCGTACCTCATCGAGCCATTCCAGCAGGGGAATGGTGGCAGGCAGCAAGGGTTCCACACCGACCATGCCTTGCCAGGCGAACGCCTGCCCTTCCAGGCTTTGCGGCTCACCCCGCCACTCGCGGCTGATATAGAAATGCAGGCGCACATGGGCGTGCGGATACACATATTCGACGCCGCACCAGGCCTCGGCACTGTCGATATACAAGCCCAGTTCCTCGACAAACTCGCGTTTCAAGGCATCAAAAATGGCCTCGCCCGGTTCGACTTTGCCACCAGGAAATTCCCAGTAGCCGTCATACGGCTTGCCGGCCGGGCGCTGGCCCAGCAGCACGTCGCCATTCGGCTTCATCAGGATACCGACGGCAACGTCCACGGGTGTGACTTTCACTTCGCTCATTGCGACAACTTTCCCGCGTAGTCGCGCGCAAACTGCCACGCCACCCGGCCCGAACGGGAACCGCGCTGCAAGGCCCAGCGCAGGGCGTCGCCGCGCGCCGCGGCAATCTGCTCCGGCGTGCAGCCGAACGAGGCTAGCCAGTGCGCGGCAATGTCCAGGTAGTCATCCTGCTTGAACGGGTAGAACGACAGCCACAGGCCGAAGCGCTCGGACAGCGAGATTTTCTCTTCCACCGTCTCGCCCGGATGCAAATCGCCATCGTCGTCCGTCTTGTAGCTGGTATTGTCCGACATGCGTTCCGGCATCAGGTGACGGCGGTTCGACGTGGCGTAGATCAGCACATTGTCCGATTGCGCGGCGATGCTGCCATCGAGCGCCACTTTCAGCGCCTTGTAGCCGCTCTCGCCCTCTTCGAACGACAGGTCGTCGCAAAAGATGATGAAGCGCTCGGGACGCGCCGCCACCAGGTCGACGATGTCGGGCAAGTCGGCCAGGTCGGCCTTGTCGACTTCGATCAGGCGCAGGCCCTGGCTGGCGAACTGGTTCAGGCACGCCTTGATCAGTGAGGACTTGCCCGTGCCGCGCGCGCCCGTCAGCAGCACGTTGTTGGCGGGACGTCCATCGACAAACTGGCGCGTGTTCTGTTCAATTTGCGCTTTTTGCGTGCCGATATTGTGCAAGTCATGCAAAGCAATGGAAGACACATGGGCCACCGCCTGCAAATAAGCTACTGCGCCCTGGCGCCGGCGCCAGCGGAAGGCAAAACTGCTCCAGTCCGGCGTGGGGACCGCCTGCGGCAGGATCGCTTCCACGCGCGCCAGCAAGCTTTCCGCGCGCAGCAGGAATTGATCGAGGCCGGTCATGAGCGGTAGTCGGCGTTGATCGACACGTAGTCATGCGACAGGTCGCACGTCCACAGGGTGGCCGTGGCATCGCCGCGCGCCAGTTTCACGCGGATGGTGATTTCGCTTTGCTGCATCACGCGCTGGCCATCCTGCTCCTGGTAGTCCGGGTTGCGGCCGCCATTCTTGGCCACCCACACGTCGTCCAGGTACAGGTTCAACTGACCCACGTCCAGGTCGTCCACGCCCGCATAGCCGATGGCGGCCAGGATGCGGCCCAGATTCGGGTCGGAGGCGAAGAACGCCGTTTTCACCAGCGGCGAATGGGCGATGGAATAGGCGATCTTGCGGCACTCTTCCACGTTGCGACCGTCTTCCACGGTGACGGTCATGAACTTGGTCGCGCCTTCGCCGTCGCGCACGATGGCTTGCGCCAGGAAGGTCGACAGTTCGGTGACGGCAGCGGCCAGTTCCGCATAGTGCGGCGAATCGGTCGAATCGATGACCAGGCTGCCGGCGCCCGTGGCTACCAGCATGAACGAGTCATTGGTGGACGTGTCGCCGTCGATGGTGATGCAGTTGAACGATTTGTCGGCCGCCTGTTTCACCAGCTGGTCCAGCACCGGTTGCGCCACGGTGGCGTCAAACGCCAAAAAGCCCAGCATCGTGGCCATGTTCGGCTTGATCATGCCGGCGCCCTTGCTGATGCCCGTCAGGGTAACCGTGTGGCCACCGATGGTGACGATGCGCGAGCCGGCTTTCGGCTGCGTGTCGGTGGTCATGATGGCTTCGGCCGCCGAGAACCAGTTGTCCGACGTCAGCGCGGCCACGGCTTGCGGCAAGCCCGCCACCAGGCGCTGCACGGGCAAGGGTTCGAGGATCACGCCGGTGGAAAACGGCAGGATTTGCTGCGGCGTGCAGCCCAGCAGCTCGGCCAGCGCGGCGCAGCTGGCCTGCGCGTCGGCCAGGCCCGATTCGCCCGTGCCCGCATTCGCGTTGCCCGTGTTGACCAGCAGCGCGCGGATCGGCGCGGCGCCGGCCGTCACGGCGGCCAGGTTGGCTTTCGAGATTTGCACGGGCGCGGCGCAGAAGCGGTTCAAGGTGAACACGCCAGCCACGGTAGCCGTCGGCGCCAGTTTCAATACCAGCAAATCCTTGCGGTTGGGTTTCTTGATACCGGCTTCGGCAACACCGATTTCAATGCCGGCGACGGCTTTCAAGTCGGCGGCGACGGGCTTGGGAGAATTGACGGCCATAGGAGTTCTTCTGCTAGGGAAAATGGAAGCGCTATTGTAGCGCCTTCGCGGCGTGGGTGAACATGGAGCATGTGAATAGTCGCGGCCTGCCAGGCTTGCGATTTATCAAAGCGGCGCCGGTTGACGGGACTAAGGTGTGAGGACAAACGATGGCGAGTCTGGCACAAGCGCCCGGAGGAGGATGGCATGGCGCATGGTAAGTCATATCAAATGCACTGCTGCAGTCCGGGCTGCTCATGCCTGCTGTGCTTGCTATGCCTGCTAGCCTGGCTGACGGGTTGTTCGCCTCTGCATGAACGCGCCGCGCTTGCTCCCGATAGTATTACTACTATCGCAAGCGATCCCGCTACCGCTACACCGGCATCCGAGGCGTCGTCAGCGACAGCAGCCTCATCTCCGACCGATGTGCGGCAACAGGCACCGGTCATACACGTCCTACCCTTTAAAGGTGAGGTGGCGAATCTGGGCGGATTCCTCGGCAACTTCAGCACCGGCAGCGGCGGAGGCAAGCTCAAGTCCGACACCGGCACACCGCCGACTGGCGCGCTGCACGTCACGGTGTACTATGCCACCGACAGGAAATACCAGCCAGACAGCAATAGCTATGGCTGGCAACCCAACCGCGCGGCGCCACACCTCAGCTATGGCAGCGTTCTGGTGAGCATACCCGAAAAAAGAGCGCCAGGCGAGCTGCCGCTGCCGTCCTGGTACGACCTCATTTCCAGCGACGATGCGCAAAAATATGTGTTGATCAAGGGGGCCACGCGCCTGCCGCGCACGGATTTCCTGGCCGCTATCAAGGCAAAAATCCAGGCCGACCCGAACCGGCACGCCGCCTTCATCTATATCCATGGCTATAGCAACTCCTTTGACGACGCCGCCAGGCGCACGGCGCAGATGGCGGTCGACCTCGATATAGGCGCCATTCCCGTGTTCTACAGCTGGCCATCGAAAGGCACGCTGGCGGGCTATGAATTCGACCAGAATTCCGCCGAATGGACACAGGCGCACCTGCAGGCTTTCCTCGCCGATTTTGCGGATCACTCGTCCGCCACGGATATCTACCTGATCGCCCACAGCATGGGCAACCGCCCGATGACCGTGGCCCTGGCCAACCTGCTGGAAAAGCGCCCCGAACTGCTGCCCCTGTTCAAGCAGGTGGTGCTGGCGGCGCCGGACATCAATGCCGATGTCTTCCGCGACCAGATCGCCCCCCGTTTTGCCAGTCTCAAGCTCCCCGCCACCCTGTACGCTTCCGCGAACGACAAGGCCATCCGCGCTTCCTACAATTTTGCCGACTGGGACAGGATAGGCGACATCCGCGGCCCTGTCGTCAGCATTCCCGGCATGGAACTCGTCGATGCCTCGGCCGTCATCATGAACTTCATGGGACACGATTACTTCGCCAGCAACCGCGTCTTGCTGACCGATATCGCCACCATGATAAAGACGGGGCAACGGGCAAGGAACCGTGGCGGATTGAAAGGCATTCCGTCGCAGGCGCCGCAATACTGGGCCTTTCCATGAACACGCAGGTCATGCCATTGCGGAATTGAGTAGGGGACGGAGTTGCCCCCGTCGCCCTCTCACACCACCGTACGTGCGGTTCCGCATACGGCGGTTCATTTCACAAGCTGGAAGCGCTGCTGGGTGTCCAGCAGCGAAACTAACCCCAGCGCGTCGAACGTCTTCTTGGGATACGCCGCGTTCATGTGGCTTGCTCCGGCGTTCCACCATGGGCCACGTCCGTTGCTTGCCGATTTCCATGCCCGCATCGCATCCAGTCCGCGCGCTTGCAGCCTCTTGTTACGGGTCGCCGGGTATTGCCATTGACGCCATAACAGGCAGCGCAGCTTACGGCGAATCCACCCATCCAAGTCCTGCAACGCACCTTTCACCTCGGTCAGCCTGAAGTAGGATGTCCAGCCGCGCAGCACAGGGTTCAGCTCGTTGATCGTGGCGACGAGGTTACGCGAAGTATTCCCGACGACGATGTCCCGCACTTTGCCTGCTGTAGAGGACTTGCACCTCCAAGTAAGTGCGCCCTTCCGGGCGCACCATAAAAAAACGGAGACCGCGGTCTCCGTTCTTGTTCAGGCTGCGAAGCCGGCTTTAGGCCAGCTTGCCGTGGCAAGCCTTGTACTTCTTGCCGCTGCCGCAAGGGCATGGGTCATTGCGGCCCACTTTGACGCCCATGCTCACGCTCATGTCGTCGACGTTGTCCGTGTTGCCGCCGGCCACAGGCGCCAGCAGTTCTTCCGGCGCCGCGTTCGGATCGAATTCAGCGTGCTGGTAGTGCACGTTTTCCACGTGCGACTGCTGCATCGCCTGTTCGGCCGCATCGACTTCTTCGCGCGACTGGATACGCACTGTCATCACGTGTTTCGTGACGTCGTTCTTGATCATGTCGAGCATCTGGCCAAACAGTTCAAACGCTTCACGCTTGTATTCCTGTTTCGGGTTCTTCTGCGCATAACCACGCAGGTGAATACCCTGGCGCAGGTGATCGAGTGCCGCCAGGTGTTCGCGCCAGTGGCTGTCCACGCTTTGCAGCATGACATTGCGTTCGAAGCCACCAAACGATTCCTTGCCGACGATGTCGATCTTCGACTGGTACACGGCATCGGCCGCGACCAGCACTTTTTCCAGGATCTCTTCGTCCGTCAGGGTCGAATCGGCTTCCAGCATGGCCTGCAACGGCAAGTCGAGCTGCCATTCGCTGGACAAGGTATTTTCCAGGCCCTTGATATCCCACTGCTCTTCCACCGATTCGTGCGGCACGTACTCGTGCACCAGATCGGTGAACACGCCATGGCGCAGCGAGCCGATCATGTCCGAAATGTCTGTCGTTTCCAGCAACTCGTTACGCTGCTGGTAAATCACCTTGCGCTGGTCGTTGGCAACGTCATCGTATTCCAGCAATTGCTTGCGGATGTCGAAGTTGCGCGCTTCGACCTTGCGCTGGGCCGATTCGATCGAACGCGAGACGATGCCTGCCTCGATCGGTTCGCCTTCCGGCATTTTCAGGCGGTCCATCACGGCGCGCACGCGGTCGCCGGCGAAGATGCGCAGCAGCGCATCGTCGAGCGACAGGTAGAAACGCGACGAACCCGGATCGCCCTGGCGGCCGGCACGGCCACGCAACTGATTGTCGACGCGGCGCGATTCGTGGCGTTCCGTGCCGATGATGTGCAAGCCGCCCGCATTGACCACGTGGTCGTGCAGCGATTGCCATTCATCGCCCAGCTTCTGCGACTGGGCGGCCTTGTCGGCATCGCTCAGTTCAGGATTGGCTTCGATGAACTTGATCTGGTTCTCGACGTTACCGCCCAACACGATGTCGGTACCGCGACCGGCCATGTTGGTGGCGATGGTGATGGCTTTCGGACGGCCTGCCTGGGCGATGATTTCCGCTTCGCGGGCATGCTGTTTCGCGTTCAGCACGTTATGCGGCAAATCGGCCTTGGTCAGGATGCCCGACAGCAGTTCCGAGTTCTCGATCGAGGTCGTACCCACCAGCACGGGCTGGCCGCGCTCGTAGCAGTCGCGGATGTCGTTCAACATCGCGTTGTATTTTTCCGCCGACGATTTGTAGACCTGATCCTGGCGGTCCTTGCGCTGCAACGGACGGTTTTGCGGGATCACGACCGTTTCCAGGCCGTAGATTTCCTGGAATTCGTACGCTTCGGTATCGGCCGTACCGGTCATGCCGGCCAGCTTGGCGTACATGCGGAAGTAGTTCTGGAAGGTGATCGAGGCCAGGGTCTGGTTCTCGTTCTGGATCTTGACGCCTTCTTTCGCTTCGACGGCCTGGTGCAAGCCATCGGACCAGCGGCGGCCCGTCATCAGACGGCCCGTGAATTCATCGACGATGACGACTTCACTGTTCTGCACCACGTAGTGCTGATCCTTGAAGTACAGCGCATGTGCGCGCAGGGCCGCATACAGGTGATGCACGAGGGTGATGTTGGCCGAATCGTACAGCGACGCGCCTTCCGGCAGCAGGCCCATTTCCATCAGGATGCGCTCGGCCTTTTCGTGGCCCGCTTCCGTCAGCAGCACCTGGTGCGCCTTTTCATCCTTGGTGTAGTCGCCCGGCACGTCAACCTTGCCCTTGCCATCCGGCGTTTCTTCGCCGATCTGCAAAGTCAACAGCGCAGGGACTTCATTGATCTTGTAATACAGGTCCGTGTGGTTCTCGGCCTGGCCCGAAATGATCAAAGGCGTACGCGCTTCATCGATCAGGATCGAGTCGACTTCATCGACGATGCCGAAGTTCAGGCTGCGCTGCACGCGCTCGCGCGCTTCGTAGACCATGTTGTCGCGCAAGAAGTCGAAACCGAATTCATTGTTCGTGCCATACGTGATGTCGGAGTTGTACGCCTGCTGCTTGGCGCTGTGCTCCATCTGCGACATGTTCACGCCCGTCGACAGGCCCAGCCATGCATACAGGCGGCCCATGGTCTCGGCATCGCGCTGCGCCAGGTAATCATTGACGGTGACGATATGCACGCCCTTGCCCGACAAGGCATTCAGGTAGGCTGGCAAGGTGGCCATCAGGGTCTTGCCCTCGCCCGTGCCCATCTCCGCGATCTTACCGAAATGCAAGACCATGCCACCGATCATCTGCACATCGAAATGGCGCATGCGCAGGACGCGCTTGCTGGCCTCACGGCAGACGGCAAAGGCTTCCGGCAACAAGGCATCGAGCGATTCGCCAGCGGCGATGCGTTCCTTGAAGGCAGGCGTCTTCGCTTGCAGCTCGGCATCCGACAGCTTTTCGATGTCCGGCTCGAGCGCATTGATCTCGCGTACCGTTTTTTGGTATTGCTTGAGCAGCCGCTGGTTGCGGCTACCGAAAATCTGGGTCAGTAATGACATGCTTGAATTCTTGAAAAAACGCCGTTAAAAAAAGCTCGGTAGGTGACAACGAGGTAACTATCGCGTGACCGCACGGAGTTCGACTATGGCAAAAGACGATGATTTTATCATGCGTTCCCGCCAAGGTTGGGCTAATGCACCATATAACAATAGCTTAATGACAAACAAATGGCAGAAATTGCGGACATTTTCCATACTGTAAGGCAATACGACCAGCCAGCTTGCGCCGCACTCGTCATGCGCGGGCGAGTGTGCTATGTTTCGGCCATGCGAACTCCCACTTACTCTCCGGCACCGCGCCGCGGCTACGGCTTTGCCCGTTCAGGCCCGGCCGCGACGGGCGCAACCGATTTTCTGCGCGGCAACGCGACGATGACCTCCTTGATGCCCACCGTCACGCGCCTGGCCGCCCTGCAAAAAGACTGTGCCAAGGCCTTGCCGGCGATGTTCGAGCATTGCGACATCCTGCAATTCGAGAACGGCCAACTGGTGCTGGCCACGCCGAACGCAGCGCTGGCGGCCAAGCTCAAGCAGCAATTGCCGAAGTTACAAGGGGAACTGGAAAGAAAGGGCTGGCAGATTTCAGGCATCAAGCTGAAAGTGCAAGTCATCAAGAGCATCGCGCCCATCGTGCATACGCGGGCGCTGCTCTTGCCGGAAAAAGCCATGTCGGCCCTGGAAGAGCTGAGCACGGCCCTGCCGGCGTCGAAACAGAACGAACAATTGATCGCGGCGCTGCGCAACATGGTCCGCCACCACCGCGAACCTAAAGATTAACTCAGGTAAGCGACCACTCGCGCTCCATTTGACGGAGATACGACTGCGGCGCCGCCTCGTTCGTCGAGAACGAGACGATTTCATACGATTCCGGCTGTTCCAGCAGCGCCAGCAGCAACTGGTTGTTCAGCGCGTGGCCCGACTTGTGCGCCGTGTAATACGCGAGCAAGGGGTGGCCCACCAGGTACAGGTCGCCGATGGCGTCGAGTATCTTGTGGCGCACGAACTCGTCTTCATAGCGCAAGCCATCGGCGTTGAGGATGCGATACTCGTCCATGACGATGGCGTTTTCCAGCGAACCGCCACGCGCCAGGCCCATGCCGCGCAAGCTTTCCACGTCCTGCATGAAGCCGAAGGTGCGCGCGCGCGCCACGTCGTGCACATATGACACGTCGCCGAAGTCGACCGAGGCGCGCTGCATCGTGCCATCGACGGCCGGGTGATTGAATTCGATGAAGAAATCGAGTTTGAAGCCGTCGTACGGCGACAAGCGCGCCCATTTCTCCGCGTCGCCCTTGCCGTGACGCACTTCCACCGGCTTGATGACCTTGATGAATTTCTTCGCCGCCTGCTGCTCTTCCACCCCCGCCTGCTGCAGCAGATAGACGAAGGACGAGGCGGAACCGTCCATGATGGGAATCTCTTCCGCATTCACGTCGATAACCATATTGTCGATGCCCAGGCCGGCCGCCGCCGACATCAGGTGTTCCACGGTGGACACCCTGGCGCCATCCTTGATCAGCACGGACGCCATGCGCGTATCGCCCACGGCCATGGCGCTGGCGGGAAACTCGACGATGGGATCGAGGTCGATGCGGCGAAACACGATGCCCGTGTCGATAGCGGCAGGACGCAAGGTCAGCTCCACCTTGGTGCCAGAGTGCAAACCGACACCGATGGTGCGGACCTGTTGTTGGATAGTGCGTTGTTTTAACATTTGTCGATTATATCCAGTTGCGGGATTTTCGTTGCGACGCGGCATGGGTCACGCCAGAAAAACCACATCCGACCGTTATGGATGTTCGCTTTCCGCATGCACGGCTTCGCGCCGCACCAGGTAAATCCCGCTGCCGATAATGATGGCCGCACCGATCAAGGTGTATTCGTCGGGCAAGGCGCGCCACAGCAGCCAGTCCAGCGCCATGCCCCAGGCCAGGGCCGAGTATTCGAAAGGCGCCACGCTGGACGCCTTGCCAAAACGAAATGCCTCCGTGATGGCCAGTTGCCCCAAGAAGCCACTCAGTGACAGGCCCGCCAGCAGCCACCAGTCTTCGCGGCGGATACTCACCCACTCGTGCGCCGACAGGGCCACGGCGCCGAGGGCCATCATCACCATCAGCCAGAAAACCATGCTTTCGCTGGCATCCGTGCGGCTCAGGATGCGCCCCGTGACGGCGGAAATGGCGTAACAGGCAGCCGAACCCAGCACGGCCAGCCCGGCCAGCGAAAAAAATCCCGAGCCGTCCGGACGCAACGCCACCAGCACCCCCAGGAGACCCACGGCGATCGCGCACCAGCGCGCGAAGTCGACTTTTTCCTTCAAGATAAAAACCGACAAGACCGTGATCAGCAAGGGTGCGATGAAGAACAGCGCATACGTCTCGGCCAGCGACATGCGCTTCAAGCCATACGCGAACAGGGTAATCATCAGCACGCCCAGCGCGCCGCGCAGCAAGTGAAGTGGCCAGCGCACCTTCAGCACGTTCTTGAAAGCGCCACGGTACAGCAGGTACAGGCACACGAGCGGCAGGGACGACAGGGCGCGCAAGGCCGTCACCTGCATGGGCGGATAATGGGCGGACAACAGCTTCATGGCCGTGTCCATCAGGGAAAACATGGCGACCGCGATCAGCATCACATAGATGCTGCGCAGGTTTTGGTTACGGGGCAGCAGGACAGACTCCGGGCAAAAGAACGGGACCGTCATCATGGCGACGGCCGGAGCCAGGACCGAGGGCGGATACAGGTGCAGCGTAGCGCAGCGCGCGGTCGCCCGGATTATAGCAAGCGCGCCCAGGTCACTTACAACAGCGGCAACATCACCAGTTTCATGTGATGCTGGCACATTGAGTCAATCTACTTTTTTAGGATAAAAAACGACAACGGTATGATTAAAACGGAGGAAATAAGGGAGTACATGCACCTCAACAAGCGAAATCATTTCACATCATGGCTCACCAAGGGGATTTAACCAAAATATTATATAAAATGCCCCCGATACACACTTGACAAACAAAACATAGAAAATATTATGATGAACGATGACTTCGCGCATCAACACTGCCACATATTCTAGATAGTTTTCAGCATAAACATACGGATTTTCTTTCAAAATTTACACTACTCTCCAATCTCTACTAAATGCTTCCTTTAAGGCTATCTGAGAAAAATATATACAAGCTGATACAATAAACTCACCGACCAATCCAGTAACAAACAAAAATAATGATACTACCCCACGCGGAGAAATAAAACCAAACCAAGGCAAAGCAGAAACAAGAAGGAATATAAATGCATAAAACAATGATACATTGACATGAATTTTAAACTTCCAATAATCAGGCCAATTTACAAGTATCTTCAAATGCTCCTTTTCTGATACCACCATATCCTTCGCCTCCTTCACAATCCAAACGAAAAAAGATATCGGAAGAAACAACAAATATTTCAAAACCTCTTCATTATTTAGGCTTGCAGTTTTCAAAAAAATTTCAATATTATCTCGACAAAAAAAGAACGAAAATAATGAAATTACAATTAAAAAAAATTCCTGACTAAGAAACATCACCCGTAAAAAATATAGAATTTTTTTCACTTAATGCCCCATATTTCGGTCATTTTTAATTTTTGAGAAATTTTCAATGGATTCCCTTGCAAGAGAGTATGGCTCAGGGTCCGCATCAAACAGAAAGCTTTTTTGCGTATCTGCAGTTTTTACAATTACTTCAACACCATTATCAAGCCCTGTAACCTTTCCAGCGCCATATCCATCAGCAGCCATAAGTATCGCCGCATCGGTTATATCGGGTTCAAATGCTGGCTGATATAAAGGATCATCAATAATATTTCTAATTAAGCTTACAATTTCGGTATTGATACCGTTTATTGACATGCTAGTCTCCTTAATTGACACATCCGCAACCTGTCTTTTCCTGACATATGAATTTAAACTTTCCCACAACCTACCAAACATAGGATTGGGTGGGTAAACTTTAGCAGACATCTCAGTAAAAACATCAATCGCCTGCAGTTTTGCAATAAATTCTTTGTAATCTGCTACAGACTCAACCTCGCAGTTAACAAAAAATCCATCATATGCTTTTTCAATGATTGCGGCGAATCTTTTTGGAAATACATCCGCTTGAATTCCATTCCAAACGTGCAAAAAAGATAGCCCAGAATATTCTGGCAAATAAATAAATGGCGAGCTTGCCTCAAGTAAGTTTGGAGCTTCTGCATTTATTTGAGATTTAGAATTTTCATCAACAATTTTTACATGACCATTTTTTGCATATTTTGACAACTTTCCAAAAATAAATTGGAAACCTTCACATCTAGCATCCACAACATCAGTAATTGTCCAATCGAATTTACCAATCTCTACAACTGGCGAATTAACTATCGCATTCATCAGCTTATCTTGATCCAAAAGCCCTAATTTAATAACTCGCCCCAAATAATACCGACCCTTTGCCATACAAACTCCGCTCAATTGTAAAATAAAACCCATTGTATTATATAAAATATAAAGTTTCCAGTGGGATATATACTTATTTTATATGGATGACAAATTCACAACCACCTAGTCCCTATGAGAGCGACATAAAAAGCATAGGCTTTTGCTTAAAAATTGAGCAGACCCAGAAAAAATTGGCTCTTTTCCAAGCGAAATTTTTCTATTTACAGCGCCTGCTCATAGGGGCTGAACAGTTACATAAATTGTGACTGTTCAGCAGCTAAGCCGTTAGCTGGATAGGATTGCCGGCGAAGGCGCGTTGCAGGACGGTGAGCATGCCGTGCCCTTGTTTGCGCAGTGTGTCGAGGCATGAGCGGATGACGCAGAAATGCTCGGCACCGGCGAGCCTGCGGAAGCAACCGGAGATTTTCTGTTTGACCTTGGGCATGCGCACGGCGCGCTCACCAACGTTGTTGGTGAACGGCGCAGCCGGGTTGCTGATGAAGCGCAGGACGGCGTCGGCGTGCAGGCGGAAGCGGCGTAGCAAATTGGCCGCGACGGTTTGTTTTCCGCAGCCGCGCTGCCCCGGTTGTTGTACGGTTTCGGGATGGATCGCTTCCCCCCCCGCACCAGGGCGTCGTAGACAGTACGGAAGGCGGCAACCTCACTGGCGTCGAGCGTGCCTTGTTGGCGCCGAGCAGCAATTGCATCATCGACTCGGGCCATTGCTGGCCGGTGACTTCCTTCACATAGACCAGTTCGCGCAACAAGTGGGCATTGCAAAGGCATGGACAGAATCGTCAAGCCGCCAGTACGGCGCCCAGCAATCATGCTCCAGCACGCCGAGACGCTTGGGCAGGATGCCATGCGCCTCGATGGCCGACATGCCCCGCTTGGTGTGCACGCCGTACCATCTCAGCGTGTCGCTGGCGACGATGTGCAACCAGTGCAGTTTGCCGGCTACGCGCAGGCCCAATTCGTCGGCGCTCAGGACCGGCGCGGCATGCAACCGGTCGGCAATGCGGTCCGCCGTCGCTTGCAGGGCCGCGCGCGCTTCGGCCACCCACGCCAGCAGCGTGGCCGGCGAGACCGAGAGGCCATACACATCGTGGATCAATTCGGCGGCGCGTGCGTACGGCAGCATTTGGCCTTGCGTCAAATGCACGCCGAGGGTGCGCACGTTGGGGCCGTACTGCACCAGTTCGGTCACGTCGTCGGGAAAGCTGCTGACGTGGGCCTGGCCTCAGCGGCAGGTCACCGCCAGCATGCGATGCTCGATGACGTCGAACACAGTGGCCGGCATGTCGATGATCTGGCGCCGCGCGGCCACCTCGGCCTGCTCCAGCGGCAGCGCGCTGTGGCAACGCATGCACTGCTGCGGCAACAGATGATGGACCGTGCCGGTCGGTTCGGCAACGCGTTTGAGCGTCGTGCCCTTGTAGCCAGCCTGGCCGCCCGGCGGCTTGCTCGAATTCTGGCTGGTCTTGTTGACCTTCGACTCCAGCGCATCCAGACGCGCAAACAAGCTCAGAATGAGCGTGTCATTCTCCTCGAGAGAGAGGACCGAAAGGTCGGGAGCCGGTGGTTTCTTTGCCATGCCAGCATCATGAACTTGTCCGGAACTGTTTATAACCTTTTTATTGCTGCCATAGCTGCTGAACAGTTACCATAATTTTTGACATACTGACATTAAAAATTCATGATTCAATGAGATTATGGCAACAGCATCACCAGCTTCATATCGTGCCGGCGCGCCAGGTGCAGTGTCACTTGGTTGAAACTCAATCTACCCAGTAAAGGATGATGAAACAGTCGCAGTCCACCATCGCGGCCCAGCACCTGCTGCGCATCCCACCACAGCCGGAATTCTTCGCTGGCATCCAGCAGCTCCGCGATCAGGCCGGCCAGCGGCGCCTGGTCGGCGTGGCGGCCGATATCGGCGCGAAATTCACCAACCAGCCGCTGTGCGCGTTCGGGCCAGCCGGCGATCAGGTTTCGGGCTTGTGGCGACTGGAACATGAAGTGTAACTGGTTGGGCGGCGTCTCATCGTGCACTGTATCGAGCCAGCCAACAAACAAATCGGCTGCCTGCGCATTCCACGCCACGGCATTCCATTCCCGGTCCAGGATGTACGCGGGCGCGTCGATAGCAGCGACGATGGCAGCCAGCTCGGCGGCGGCAGGCCCCTCGCCCTCGCCTGTGCCGTGGCTGGGGTCATGCTTGTCGGCCACTTCGAACAGATAGGCGCGCTCGGCCGCGCTCAGTTGCAGCACCTGCGCCAGGCGGGCCAGCATCTTGGCCGAGGCCGACACGGGCCGCCCCTGCTCCAGCCACGTCAGCCAGGTGGGACTGACATCGCACAGCTGCGCCAGCTCTTCGCGCCGCAAGCCTGGCGTGCGGCGGCGCCCACCTCCAGGCAGGCCGGCCATGGCGGGGGTGACGGTTTCGCGCCGGGCGCGGATGAATTCAGCGAGTTTGCTCGACATGATGTGGATGCATGGTAGTAGATATACCAGTATAAGTTATGGTCTTGTTACAGGATAATTTTATCCCTATTCTGCAGGAACTCACCCATCAACAGGAGAAAACCATGCAGCAGCACGATGTCGTTACCGAACAGTTTGGCAAGACGGCGAATGCCTACCTGAGCAGTGCCGTACACGCACAGGGGGCCGACCTGGTGCTGATGCAGGAATGCGCACGCCGCCATGGCAAGCAAGGCAAACCACACGTGCTGGACCTGGGTTGCGGCGCCGGCCACGCCAGCTTCGCCGTCGCTCCCGTGGCGCACTCGGTCGTCGCCTACGACCTGGCGCAACCCATGCTCGACGTGGTGGACTGCGCCCGGGTGCAGCGCGGCTTGCACAACATCCGCACGCAACAAGGCGACGTGGCCCGCCTGCCGTTTGCCGACGCCAGCTTCGACATGGTCGTCACGCGCTTTTCCGCGCACCACTGGAACGACGTGGCGGGCGCGCTGGCGGAAGCGTGGCGCGTGCTGCGCCCAAATGGCACTTTATTGGTGGTCGATATCGTCGCGCCGAAAACGGCCCTGTACGACAGCACCTTGCAGGCGGTGGAAATGCTGCGCGACGCATCCCACGTGCGCGACTACCGTACGTGCGAATGGGGCGCCAAGTTCGACAACGCAGGCTTTACGCACAGCTTGCGCAGCGTGTGGAAGCTGTCCATGCAGTTTGACGAGTGGGTGGCGCGCATGCGCACGCCCGCTGAAAGAGTCTCGGCCATCCGCAATCTGTTTGATGGCGCGCCCGAGGAAGCGAGAAGATACTTCGCGCTGCAGGAAGATTATTCGTTCAGCATCGATGCGGCCATGTTCGAGGCGACAAAGCCATCGGTGCAGTAAACGTAAAAACGGCGCCATCGGCGCCGTTTTTACATGCCACGAACAACGCTTAAGCCAGCTGGCCCAGCAAAGTTTCGGCATTCGACACTTCAAACTTGCCGCCCTGCTCGACGTTCAATTGCGTCACGACGCCATTGTCGACCAGCATCGAGTAGCGCTGCGAGCGCGTGCCCATGCCGTGCTTGGAAAAATCAGCGTCCAGGCCCAGGGCCTTGCTGTAGGCGGCATTGCCGTCAGCCATCATGCGCACCACGCCGGTGGCTTTCTGATCGCGGCCCCAGGCGCCCATCACGAACGCATCGTTGACGGAGATGCACCAGATTTCATCGACGCCCGCAGCTTTCAGGTCGGCAGCGTGCTGCACGTAGCCTGGCACGTGCTGTGCGGAGCAGGTCGGGGTGTAGGCGCCTGGCAGGCCGAAGATGGCGATCTTCTTGCCCTTAACCAGGTCTTGCACGTTGAACGTGTTCGGGCCCAGTGCGCAGCCTTCGGTTTCGCTTTCGATGAATTCAGCCAGGGTGCCTTCTGGCAGGGTGTCGCCGATCTTGATGGTCATGTTGACTCCTTGTGTACTGTCGGTTGAGGATGCTGCCGGCATGATGCCGACACTGCGCGATAGTATGCCTGACTTGCCGTATTTGTGCAGAAAATGGCCGGAAAGGCAAAGTCAAAAATCAAGAACCGGCAAAAAAACGGCGACCCTCAGGCCGCCGTTATCCTTGCTTGCATCAAACCACCTTAATCAGCCTGTTTGCGCAGGAACGCTGGAATGTCGTACGTTTCCATGCCATTCTTTTCCATCGCGCGCACCTGCTCGGAAGCCGATTCGCGGCGCCATACTGCCGGCGCCTTCATGCCGTCGAAACCGGCTGCCGGCGTCGCCACGCCAACCGTCGTCGCTGCTGCCTGCGCGCTACCCATGGCAGCCGATGGCGTCAACGGGCTGTTATGGGTGCCGGTGCGCAGCACTTGCTGCGGTACCAGCTGGATGTTTTTCTTCGCGCGACCCAGGCCCGTGGCCACCACGGTGACGCGGATGTCGTCACCCATGGCGTCGTCGTAGGCGATACCTTGCGCGATCGACGCGTCCGGCGCGGCAAACGCGCGCACGGCAGCCATGACTTCCTTGATCTCTTTACCCTTCAGGCCACGGCTGGCCGTGACGTTGACCAGCACGCCGCGCGCGCCGGAGAGATCGATGCCATCCAACAGCGGCGAAGCGACAGCCTGTTCGGCGGCGATGCGCGCACGGTCGACGCCGGAAGCGGTCGCCGTGCCCATCATGGCCTTGCCCTGCTCGCCCATGATGGTTTTCACGTCGTTGAAGTCGACGTTGATATGGCCCGGCACGTTGATGATCTCGGCAATGCCGGCTACTGCGTTGTTGAGCACATCATCGGCGTGCTGCATCCATTCCAGCATGCTTTCGTCTTCGTAGATCTCTTCCAGTTTTTCATTGAGGATGATGATCAGCGAATCGACGTGCAGGGACAGCTGCTCCAGGCCTTCGTCGGCGATGTCCATGCACTTCTGGCCTTCGTACGAGAATGGCTTCGATACCACGGCGACCGTCAGCGCGCCCAATTCCTTGGCCACTTCGGCGACGATAGGAGCGGCGCCCGTGCCCGTACCACCACCCATGCCGGCAGCGATGAAGACCATGTGCGCGCCGCGCAGCGCATCGGCGATGCGTGCGCGCGATTCTTCGGCCAGCTGGCGACCGACGGCAGGCTTCATGCCGGCGCCCAGACCGGTATCGCCGATCTGGATGATGTTGTGGGCCTTCGATGTCGACAGGGCCTGTGCGTCGGTGTTGGCGGCAATGAACTCCACACCCGACATGCCTTTGTTGATCATGTGTTGGACTGCATTGCCACCCGCACCGCCGACGCCGACGACCTTGATGACGGTACCTAAAGCTGTGTTATCGACCATATCGAACTCCATGATGTGCTCCTATCAGATGCGGTTTCCAAGCGCCAGGCCTCATATTGGTAGGAGAACTGGAGATTGAAAACTGCGGTTAAATATAAAATAAAGTTATGTGTGTATACCTGCGATGCTGCCAAAAAACCTGACCTGCCGGGCGTAAATCAAGCCCTTAAAAATTCCCTAAAAACCATTCCTTCATGCGCTGCCAGACTGCCTTCACCGAGCCGTCCTGACGCGTCACGATGTGGCCGCGCAGGTATTGCTTCTTCGCTTCCAGCAGCAGGCCCAATACCGTGGCATAGCGCGGACTGCGCACCACGTCGGCCAGCTGACCCCGATACTCGGGCGTGCCGAGGCGCGCCGGTTTCAGGAAAATATCTTCTGCCATTTCCACCATGCCAGGCATGATGGAGGTGCCGCCCGTGAGCACAATGCCCGACGACAGCACGCCTTCATAACCGGATTCACGCACCACCTGGTGCACCATCGCGAACAGCTCCTCGACGCGCGGCTCGATCACTGCCGCCAGCGCCTGGCGCGACAGGTTGCGCGGGCCGCGGTCGCCCAGGCCTGGCACTTCCAGCGATTCGCCGGGATCGGCCAGGACCTGCTTGGCCACGCCATAGCGGATCTTGATTTCTTCCGCTTCCGCGGTCGGGGTACGCAAAGCCATGGCGATGTCGTTGGTGATCTGGTCGCCGGCGATGGGAATGACTGCCGTATGGCGGATCGCGCCATCGGAGAATACCGCCACATCGGTCGTGCCGCCGCCGATGTCGATCAGCACCACGCCCAGTTCCTTCTCGTCGGGCGTGAGCACCGCATCGGCTGACGCCATCGGCTGCAAGATCAGGTCCGACACTTCCAGGCCGCAACGGCGCACGCACTTGACGATGTTCTGCACTGCCGACACGGCGCCGGTGACGATATGCACCTTCACCTCCAGGCGGATGCCACTCATGCCGATAGGCTCGCGCACATCTTCCTGGCTGTCGACGATGAACTCTTGCGGCACCGTGTGCAGCAATTGCTGATCGGTCGGAATGTTAACCGCTTTTGCTGTCTCGATGACGCGCGCCACGTCGGTCGCCGTCACTTCCTTGTCCTTGATGGCCACCATGCCGCTGGAATTGAAGCTGCGGATATGGCTGCCCGCAATACCCGCATAGACATTGCGGATCTTGCAGTCGGCCATCAGCTCGGCCTCTTCCAGCGCGCGCTGGATGGACTCCACCGTGGCCTCGATATTGACCACCACGCCTTTTTTCAGGCCCTTCGATTCGTGCTGGCCCAGCCCGATCACTTCGTGGCGCCCGTCGGACATCACTTCGGCTACCACCGCCACCACTTTCGAGGTGCCGATGTCGAGGCCGACGATCAGGTTTTTCGCGTCTTTTGTCATTTCTGTCGCCTAGTTTTTTGGGCTATTGTTAAATTGATTATTAAGTTAAGTCGGTTTTTTAATCGGACTGCCATTTTTCTTCTTGATCGCCGCTGCCGGCTTGCCGTCCTTGCCTTCGGCCGGTATCACCAGGCCGGCGGAACTGAGCGCCAGGCCATTCTGGTAGCGCATATCGATCGTGTCGATATTTTCCAGCCGGCTCGCCAGCTGCGGGTAGATGCCCACCAACCGGTCGACCCGCGCCTTCAGGGTCGTATGATTCTGCTCGCGCCCCAGCGCCACGCTCATGCCATTATCCAGTTTCACGGTCCATGCATAGCGACTCGACAACGACAGGGTTTCCGGCACCATCTTCAGCGGCGAAAACCACTTTGCCAGCTGCACATAGGTGGCCAGTACTTCCTTCTCGCTGCCATCGGGGCCGGCGAAAGCAGGCAGTTCATGATCATCTTCGGCTTCGGCTACATTGGCCGTAAACACGTCGCCCTTGACCGACAGCAAGCGTCCGTCCTCGCCCCAGGTACCCAGCGCTTCGTGTTCTTCCAGCGCCACGATCAGCTGGTTCGGCCACTCGCGTCGCACGCTGGCGCGCCGCACCCAAGGCACCGATTCGAACACGCCGCGCACGCTTTCCAGGTTAGTCGTGAAAAAATTGCCCTTGATGCGGCCCAAGGTGCCGCTGCGCAGGGTCAGGTAATTTACGTGGCGCAGGCCCTTGTCGTCCGCGCTTTCCACCTTGATGCTGCGCAGGTCGAACATGGGACGCTGCGACATCCACCAGACGCCGGCGGCCACGCACACGACCAGCACTGCGGCCAGCAAGCCGTTGGCAGTCGTATTCAGGCTTTTAGCGTCATGCCACATATCAGTGCTGTCCCTTGTGCATTTTCAGACGCGCGCCAGCGACGATTTCCAGGCACAGGTCTTCATAGCTGATGCCCACCGCGCGCGCTGCCATCGGCACGAGCGAGTGCCCCGTCATGCCGGGCGAGGTATTCACTTCCAGCAGGAACAACTTGCTGTCGGCCGCGCGCATCAGCACGTCCACACGTCCCCAGCCTTCACAGCCGATGGCACGGTAGGCTGCCACGGCGATGCGCTCCATTTCCGCCACGATTGCCTGGTCCAACTGCGGCGGACAAAAATACTGCGTATCGTCCGTGAAGTACTTGTTCTGGTAATCGTAATTGCCTTGCGGGGCGACGATTTCAATCGGCGGCAGCGCGCGCGCCGTGGCGCCCTGGCCCAGGATCGCCACGGTGAATTCGCGGCCCTTGATGAATTCCTCGGCCAGCACCGAATCATCGAGGCCGGCGGCGATATCGTAGGCCGCCTGGAAGGCCGATGCTTCATTGACCGTCGTGATGCCGATGCTCGATCCTTCGTGCGGCGGCTTGACGATCAGCGGCAAGCCCAGTTCAGCGGCCACCTTGGCCAAGTCGGAGCTGTCATTCAGCACCGCGTATTGCGGCGTCGGCAGCTTGTGCATCATCCAGATCATCTTGGTGTAGACCTTGTCCATGCCCACCGCGCAGGCCATCACTCCACTGCCCGTGTACGGAATGCCCAGCTGTTCCAGCGCGCCCTGCAGGCTGCCGTCTTCACCGAAGCGGCCGTGCAACGCGATGAAGACGCGGTCGAATTTTTCAGCGGCCAGTTCGGCCAGGCTGCGTTCGCCCGTGTCGAACGCATGCGCGTCCACGCCACGGCTTTGCAGCGCAGCCAGCACGCCCGTGCCGGACATCAGCGACACTTCGCGCTCGGCCGAACTACCGCCGAACAGGACGCCGACCTTGCCCAGTTGTTTTACATCGATAGCTGAAGCTTGGTTCACGTCAGGCCTTTACAGTGTTGGATGGATACGTAGTCAGTTGTTGCGGGACGCCGCTGATGGAACCTGCGCCCATGGTCAGCACGACGTCGCCGTCGCGCGCCACGCTCATGATGGTGTCGGCCATGTCCTTCATGGACTCGACGAAAATCGGCTCGATCTTGCCGCGCGCGCGCAGCGCATGCGCCAGTGCGCGGCCGTCGGCGGCGACGATAGGCGCTTCGCCTGCCGCATACACTTCGGACAAGAGCAGCACGTCCGGCGCGCTGAGCACCTTGACGAAATCCTCGAACAGGTCGCGCGTGCGGCTGTAGCGGTGCGGCTGGAATGCCAGCACCAGGCGGCGGCCAGGATAGGCGGCGCGCGCGGCGGCCAGGGTGACTTCCGTTTCCACCGGATGGTGGCCGAAATCGTCGACCAGGGCGAAGCTTCCGCCGTTCGGCAGCGCCACGTCGCCATAGCGCGTGAAGCGCCGGCCGACGCCGGAAAACTCCGCCAGGCCCTGCTGCGTGGCGGCATCGGCGATGCCGATTTCGCGCGCGATGGCGATCGCCGAGCAAGCATTTTGCACATTGTGCATGCCCGGCTGGTTCAATACCACGTCGAGGTCGGGATAGCCTTCCTGCAGCACCGTGAAATGCATTTCCAGTCCCACGGCACGCGCATTGATGGCGCGCACTTCGGCGTCCTGCGCGAAGCCATAGGTGGTGACCGGCTTGGTCACGAACGGGATGATGGCGCGTACGTGCGGATCGTCGATGCACAGCATGGCGCGGCCATAGAAAGGCAGACGGTGCGTGAACTGCACGAACGCCTGCTTGAGCTTTTCGAAATCGTGCTCGTAGGTGTCCATGTGATCGGCGTCGATATTCGTGATCACTTCGATCATCGGCGTCAGGTTCAGGAACGAGGCGTCCGACTCATCGGCTTCGGCCACCAGGTAGTCGCCGGAACCGAGCTTGGCGTTCGCGCCGGCGCTGGTCAGGCGACCGCCGATGACGAAGGTAGGATCGAGGCCACCCTGCGCCAGCACCGAAGCGACCAAACTGGTCGTCGTCGTCTTGCCATGCGTGCCGGCGATCGCGATGCCACGTTTCAAACGCATCAATTCACCCAGCATCACGGCGCGCGGCACCAGCGGGATCTTGCGCGCACGCGCGGCCGCCACTTCCGGATTGTCTTGCGGGACGGCGCCCGACGTCACGACCGCATCGGCGTCGCCGATGTTCTCGGCCGCGTGGCCGAGCATGACAGTCGCGCCCAAGCTCGCCAGGCGCTGCGTCGCCGCATTGCTGCCCAGATCGGAGCCCGACACCTTGTAGCCCAGGTTGACCAGCACTTCGGCGATGCCGCTCATGCCGCTGCCGCCAATGCCGACAAAGTGGATATTGTTTACTTTATGCTTCACAGCGCTAACCTCATGCCAGTTTTTCCAATACGTTTGCGATCGCCTCATTGGCGTCGCGCTTGCCTGCTGCCAGGGCCGCCTGCGCCATCTGCTGGCAGCTGTCGCGCGTCAAGGACGCCAGCATTGCGCTCAGCGACGCCGGGCTCATTTCCGTCTGCGGCAAATGAATCGCCGCGCCTTGTTGCGCCATCCATTGCGCGTTGTCGCGCTGGTGGCTGGTGGTCGACGCCACCAGCGGCACGAGCACGCTGGCCACGCCGGCCGCCGTCAGTTCCGACAGGGTGATGGCGCCAGCGCGGCAAATCACCAGGTCGGCCTCGGTATATGCCTTGGCCATGTCGTCGATGAAGTCGACCACAGTGGCCTGCACGCCCGCTTGCGCATACGCGGCATGCAGGGCATCGATATTCTTCTTGCCCGACTGGTGCGTCACCAGCGGACGTTCGCCCTCCTGCATCAGGGCCAGCGCGGCGGGCAGATTGTCGTTCAGCGCTTTCGCGCCCAGGCTGCCGCCCACCACCAGGATGCGCAGCGGACCGCTACGTCCCGCGAACCGCAGCACCGGCGGCGCCATGGCCAGGATCTCGGCGCGCACGGGATTACCCGTGACGACGGCCTTGCCGGCGGCGCTGCCGAAATCGGCAGGAAAACCGAAACACACTTTCTGCGCCAGCGGCACCAAAGTCTTGTTCGACAGCAGCAGCGCAGCGTCGGCATTGACCAGCACCAGCGGCACGCCCTTCATGCGCGCCATCAGGCCGCCCGGCACGGTGACGTAGCCGCCCATGCCCATCACCACGTCCGGCTTGCGGCTGGCGATGAAGCGGCGGATGGCAAAGAAACTGGCCAGCATCTTGAAGCCGCCTTTGACCGTGTGCGCCAGGCCCTTGCCGCGCATGCCCGAGAACGCGATGGCGTCCATGGCGATGCCGCTTTTCGGCACCAGGTCCTGCTCCATGCCGTGGGTCGTGCCCAGCCAGCTCACTTCCCAGCCGCGCGCGCGCATGGTCTGCGCGATCGCCAGGCCCGGGAAAATATGGCCGCCGGTGCCGGCCGCCATGATCATCAGTCGTTTAGTCGGTTTCAAATTCTTTACGTCGCTCATAGCCGGCCTCCGCGCATCAGGATCCGGTTTTCGTAATCGATGCGCAGCAGGATCGCCAGGCCGATACAGTTAATCAGTACGCCCGTGCCGCCATAACTCATCAAAGGCAGGGTCAGGCCCTTGGTCGGCAACAGGCCCAAATTCACGCCCATGTTGATGAAAGTCTGCACGCCAATCCAGATGGCGATGCCTTTCGCCGTCAAGCCGGCAAAGGTCTGGTCGATGGCGATTGCCTGGCGGCCGATGTCAAACGCACGCTTGATAATCCAGTAGAACATGCCGATCACGATCAACACACCCACCAGGCCCAGTTCCTCGCCGATCACGGCCAGCAAGAAGTCCGTATGCGCCTCGGGCAGGTAGTGCAGCTTTTCCACGCTGCCGCCCAGGCCCACGCCAAACAGTTCGCCGCGCCCGAAGGCAATCAGCGAGTGCGTCAGCTGGTACGCCTTGTTCAGCGCATTGTCTTCCTGCCACGGATCGAGATACGCAAAAAACCGCTCGCGGCGGAATTTCGACAGGGCGATGATAGTGACGAAGATCGCCGTCAGCATGGCGCCGATGCCGCCGAACCAGATGGCATTGACGCCACCCAGGAACAGGATGCCCATGGCGATGCAGACGATCACGCCGAAGGCGCCCAGGTCGGGCTCCATCAGCAGCAGCAGGCCGACGAAACTGACGGCCAGCGCCATCGGCATGAAGCCCTTGGTCAGCTTATGCATGTATTCCTGCTTGCGCACCGTGTAATCGGCCGCGTACAGCACCATCACCACTTTCATCAGCTCGGACGGTTGCGGCCGCAGGCCCGGCAGGTTCAACCAGCGGCGACCGCCGTTGACCGATACGCCCAGGCCCGGTATCAGCACCATCACCAGCAGCACCAGGGTACCGATGAACAGCCATGGCGCCATCTTTTGCCAGGTGGCGATGCGGATGCGGAACACCAGCGCAGCGGCGATGATCGAGATGCCGATGAACAGCGCCTGGCGCACGACAAAATAATTGTTCGTATAGGCGGCAAACTTGCGCGCGTCCGACAGCGAGATCGAGGCCGAATACACCATCACCATGCCCAGCAACATGAGCAGCAGGACGACCCACACCAGCGGCTTGTCATAGTCCATCATCTTCGACTGCCGCGCGCGGCTATCCAGCGGCTTGGCAGCCGAGCCGGAACCGAAGCGGAAGGGCAGTTGGAAGGCCATCAGATATCCTGTCCGTTTTCCAGGGCGATGTCGCGTACGGCGTCGACAAATACCTGCGCGCGGTGCGCGTAGTTCTTGAACATGTCCAGGCTGGCGCAGGCGGGCGACAGCAGCACGGCATCGCCGGCCAGGGCAAGGCTGCTGGCGCGCTTGACCGCTTCCGGCAAGGTGGCGCAATCGACGATGTCCACGCCAGCCGGCTCCAGGGCCGCGCGCAGCGCAGGCGCATCGCGGCCGATCAGCACCACGGCACGCACGTAGCGCGACACGGGTTCAGCCAGCGGCGAGAAATCCTGCCCCTTGCCGTCACCGCCGGCGATCAGCACCAGGCGCTGTTCCGCGCCGCCAAATGCCTTGCCCAGGCCGAACAGCGCGGCCACTGTCGCGCCCACGTTGGTGCCCTTGCTGTCATCGTAGTATTCGACTTCATTGACGGCCGTGATCAGTTCCACCCGGTGCGGCTCGCCCTGGTATTCGCGCAAGCCATGCAGCAGCGGCGCGAACGGCAGGCCGATGGCGCGGCACAGGGCCAGCGCCGCCAGCGCATTCGAGGCATTGTGCTGGCCACGGATTTTCAGCGCATCGGCCGGCATCAGCTTCTTTGCCATCGTCGGCACCGGTTCCGGGGCCGGATCGTTCTTCCTGCGTTTTTTCTCGATGACTTCTTCACTGGGCACTGCTTGCGCCAGCCAGAAAATGCCCCGTTCATTGACCAGGCCAAAGCTGTCCACATCAAGCGGCTCGCTCGTGCCAAAGGTGATGATTTCGGTCAGCGGATCGGCCATGTGCATCACGGCAGCATCGTCGCGATTCAGGACGCGCACGGTCTGGTCGCCGAAGATGCGTGCCTTGTCGCTCGCATAGGAGGCCATGTCGCCGTGCCAATCCAGGTGATCCTGCGACAGATTCAATACCGTGGCCGCATCGGCCTGCAGGCTGAACGTCGTGTGCAGCTGGAAGCTGGACAGTTCCAGTATCCATGCTTGCGGCAAGGTGCTGGCGACGAGTTCCGCCGCTTCAGCTTCTGCATCGACCGGCGGCGGCGCCGGTTCCGCATCGAGCACCTCGCGCAGCACGTCCAGCGCGGCCGGGCTGATATTGCCGGCCACGCGCGTGGCCATGCCTGCGCGTTCGCACAGCAGGCCCACCAGGCTGGTCACCGTCGTCTTGCCGTTGGTGCCCGTGATGGCGATCACTTTCGGCGCATAGCCGCGCTCCGCCTTCAACGCCGTCAGCGCCTGCGCGAACAGTTCGATTTCTCCCCACACGGGGATGTTTTTTTCAGCAGCGGCAGGTGCAATCTGCGCCAGTTCGCGCTGCGGCGCCAGGCCGGGGCTGACGGCGACAAAATCCACGCCATCGAGCAGGTCGGCCGTGAACGCGCCAGCGATGAACTGCGCCTGCGGCACGGCGGCCTGCAGCGCGGCCAGGCGTTCAGGCGCCTCGCGCGTATCGGCCACGCGCACGATTGCCCCGCCGCGGGCCAGCCACAGGGCCATGGCCAGCCCCGACTCCCCGAGGCCCAGTACCAGTGCGGTTTTAGCGTCGTACATCATCAGCGCAGCTTCAAGGTGGTCAGGCCGAGCAGCACCAGCATCATGGTGATGATCCAGAAACGCACGACGACCTGCGTCTCTTTCCAGCCCTTTTGTTCAAAATGGTGATGCAGTGGCGCCATCAGGAAGACGCGGCGGCCAGCGCCATAACGCTTCTTGGTGTATTTGAACCAGACGACCTGGATGATCACGGACAGCGTTTCGACCACAAAAATGCCACCCATGATGAACAGGACGATTTCCTGGCGCACGATGACGGCGACGGTACCCAGTGCACCGCCCAGCGCCAGCGCGCCGACGTCGCCCATGAAGACCTTGGCGGGATGCGTGTTATACCAGAGGAAGGCCAGGCCGGAACCGGCCAGCGCGCCGCAGAAGATCACCAGCTCGCCGGCGCCCGGGATGTGCGGGATGAACAGGTAGCGCGCATACGTGGCGTTGCCCGTCAGGTAGGCGAACAGGCCCAGGGCCGTGCCCACCATCACGGTCGGCATGATGGCCAGGCCATCGAGACCATCGGTGAAATTGACGGCGTTGCTGGTGCCGACGATGACGCAGTAGGTCAGCGCGATGAAGCCCCACACGCCCAGCGGATAGCTGATGGTCTTGAAGAATGGCACGATCAGGTCGGCCTTGGGCGGCAGGTCCATGGCAAAGCCGGACTGCACCCAGGCGTAGATCAGGTTCCACACGTGGCCCGCGTCGGGCTCCGAGACGGAGACGGAAAACGCCAGGTAGAAGGCGGCGATGATGCCGATCAGCGACTGCCAGAAGTATTTTTCGCGTGAACGCATGCCTTCCGGATCCTGGTGCACCACCTTGCGGTAGTCGTCGGCCCAACCGACGGCGCCAAAGCCCAGGGTGACGATCAGCACGGGCCAGATGAAGCGGTTCGACAGGTCGGCCCACAGCAAGGTGGAAATGCCGATGGCGATCAAAATCAGCACACCGCCCATGGTCGGGGTGCCGTGTTTTTTCAGATGCGTTTGCGGGCCGTCCGTGCGCACGGCCTGGCCGACCTTCATGCGCGTGAGCATGCGGATCACGGCCGGACCGGCGCACAGGCCGATCAGGATGGCCGTCAGCGTCGCGAAGACGGCGCGGAAAGTGATGAAGTTAAAGACCCGCAATGGGCCAATGTCGTCCTGGAAATAATGAGCGAGCCAGAGCAGCATGATTAGTGAGTTTCCTTGTTATTGTTGTTTGAACCAATCAAATGCTGCACGGCCCGTTCCATTTTCATGAAGCGGGAGCCCTTGATCAATACTGTTGCATCCGAACGGCCGGACAAATGCGCATCGAGCGCCGCCAGCAAGCCGTCGAACTGTTCGAAATACTCCACGAGCGTGCCCGATTCCTGGCTTGCGGCCGCCTGCGCCGGATTCACCAGATGGCGCGCCAGGCCGCCCGTCGCCAGCACGTGTTCGATGCCTTTGGCGGCGGCGTAGGCGCCGATCTCTTCGTGGAACTGCTGCCCCTGCGTGCCGACTTCGCCCATCTCGCCCAGCACCAGGATGCGCGGTGCCGCGGCCTGCGCCAGCACATCGATGGCCGCGCGCGCCGAATCCGGATTGGCGTTATACGTGTCGTCGATGATGGTGGCGCCGTTGGCGGCACGTTTTTTCTGCAGGCGGCCGTTCACTGGCGCGAACGCCTCCAGGCCCTGCTTGATATGTTCGATGGCGATACCCGCGCCAACGGCGCACGCCACGGCCGCCAGCGCATTGCGCACATTATGGTCGCCCGCTGCCTGCAGGCCGACGAAGAACTGGCGCAAGCTGCCGTCCTGTGCGCGCACGCTGACGAACATGTCGCTGCCAAAATCCTCGGCCACGCGGTGCGTGCAGCTCACATCGGCGTCCTTTGACAGGCCGAAGGTGATGACGGCGCGCGCGCCGGCCAGCTCGCGCCACAGGGATGTGAATTCATCGCCATGCGGGAAGACGGCCACGCCGTCATGCGCCAGGGCTGCCAGCGCGGCGCCGTTTTCGCGCGCCACCGCTACCACCGTGTGCATGAATTCCTGGTGTTCGCGCTGCGCGTTGTTGACCATCGCCAGGGTCGGCGCGGCGATTGCCGCCAGGCGGGCGATTTCGCCAGGATGGTTCATGCCCATCTCGATGACGGCCGCCTTGTGCCCGGCGCTCAGGCGGAACAGGGTCAATGGCACGCCGATTTCATTATTCAGGTTGCCGCGCGTGGCCAGGCGGGCTTCTTCGCCAAAGGCCGCCGCCAGGATGGATGAAATCATCTCCTTGACGGTGGTCTTGCCGTTGCTGCCGGTGACGCCGATGACGGGCAGACTGAAACGGCCGCGCCAGTGATGGGCGATGCGGCCCAGCGCAACCAGGGTATCAGCCACCACGATGGCTGGCACCTTGCCGCTGTCCCAGCCTTCGGGCAGGCGCTCGACCACCACGGCGGCAACGCCGCGTGCAGCCACCTGGTCGAGGAAATCGTGGGCGTCGAAACTCTCACCACGCAGGGCGACGAACAGCGAGCCGGCTTGGGCGCTGCGGCTGTCGGTGGAGACGCCGTCAAAAACGGCGTCGCCCGTCAGTTGCGCGCCGTCCAGCGATGGCATCAGTTCTGTCAGGGTCGCGCGCATCAATTCGTCCTCATCATGGTCAGGCGCGCGGACAGGGCCAGCTGCGCATGGTCGGCATCGGAGAACGGCAGTTTCTTGCCCTTGATTTCCTGGTACGGCTCATGGCCCTTGCCCGCCAGCAGGATCACGTCCGGCTTGGCCGCGTGCTTGATGGCCGACAGGATGGCTGCGGCACGGTCTTCGATGGCCTGCGGCTGCGGGCCGTCTGCACGCATGCCGGCGACGATCTGCGCGATGATGGCGTGTGGGTCTTCGCTGCGCGGATTGTCACTGGTGACCAGCACGTGATCGGCCAGCTGCGCGATGGCGCCCATCTGCGGACGCTTGCCCGGATCGCGGTCGCCGCCGCAGCCAAACACGCACCACAGCTGGCCACCCCGTTCCTGCGCCACCTGGCGCAAGGCTGCCAGGGTTTTTTCCAGCGCGTCCGGCGTATGCGCGTAATCGATGACGACCATCGGCGCTTCCTGTCCACCCACCTGCTGCATGCGGCCGGGAGCCGGCTGCAGGGATTCGATGCCGTCAATGGCGGCGCGCAGGCCGGTGCCATGCGCCAGCAAGGCGCCCAGCACGGCCAACGCATTGCTGATATTGAAGTGGCCAACCAGCTGCGTCTTGACCAGCGCCACGCCCAGCGCGCATTCCAGGTGGAAGTCGGTACCGGCATTGCGGCTGCGAAACTGGCTGGCGCGCAGCATCAGCACGCCCGGCAAATCGGGCTGGCTGGCCGCATCCTGCAAGGTATAGCCGATGACCGGATACTCGCCTGCCAGCTTGCCGTCAACGTGCGCCGCCAGACGCAGGCCCATGGCGTCGTCCAGGTTGATGACAGCCGTTTTCAGGCCAGGCCAGTCGAACAGCTTGACTTTGGCCGCCTCGTAGGTGGCCATGTCGCCGTGGTAATCAAGATGGTCGCGCGTCAGGTTGGTAAACATGGCAACATCAAAATGCATGCCGGCCGCGCGCTCCTGGTCCAGGCCAATCGACGACACTTCGATGGCAACAGCCTTGGCGCCAGCGTCGCGCATGGCGGCGAGTTTACGCGCCAGCAGCACCGCGTCGGGCGTGGTGTAGCCGGTGACGTCGAAGTCGATCTCGCCGCGCGGCTTGCACAGGCCCACGCCCAGCGTACCGATGACGGACGAGGTTTCACCGAGGCGCGCCAGTGCCTGCGCCAGCCACAACGCGCAGGATGTCTTGCCATTCGTGCCCGTCACGCCAGCGCTGAACATGGCGCTATCGGGCATGCCGTAAAAGGCGTGGGCGACAGGGCCTGCCAGGCGTTTCAGGTCGCTGACCAGCAGATGCGGCACATTCCATGCGGCGTTCCACTCAACGGCATCATGCACGATGGCGGCGGCGCCCTGCAGGATGGCGGTGTCGATGAATTGGGTGGCGCCCGCGTAGGCAAAAAACACGTCGCCGCGCTGCACGCGGCGCGAATCGGACGTCAGCTGCCCGGACGGGGCAGCCGCTTTGATCCACAAACTGATGTCTTGTATGGTCATGAGTGACTTCACATGGCCTCCGGGCCGGCATTGGCCGGGACCACGATTTCGGTAACGGAGGAATCGGGCGGTACGTTCATCGCGCGCAGCGCGTTGGTCGCAATCGCCGCGAAAGCGGGAGCGGCAACCTGGCCGCCATAGTGGGCAGCGCCAGTCGGTTCATCGATCATCACGGCAATGATGAAGCGCGGCGCCGACATCGGCACCATGCCCACGAAAGAGCCGATGTATTTGCGCGGCATCGCGTAACGGCCGTTTTCCACTTTGTAGGCGGTACCCGTCTTGCCGCCGACGCGGTAGCCGGCGACCTGGGCGCGCTTGGCCGAGCCGTGCGCGCCGGAGACCACAAGTTCGAGCATGGCGCGCATTTCGGCGGCCGTCTTCGGCTTGATCACTTGCTGGCCCACGGGCAGCTCATTGACCTTCTGGAATGACAGGGGAATCGTGTCGCCATCGCGCGCGAACATCATGTAGGAGCGCGCCAGCTGGATCAGCGAGACGGAAATGCCGTTACCGTAGCTCATGGTCGCCTGTTCCACCGGGCGCCACGATTTGTACGGACGCACGCGGCCGGCCACAGCACCGGGGAAGCCCCATTTCGGCTGCTGGCCGAAGCCCACCTTGGTAAACATTTCCCACATTTCCTGCGACGGCATGCCCAGCGCGATTTTCGAAGTGCCGATGTTCGACGACATTTCGATAATCTCGGAGACATTGATCACGCCGTGCGGCTTGGTGTCGGTAATCGTCCGGTCGGCGATGGTGTAGCGGCCCGGCCCCGTATCGATCAGGGTAGTCGGCTTGACGCGGCCCGTGTCGAGCGCCAGCGAGACCGTGATCGGTTTCAGGGTCGAACCGGGTTCAAACGTATCAGTCATGACGCGGTTACGCAGCTGCTGTCCCGTGAGCTTGCGGCGGTCGTTCGGGTCGTAGCTGGGGTAATTGGCCAGGGCCAGCACTTCGCCCGTGTGCACGTCGAGCACAACGGCGCCGCCAGCCTTGGCGTTGAACTTTTCCACCGCTTCCTTCAATTGCGTGAAGGCGATGTACTGGATCTTGCTGTCGACGGACAGGGTCAGGTCCTTGCCGTCATGCGGTTCGTGGATGAAGCCGATGTCTTCGACGATATGTCCCAGGCGGTCCTTGATCACGCGGCGACTGCCGGTGGTGCCGACGAGGGTTTTCTGCTGCGCCAGTTCCATGCTTTCCTGGCCCACGTCTTCCACGTTGGTAAAGCCCACCACGTGGGTCATCACTTCGCCCTGCGGATAAAAGCGCTTGTATTCCTTGCGCTCGTCGATGCCGTCGATGCCCAGCTTGGAGATTTTGTCAGCCACGTCCATCTCGACCTGACGTTTCAAGTAAACAAAGCTGCGGTCCGAATCGAGCTTCTTGCGCAATTCGTTGACATTCATTTCCAGCAGGCCGGCCAGCGCGTTGATTTTCTCAGGCGACGCTTGCAGCACGTCGTCGGGAATGGCCCAAATGGCTTTCACGGGCACGGAAGAGGCCAGCACCTGGCCGTTGCGGTCGGTGATCTTGCCGCGCGTGGCCGGCAGCTCCAGCGTGCGCTCGTAGCGCGCCTTGCCCTGCTTTTGCAAAAACTGCGTCGACACGCCCTGTAGCCACAGGGCGCGCGCGCCCAGGCCGGCGAAAGCGAAGAACAGCAGGAACAGCACGACGCGCGAACGCCAGACGGGCAGACGCACTGCCAGTACGGGGTTCTTCGAGAATGGCACGCCTTTCGATGCAGCCACCCGGCCGTTGCTGTTACCGCCCAACTTCATTATTCACCCTCCGTCAGGTATTGCGTACGCGCCGCCGTCAGCGGCGTCATGCTCAGATCGCGCCGTGCAATCGATTCGATGCGTTCGTGCTTGCCCAGGGTAGACTGGTCCAGTTGCAGCTGCGCCCAGTCGATATCGAGCTGGCGCGACAGCGCTTGCGCGCGTTCCAGGTCGATCAGCAGGTGGCGCGCCTGGTACTGCGCGTTCACCAGCGACAGGCCGCAGCACACCAGCAGGGCCGACAGCACGACACTGAGCTTGCCAGTCATCGGGCGCCGCCATTTGCAGGGGCAAGCAACGGCAGACGCTGCGCCACGCGCATCACGGCCGAACGCGAACGGGGATTCCCCTCGATCTCGGCGTCGGACGGCTTCATCTTCAAAATCAGCTTCATTTCCGGCTGCGGCAAGTCCACCGCGCGGATCGGCAGGCGGCGGTCAGGCTGCTCCACGTTTGCCTTCGAGGCGAAGAAGCGCTTGACCATGCGGTCTTCCAGCGAATGAAAACTGATCACGGCCATGCGCGCGCCAGGTGCCAGGCAGGCATACGCCTGATTCAGACCGATCTCGAGATCCTCGAGCTCTTTGTTAATGAAAATGCGTATGGCCTGAAAGGTGCGGGTAGCGGGGTCCTTACCCTTCTCGCGGGTCTTGACGGCGCCTGCCACGATGCTGGCAAGCTGTCGTGTGCTTGAAATTGGCTGGACTGCCCGGCCAGCAACAATCGCCTTTGCAATCTGAAAAGCAAACCGTTCTTCCCCATAATCGCGTATCACTTTCTCTAAATTCTGCTCGGTTTCCACCGCCAGCCATTCGGCTGCGGAGATGCCGCGCGTGGTATCCATGCGCATGTCCAGCGGTCCGTCGTTGCGGAAGCTGAAACCGCGCGCAGCATCATCGACCTGCGGCGACGAGATGCCCAGGTCGAGCAGGATGCCGTCCACCTGTTGCACGCCGCGCGCGGCCAGGCTGGCCGTCATGGTGGCAAAGCTGTCGTGAACGATGTCAAAGCGGGGGTCGCCGATCTGTTCGGCCGTGGCGATGGCTTGCAAATCCTTGTCGAAGCCGATCAGGCGCGCATCGGCAGCCAGGCGCGACAGGATCAATCGGCTATGCCCGCCGCGGCCAAACGTGCCATCGACATAAATGCCGTGCGCGCGGTCGCCCGACAGGTCGAGCGCATCGACCGCTTCATCGAGCAGCACCGTGCGATGCTGAAATTCCGGCACCGTGAGTTGTGTCATTACGGAGCCTTAGAAAGAAAAATTGGAAAGTACATCGGGGGTGCCGGCATCGATCGCCTGCTGTTCTTTGTCGGCCAACTTGCCGGCATCCCATATTTCAAAGTGACTGCCCATGCCGATCATCATGACTTCGCGCGACAGCCCCACGGCGTTGCGCAATTCGGGCGAGATCAGCACGCGGCCGGCCGAGTCCAGCTCGACGTCAACGGCGTTGCCGAGGAAGATGCGCTGCCAGGCGCGCGCCGACATGGGCCAGGCGGCGATTTGCTGGCGGTGGCTTTCCCACACGGGACGGGGGAAAAACAGCAGGCAGCCATCGGGGTGTTTGGTCAGGGTCAAACGGCCTTCGCATTGAATCGCCAGCGCGTCACGGTGCTTGGCAGGGATAGACATCCTGCCTTTGGCATCGAGATTGATTGCGGACGCGCCTTGAAACACGGAAGACCTTTTTTGAGCTTGAGTTGCGACGCTTGTGCATCACGATGGAAAGGGAAAATTTCCCACAAAAACACACTTTTTCACACAGTTGCCCACTTTAGAGGAAGCAAAGATAGTGGTCAAGCGGTTTCCGATTGGCAAAACAGGAATTTTATTAATGAAATTAAGGACTTAGCGCATATCGTTGAAGGAGTCTCAAATAAAAATATATCGATAAATTAGATACTTATGAAAGATAGTGAATGTGCTACCTCATCTGCACACATGTGTTTTCCTACCGTAAACATCGAAAAAAACGAAATCAAAAAATTGAATTTTTTACAGTTAGTTGACACATGACAATAGTTTCGTCATCCAGGCACAACAACAATCAGTCGCCGCAAAAGACTAGGCTTACGGCAAAAAAAATTCGTCCATGGCGCGTATCGGCCCTGTTTTCCGGGGCTGGCCTGTCGCGGGAAAATTATTTTTGCAATGCAGCAATTAATTAAGACAAGGAAACTTTAACCAATTGTTCACTTTTAGTTGTATATACAACTTTATCTTAACTGCTATACTTTTAGAAACAAAAAAAGCCCCGTTGCGGGGGCTTTTTGGTGGCGCGCAGCAGGCAAATCGCTGCGGCCGATACGCTCCCCCGGCAAGCCAGGGAGCAGAATTCAAGTGAAGCAGGCCGGTAGGCCGGATTTTGTTACGGCACCTTCCCTTGCAGGTTGGCGCTATGACAGTCATTCCTCTAGGCGCCAGATTACTCGGGCGCTCAAGCTTTCTACCCGCACGCTCCGCGAGCAGCATCATCGCGTGCCTATTTGAAATTGCACCAGGTGGAGGTTACCGCGTTTCACCGTAACTTAATACGCTCGTCTCTGTGGCCCTATTCCTCGCCTTATACTCCCCCGGCATACAAGTACGCCAGGTCGGCTTTCAGCGGACGGCCGTTAACCGTCACCCCGCTCTATGGAGTCCGGACCTTCCTCCCGCCAGCGCATTGCTGCGCCGGCCAGCGACTGTCTGGCCTGCTTCACCCGCCATTGTACCGCGCCGCAGCATGTTTCTGCAAAAGGCCTGTGCACGCCCCTCGTCGCCCCCGGCCCGGGGGATTGTGTAATTCTGTGTCGCCATTTCAAAAGCCGGGCCAAATCGGCTCACATAGAATGAGGCAAGCTGCTTGCATGCAAGCGCATGCGCACCGCTTGCCCCACTTCTTTGCCACCCCACTAGAATATAAAGAGCCGAACATGACGCAACAATCCCGTACCGGCGGCCAGATCCTGGTCGATGCCCTGCAGATCCATGGTGTCGACACCGCCTTTGGCGTGCCTGGCGAAAGCTACCTGGACGTGCTCGACGCCCTGCACGATTCGGGCATCCGCTTCATCATCAACCGTCAGGAAGGCGGCGCCGCCTTCATGGCCGAAGCCTACGGCAAGCTGACGGGCAAGCCAGGTATCTGCTTCGTCACGCGCGGACCGGGCGCCACCAATGCCTCGATCGGCGTGCACACGGCTTACCAGGATTCCACGCCGATGATCCTGTTCATCGGCCAGGTGGGCAATGATTTCGTCGACCGCGAAGCGTTCCAGGAAATCGACTACCGCCGCATGTACGGCCAGATGGCCAAGTGGGTGGCGCAGATCGACCGCGCCGAGCGCATCCCCGAATACCTGGCGCGCGCCTTCCAGGTCGCCACTAGCGGCCGCCCCGGCCCTGTCGTGCTGGCCCTGCCGGAAGACATGCTCATTTCCATGGCGACTGTCGCCGACACGCGCGCCTACCAGCCCGTGCAGGCGGCGCCATCAAACGCCCAGCTGCAGCAGCTGCGCAGCATGCTGGCCGCCGCAAAACAGCCGCTGGTGTTGCTGGGCGGCACCACCTGGACGCCGCAGGCGTGCGCCGATCTGCAACAGTTCGCGGAAAGCAACTACTTGCCCGTCGCCTGCGCCTTCCGCTTCCAGGACTTGCTCGACAATGCACACCCGAACTACATCGGCGACGTCGGCATCGGCATCAACCCGAAACTGGCCGCGCGCGTGAAAAATGCCGACCTGGTCATCGCCATCGGCCCGCGCCTGGGCGAAATGACGACGGGCGGCTACACCCTGTTCGACTCGCCCGTACCACGCCAGCGCCTGGTGCACATCCATACGGATGCCGAGGAACTGGGCAGCGTTTACCAGGCCGAGCTGATGATCAACAGCGGCATGCCGCAAGTCTGCGCCATGCTGGCCACCATGGACCCCGTCGACGCTTCCGCATGGAAACATACGCCGGCCGAAGCCAAGGCCGAGCTGGCCGCCTACCAGCAGCGCCCACCCATCTTCCAGGATGGCCAGGCACCGCTGGATCTGTGGCAAGTGACACAGGAGATCATGGCGCAGGCGCCCCCAGACACCATCCTGACGAACGGCGCCGGCAATTACGCCTCGTGGGCGCACCGCTTCTACCGCTACGGCGGCATGCGCACGCAGCTGGCGCCAACCAACGGCGCCATGGGCTATGGCGTGCCGTCCGGCGTGGCGGCCAAGATCGTGCATCCGGAGCGCACCGTGATCACCTTTGCCGGCGATGGCGAATACATGATGAATGGCCAGGAACTGGCCACCGCCGTGCAATACCAGGCGGGCGTGGTCATTATCGTCTTCAACAACCAGATGTTTGGCACCATCCGAATGCACCAGGAACGCGATTACCCGGGCCGCGTCTCGGGCACGACCCTGCACAACCCGGATTTTGCGGCGCTGGCGCAAGCGTATGGCGCGCATGGCGAAGTGGTGAATACGACAGAAGAGTTCGTCCCTGCCCTGCAGCGGGCGCTGGCGCACGCCAAGGCGCACAACTTGCCGGCCCTGATCGAGCTGCGCTACGACGGCAACCTGATCACGCCGAACGCCACCCTGGCCACCATCCGCGCCACGGCGGAAAAGGCGCAGGCGGGAAAATAAGCCGCTTGCAAGGCAAGAAATAACAAAGGCCCGGTCGATACCGGGCCTTTCCTTTTTGACAGCGGCAATCGCTCAGGCAGCAGGCACTGGCGCGTTTTCCTCGGCAGGCACTGCCTCGGCGGGCGCTTCCGGCACCGGCGGGCATGGCGTGCAATTTTTCAGGGGACGGCCAAAATCGCGCACGCGGCTCAGTTTCATGGGCATGCGCACGTTGCCGCCGCAGTAATCGCCTTCCAGGGTCAGGGTCTGTCCATCCCTGGAAAACTTGCCGACGATGGTGCGTTCTTCGCTATCGGCGCCGGCGATGGTGAAGTCGAAGGCGCCCGTCGCGGCGTCCAGGTTGACGTCGTTGGCCACGATAGGCCAGCTCAGCGCGCCAGCCGTAAATTCATAGATGACGGAATCGGCCTCGGCAAAGCGGTGCAGGGTCACGCGCTGGCCGCCGATTTCGCCGCTATCCTTTTGCAGGCACAGATCCGAATAGACGGCCACGCCGTAGCGCTCCAGTCCGGCCGGCTTCTTGCCCTTGACGGCGGCGAAAGCGGCACCCGTGACGCTGGCGAATAACAACGCGGCCAGCAGAATAGGCAGGCGCGGCGAGGTGTATGAATACATGACATTCCTTTACTTGAGTAACGGCGCCATTATAACTGGCGCCGCCCATGCAAAAACGCGCCGCCAGGACTAGCCTGGAGACGCGTTTTCTTGCTTATCAACATCCCCGAAGGGATGCTGGCAGCGGTACTAAGCTTCGCTTGCGCGAATATTAGAACGAGTGACGAACACCAACGTTGAACGCTTGGTCGCCCGAACCAACATTGCTGTTGTTACCAACGGTGTAACCAGCGTTGTTTTTGTTCGAGATCTTGGCGTACGAAGCGTAGGTGCTGGTGCGCTTCGACAGAGCGTACGAGTAGCCCACTGCGAACTGGTTCGCATCGGCGTTCGAGCTGTTTTTGTCGTTGACGTGGATGATCGAAGCCATCACGGTGCCGGCTGGACCAACTGGTACGGTTGCGCCGATCAGGGCGGTGGTGCTGTCGTTGGTCAGACCACCGGTCGATGCGATGTTGAACAAGTTACCAGCGTTGGCGTTGTTACGGGTCGAGCTGTTGTCGCCTTTGTTGACGCCGTATGCAACATACGCTTTCGCTACTGCGAAGTCGTAGTTAGCAGCTGCCAGCCAGTTGCGTGCGCTACCTGGCGAAACAACCGAACCAGCGATGCCAACTTGGTCGTTGGACGTGGTGTTGTAAGCAACACGTGCGTTCAAAGGACCGTTAGCGTAGCCAACCGATGCGCCCATTTGGCGACCGATTTTGCTCGATACCAGGCTCTCTTGGCCGTTGTTGGCGGCGCTGTAAGCGACGTCAGCATCGAAACCACTGAAGTTTGGCGAGGTGTACAGCACGGTGTTGCTGGTACGGGTGGTGTTCGCTGGGAACAAGTTCTTGGCGGAACCAGCGTAGCCAGCTGCGAATGGATCAGCAACTTTCGACAGGGTGTTGTACCAAGGGGTGTATTGACGACCCAGGGTTACAGTACCAGCCGTTTTGCTGCTCAGGCCAACGTAGGCTTGACGACCAAACAGCGCTTCACCTTCTTGCGAACCGGTATCAACTTTGAAACCCGATTCCAGAACGAACAGTGCCGACAGGCCGCTGCCCAGATCTTCGGTGCCTTTGAAGCCGATACGCGAAGCCGAAGCAACGCCGCTATCGATTTTGTTGACGGTGCCGGCTTTGCCGCCGCGCTCGCTGACGAAACCAGCGTCAACGGTACCGTAGATAACAACGCTCGATTGAGCTTGGGCTACGCCAGTGGCTGCTGCCAGGACTGCCAGGGTGATCAGAGTTTTTTTCATTGCGATTTCCTTTAATTTTTGAAGCAAAAAGTAATACAGCCTATGCATCTCGAGCTGCGCTCTAGCAGAGCGCTTTTTATGAGTGAGGGCAAGGTCTCCACCTGCCACATTGCTGTTCCGGTCAGGGGAACATTCATATCGGTATCGGCACGCTATTGCACCGATAAGCTTGAAGGCTGCATAACGACCGTCATTCGTGCGCCGGTTCGGTGCTCAGAGGGCACCGGAATCGGCACTATAACGACCGTTTCACATTCCATCAAGTTCCAACATGTTACTTCCGGTACCAGGCCAGGTGCTTTTACAGGCATCCCGACCATCGCCAACCGTACTACGCGACAGAGCCAGTGCCCCTTGCCAACCAATGCATTGGCCTGATTGACCATTCCATCATAACGCATGGCTTGCTGGCACCCGTTGTATAAGTGCAACAGTATCAGGCGCATGATTAAAACGTCAACATGCTTTACCCATCATTTGCCCTCCAAGACTTACGCGACAAAGCGCACAATTTGTCAGGTGATAATGGATAAACGGAACGAAGCATACACGGCATCGCCAATGTTTGCTGCCGGATACCCAAAAATGGGAAATAATGCGCCCTGTTTTGGTGCGTTGCCGCATTATTCAGGGGCGTAGGCGCAAATTCGCACGTCGGTATACGCATCCAAAAAATAGCCAGAGTGATAATGAAATTACTGACTTTCCGGTAATTTAAATTGCTCACATAGAAATGTTTTCCATGTTTTGCCATGCATGCGCCAGCGACCCGATAGCAACGGATGAGGACGACTCTTGCTTGCAAATTGCGCATCAGTTGAAACAATTTCTTACAATGTTGCCTTCTCAATATTTTGACAAATATGTGTCAAAAAAACGACATATTGATCGAAATCAAGTTTTTCACTGCTCAATTTCACACAATTTACTTTTTCTTTTTTTGATTTTTTGCTGAGAAGCATCAAAAAACAAGCTTAGCGCTGGCTTGCGCGCCGGAGCAGGCGCATGAAACCACCGAGCAGCGGCAGTTTTTCATACAATTCTTCCGCCGCATCCCAATAATCGCGGTGCAAGACCACCCGCCCCTGCGTATCGAAGCGCACATGTGTTGCGCCACGAATACATTGTTCGCCAGATACCAGGCGTTTCATGCGGAAACGAAACTCCCACGTCAGGAAGGCTTGCGCCCCCTGCCCGAGGCTTTCCAGCACGACAAACCTCGGCGCATCGACTTGCACGAACATGTGCTCGAAGATGGCCAGGATGGCGGCCTGCCCCACCACCTCATTGAACGGGTCCTTGAAATGGGCGTCCGGCGCGTACACGGCGCCCAGCTGGGCCAGGCTCTCGATGCTCAGATGCTCGTAAAACGCCACCAGGCGCGCCAGCGCGCCTTGCGTCTGCCCCGCATCCTGCATGCTTGCGTTCATAGGCCCGTCACCTTGCGGATCAGCCAAAAATAGGCCCGGTACGGCAACAGCCGCGCCAGGCGCAGGGTATTCGTGAACCGTTTGGGAAAGTGGATGTGAAACTGGCCCCGCTCGATGCCGTCGAGCATGGCGGCGGCCGCGTCGTGCGCCGTCATCAGGGCAGGCATCTTGAAATCATTGTCCGCCGTCAGGGGTGTGTCGACAAAACCGGGATTGATTTGATACACATCAATCCCGCGGCCATGCAAATCCAGGTACAGCGACTCCGTCAGGTTGATCAGCGCGGCCTTGCTGGTGCCGTACGCGAGCGCTTTCGGCAAGCCGCCATAGCCGGCCACCGAGGCGACGATGCCGATGCCGCCGCAGCCCTGGCGCAACAGCCACGGCAAGGCCTGCTCCAGGCAATTGAAGACGCCGCCCACATTCAGGGCCAGCAAGCCCTGCGCCGCTTCCAGGTCGAAACTATCGGCGCGCATGGCCTGATAGCCGCCAGCGACTACCAGTATCAGGTCGATATGCGTCCACTGCTGCTGCAAGTCCGCGCAGACGGCCCGCATCTGCACGGGCTGGGTGATATCGAGCGGCCATGCCTGCGCCAGCGGCTGCCCCTCGCACAGTTGCTCAAGGCTGGCGCGATGGCGGGATGACAAGGCCACGCTGGCGCCCTGCTCCAGCAGCAAGGTGGCGCATGCGGCACCGATGCCGCTGGAAGCGCCGATAATCCACACGCGCTTGCCGGCCCAACTGGTAATCTTGCGATTCATGAGGCCGCCTGTTGACATGGGGTGGCGCCATCGGTGCTGAACCCACTATTGCTATATATATGTTGCAAGGGCGCGCGCCACAGCAGCAACGCCGCCAGCAGCTTCAAGGCGCAGGGCAGCAAGGCGTAGGCCGCCGACAGGGCAGGCAAGCCTTTGCTGCTGCCCGGCACATAGCCAAGCCAGGCCAGCAGGGGCAAGGCGATGCCGGCCGCCAGCGCCAGGCTCATTTGCACACCCCAGTTCCACCAGCCAAAATACGCCGCTTCGTGCCGGCCGGCATGCCCCGTCGCGCCGATCAGCCCCGCCAGCAGGGCCGGCGGCAAGGCCAGGTCGGCGCCCAGCGCCAGGCCCGACAGCAGGCAGATGCTGGCAAAGCCCCAGGCGGCGCCTGCGCCCAGTCCATAGGCCCAGACAAACACGCTGGCGGCCAGCAGCATGGCGCCGCCCCAGGCGCGCGCCTCGCCAAAGCGGCGCGCCAGGGCCACCCACAAGGGCATCGAAGCGGCTGCCGCGCAAAAATACACGATCAGGAAGGGTCCGGCGTAATGCCCCAGGCGCAGATAATCGCCGGCAAAGAACAGGAACAGGGTGGCAGGGATGGCGGCGGCCACGCCATTGACGAGCAGGACGGCGAATAGCCAGCGGAACGCGCGCTGGCGCAAAGGGACTTTCCAGCCACCGCCGGCGACCACGTCCCCGGCACTGCGCAAGGCAGGCCGCGGTGCGCGCGCCAGCAGCAGCGCGCCTGTGGCCAGCAGGCAGGCGGCAAAGGCCAGCGACAAGCCGTCATAGCCAAGCACGGAAGTCAGCCCCGCCGCCAGGATCACGCCGAGCAAGCCGCAGCCTTCGCGCACGGCCGCCACTCGCGCCCGCTGCGCACGCGCCTGGCTCAGGGCCGCGCCCCAGCTCTGGTGCGCGATGCCGGCCAGGCCATAGGCGCCATACACGAGCAGCAAGGCGGCCAGGAACCAGGCCAGGGTGGCCCCATGCGACAGCGATGGCGGATGAAACAGGGCGCCAAAGCCCAGCAGCAACAACGGTAGCGCGGCACCGATATATACGGCATAGCTGCGCCCGCCGCGCGCCATCCAGGCGCCCAGGGCCGGGTCGATGAAGGCGGCGGCGATGCGGGCCGCCAGCAGTACGGCGCCGATCTGCGCCAGATCAAGACTGCTGCGCTGCGCATAAAACGGCGCAACATATATATAGATAGGCAGCGCCAGCATGGCCAACGGCAAGCCGAACAGGCCATAACTGAACAAGGCCGGCAAGCTCAAAGCGCTAGCCCCGGCAGTCATGGCAGCGGCGCCGCATGCTGCAACAGCGCGCCGCGCAGCTTCGGCGCCATCGACTCGGGCGACAGCCAGATGGCAAAGAAGGCGCGCGCAAAGTCGCCATCGCTCACGTCAGCCAGCATCTTGCCATCGAGATAAAAGCGCACGCCGGGTGCGATGCCGGCCCGGTAGGCGCCCGCGATGCGCTGGTCTTCCTTGACGTCAGGAAAGATACGCTGCATGGTGGCCAGCCACGCCAGGCGCTGCGCCTCGGTGCCCGCGCCTATCTTCTGCATCTGTTCATAGCTGGCCCCGGCGATCTTCTTGCCGTCGAGTGCGCGCGCGTAGCGCAATTCCAGCACAAAAGGCGCCGTTGCCGACGCCGCACCCTGGTAGCCCTGCGTGCCCACCCACAGTTGCGCGCGATAAATACGCATGCCGAACCACGTGTATTCGCCTTCCCCCGCCAGGCGCGCTTCGGGCACGTCGGCGGCGATAAAGGCAGGCGGCGCGGCCACGGCGCCGGACATGCTCAACGACAGCACAACAGCGGCAAGCAAGCGGCGCATGGTCAGTCCTTGATCAGGGTAAATTGCATCACATCCGTGTTGTGCGCCTGGAAAGCGGCCTCGCAATAGGCCAGGTAAAACTCCCAGGTCAGCAGGAAGCGGCCGTCGAAACCCTGTTTTTCCAGCGCCGTGCGCTGGGCCAGGAAGCTGGCGCGCCACTGGCGCAGGGTTTCTGCATAGTCGAGGCCAAAGCTGAAGGCATCCACCACGCGCAAGCCCTGCGCCTCGGCGGCGCGACGAAACTCGGCTGGCGATGGCAGCATGCCGCCCGGGAAAATGTATTGCTGGATGAAATCCGTGCTCTTGCTGTAGCGCTCGAACAAGGCATCGGCGATGACGATGGTCTGGATGCAGGCCCGTCCACCTGGCTTCAGGTTGCGCGCCACGCACTCGAAATAGCCGGGCCAGTAGCTTTGCCCCACGGCTTCGAACATCTCGATCGAGGCGATGGCGTCGTACTGGCCGCGGCTGTCGCGGTAGTCGCACAGTTGCAAATCGGCCTGCGACGCCAGCCCCGCGTCCTGCAGGCGCTGGCGCGCATACGCCAGTTGTTCGGTCGACAAGGTTAAACCCGTCACGTGGGCGCCGTAGTCACGCGCCGCCGTTTCTGCAAAGCCGCCCCAGCCGCAGCCGATTTCCAGCACGCGCTGGCCCAGCTGCGGCTGCAGATGCAGCTGGCCGGCGATGCGCGCGTATTTCGCCGCTTGCGCCTCTTCCAGGCTGGCGCCTACACTGAACAGTGCGCTCGAATACGTCATCGACGGGTCCAGCCACAGCTGATAAAAGGCGTTGCCGATGTCGTAATGGGCATGGATATTTTTCTTGCTGCCGGCGCGTGAATTGCGGTTGAGCAAATGCCTGACTTTGTACAGCAGGTTGCCCCACCAGTTGCCGTAGATCAGAGACTCGATCTGCGCGCGGTTGCGTACCATCAATTCGATCAAGCCCGGCAAATTGTCGGTGCGCCAGTCGCCCGCGATAAACGTTTCGGCAAAGCCGATGTCGCCCGAGCGCAGCACAGCCGCACACAAGCGCCAGTTGTGCAAGTCCAGGGTGACGGGGTGGCTGCCGTCGCCGTACAGCAAGATACGGCCATCGGGCGTGCGCAAGCGCAAGGCGCCATATTGCAATTTGTCCAGCAGGCGCACAATCATGCGCGCGGTGGCGGGCATGTCCAGGTGCATGTGGTCGAGGCATACACTGCTGCGCGCATGCAGGCCGGTCGGCAGGGAATCGGAGCTCATCGGGACACCTTTTCTTGTGGGGGAAGGGGTTTGCTGAAAAACGGCACGCGGCGCAACCACAGGCGCAAGGCTTGCCAATGGATGCGCGCCATTACGCCAAACGTCATCAGGGGGTAGCGCAGCAAGGCCCAGGCGATGGCGCCATCGCGTAGCGGCTGTCCCGTGCCGGACAAGCTCGTTTCCAGAATCGGACCGTCGAGGTCGTCGTAATCGACCCGGGCCAGGTGGCGCTCGCCGCCCTGGTCGCTGTTGCGCAGGAAACGGAAACGGTACTGTCCTTCCACCTTGCAAAACGGCGACACATGGAAAATCTTCTTGGCGACCAACTCGCTGCCATACGCGATGGCGCCGCCCTGCTCGAGCAAGTACAGATGGCGCTCGCCGAAGGTATTGCGCACATCGCAGACCACGGCGCGCAGCGCGCCATCCGGGCGATGGCAAAACCAGAAACTGACGGGATTGAAGACATAGCCAAACATGCGCGGCATGCTTTGCAGCCAGATTTCGCCGCCCGCGTCCGGCACGCCATGCTGGCGCAGCAAGCCATCGATCCACTCCAGCAACGGGGTTGTGCCATCGCCATGGTCGCTGTCGCGGAAGGCCAGCACATTGGCGCCGTTGCGCGAAATCAAGCGGGCGGAAAAATCCTGCACGCCCAGGCTGCGCAAGGGCAGGCGCAGATAGAACATGCCATAACTAAAAGCATGCGGACGCGGGCGCAGCCGCGCATGGCGCACCCGTCCCAGGCACAGCTGGGGCTGGTGCGGCACGGGCGGCGAGAAATCACGCGGCATGGCCGAGCTCCGCCGACGCCATGCCGTTCAGCGCTTCTGCCACGGCCAGGCCCGACTTCAAGCCGTCTTCATGAAACCCATAGCCCGTCCAGGCCCCCGCAAACCACGTGTGCTGCGCGCCCTGGAAGCCGACCAGACGTGCCTGGGCGGCAATGGCCGCGCCATCGAACACGGGATGGGCATACGAAAATTCGTCGATGATGGACGCCGGATCGGGCTCGTCGAGCGGATTGAGCGAGACGATGACGGGCGTGCTGAACGGCAGCGGCTGCAACTGGTTCAGTAAATAATGCACGCATACTTGCGGCGCCTCGCCGTGCGCGGCCGGCCGGCCCTGGTAATTCCAGGCCGACCAGGCACGGCGGCGCTGCGGCAGGCAAGACGCGTCCGTATGCAGCACGGCGCGGTTGGGCTGGTAGCGCACGGCTTCGAGCACGGAGCGCTCGTCGTCGCGGAGATCCGCCAGCAGGGCCAGCGACTGGTCGCTGTGACAAGCGAGCACCACGTGATCGACATGCTCGACGCCGGCGGCCGTGTGCAGCTCGACCATGCGCGCGCCGCCGTGCGGCTGGCGGCGCACGGCCAGCACGGGGCACGCCAGGCGCTGCTGCGCAATTCCCGCCAGCAATTTTTCCACGTAAACACGCGAGCCGCCCCGTACCGTGCGCCATTGCGGCCGGTCACTGACTTGCAGCAAGCCATGGTTGTGGCAGAAACGAATAAACGTGGCCAACGGAAAGGCCAGCATCTGGCGCGCCGGGCACGACCAGATGCAGGCCGCCATCGGCAACAGATACCAGTGACGGAACTCGTCGCCATAGCCGTGCAGGTCGAGAAACTCGCCCAGCGACATGGCCGGCGCCGGCAAGCTGGCCGTGGCCAGGGCGCTAGCTTGCCGGTTGAAACGCAGGATGTCGCGCAGCATGCGCAAAAAGGCGGGGCGCAGCAAATTGCTGCGCTGGGCAAATACGGTGTCCAGATTGGCACCCGCCCACTCCAGCACGCGGGCATCGGGCGTGGTGCCCAAGGGCATTTTCACGGAAAACGACATATCGCTGTCGGCCGCCTCCACGCCCAGCTCCTGAAACAGCTGCACCAGGTGCGGATACGTGGCGCGGTTAAACACGAGAAAACCCGTGTCGACGCCATGCGTGACGCCATCGAGCGTGACATCCACCGTATGGCTATGGCCGCCAAAATAGTCGCCCGCCTCGTACAAGGTAACGTCCTGGCCCGCCTGCGCCAGGCGATAGGCACATGACAAACCGGCAATTCCCGCTCCGACAACGGCGATTTTCATAACAGTATCCGTATCAAGTTTGTCCAGGACAGAATCAATAATCAATTAAATATTGATTCATGTCAATGAGGGTGCGAGCCGCTCACAAACTTATACGCAGGCAATTTTCAATCGGATTCAGCTATTTGGTATGGAACGGCGGAAGGCGTAAAATGCATCCACGTTCTTTTGGCATGCGAGCAAGCCCCTGTATGGATACTGATTTGCAACCGCTGCAATCCCCTTCCGCCTTCAGCATCAGCGATGTCGAGCGCGACACCGGGCTGGCCAAGGAAACCTTGCGTGTCTGGGAACGCCGCTACGCCTTTCCCCAGCCCCAGCGCGATGCCTTTGGCGAGCGCAGCTACCCGGCCGAGCAAGTGCAAAAATTGCGCATGGTCAAGCGCCTGCTGGACCTCGGATTTCGCCCGGGTAAAATCATGCAGCACAGCACCTTGCAACTGCAGCAGTTGGCCAACGCCGGCAGCACGGCGCAGCCCTTGCCGCAACCGCAACTGGCGCATTACCTGGCCCTGTGCCGCGGCCACCAGATGGCGGAACTGGGCGAAGCCCTGCGCCAGGCGCTGGCCGTGCTGGGATTGAAAGCCTTCACCATCGACGTCATCGCTCCCCTGACGGGCATGGTGGGCGAAGCGTGGGCTTGCGGCGAACTGGCCGTGTATGAAGAACATCTATATAGCGAAACCTTGCAGACGGTGATGCGCCACGCGATTTTTTCCCTGCCGCAAGCAAGCAGCCCGTCCGCGCGTACGCCGCGCATCGTCCTCAGTACCTTGCCGCAGGAGCGTCATGGCCTGGGGCTGCTGATGGCCGAGGCGCTGTGCGCGGCGGCCGGCGCCCATTGCATGTCGCTGGGAGTGGAAACGCCGTTGACCGATATCGTCGCGGCCGCCCGCGCGCAGCGGGCCGACATCGTGGCGCTATCGTTTTCCAGTTCCAGCAAGCAACGACAGACGCGCGACAGCCTGCAGCAGTTGCATGCAAGCTTGCCGCCAAGCATGGAATTGTGGGCTGGCGGACGCAGTCCCGTGCTGACCAAGCACCCGCCGCCCTTCCTGCAGGTGCTGGACTTGCGGCAAGTCGAGGAAAGCATCGCCGACTGGCGCCGCCGCCATCAGGCGCACGCCCTGCAAACCCACTGAACCGGCTGGAAAGCGCGGCAACTGCGGCGATCTCCGTGGATAGCCGCGCAATGTTGCCAATCGAACAGTAAAGCATGAAGGGCCGGGCCCGCTCTGGTAGAATAGCCCGTAACACAGTGTCCGGCGCCGCCGGGCCTTAGGTCAGCACCCGCCACCACACATCCATGTTTAGTTTCTTCAAGAAAAAACCCATCGTTCCCGAGGCTGCGCCAGCCGAGCCCCTCGTTCTTCCCGCCGCCACGCCGCCTGCCCCGCAGCTTGCCGCTGCGCCCCTGAGCGGCGCGCCGGCCGAGCTCGTGCCCGTGATCGTGGCCGCCGAACCCGAGAAAAAATCGTGGATGACGCGCCTGAAGGCCGGCCTGTCGAAAACCTCGAATACCTTATCCGTGCTGTTCGTCGGCGCGAAAATCGACGACGCCCTGTACGAAGAGCTGGAAGCGGCGCTGCTGATGTCCGACGCGGGCATCGACGCCACGGAATTCCTGCTCACGGAATTGAAGAAAAAGGTCAAGGAAGACAAGCTGCTCGACGCCGCCGCCGTCAAGGCCGCGCTGAAAGTGCTGCTGATCGACTTGCTCTCGCCGCTGGAAAAACGCTTCGAACTGGGCCGCCACAAGCCGCTGGTGATGATGATTTCCGGCGTGAATGGCGCCGGCAAGACCACCACCATCGGCAAGCTGGCCAAGCACATGCAGTCGAACAATCAATCTGTGCTGCTGGCCGCGGGCGACACCTTCCGCGCCGCCGCGCGCGAGCAGCTGATGGTCTGGGGCGAGCGCAACAACGTCACCGTCATCTCGCAGGAATCGGGCGACCCGGCCGCCGTGGCTTACGACTCGGTGCAATCGGCGAAAGCGCGTGGCATCGACGTGGTGATGGTCGACACGGCTGGCCGCTTGCCGACACAGTTGCACCTGATGGAAGAATTGAAGAAAATCAAGCGCGTGATCGGCAAAGGCATGGAGGGCGCGCCGCATGAAACCCTGCTCGTCATCGACGGCAATACTGGCCAGAACGCCTTGACACAAGTCAAGGCCTTCGACGATGCCCTGCAGTTGACCGGCCTGGTGATCACCAAGCTGGACGGTACCGCCAAGGGCGGCGTGCTGGCGGCGATTGCCCGCGTACGCCCCGTGCCCGTGTATTTCATCGGCATCGGTGAGAAAATTGAAGACTTGCAGCCTTTCGTGGCTGCCGAATTTGTCGAAGCGCTGCTCGGATAAGCCTATACATGATTGAATTTCAGCACGTCTCCAAGCAATACTCCGCCGACGCCGTGGCGCTCAGCGACATTTCGCTGAGCATTGCCAAAGGCGAGCTGGTCTTTCTGGCCGGCCCGTCCGGCGCCGGTAAATCTACCCTGCTGAAAATGATCGCCGCCATGGAACGCCCCAGTTCGGGCAAGTTGATCGTCAATGGCCAGGACATGGCGAAGATCAAGCCGGCTGGCGTGCCCTTTTTGCGCCGTAACATGGGCCTGATCTTCCAGCAGCAAAAACTGCTCAACGACCGCTCCATCCTGGCCAACGTCATGCTGCCACTGCTGGTGGTGGGCGCCCACAAGGCTGCTGCCGAGCAGCGCGCGCGCGCCGCCCTCGACAAGGTGGGACTGCTGGACCGCGCCATGGCGCGTCCCCTGTCGCTGTCGGGTGGCGAACAGCAGCGCGTCTCCATCGCACGCGCCATCGTCAACCGGCCGCAGATCATCCTGGCCGACGAACCGACGGCCAACCTGGACCGCGCCAGCGCCAACAAGGTGCTCGACGCCCTGAAAGCGTTTCACTCGGTGGGCGTGACCTGCCTCATTTCCAGCCATGACGAACAGATGCTCGACGCCGCCGCCCGCGTGATCCACCTGAAAAACGGCCGGCTGGTGGCCATCGACAAGGCCACGCAGGCGCCCGTCTTCGCGCCGCCCGATCCCGATTTCGCCCCCGGCACCGATGATGACGCAGGAGAACAGGCATGAGAGGCTGGTTCCGTCAACACCGCTTCGCGCTGGGTTCGGCGCTGATTCATTTGCGCAAGTCGCCAGGCGGCTTCCTATTGAACGTGCTCGTCGTCGCCATCGCCCTGTCTCTGCCGTTCGCCGGCTTGACCATGCTCGACAATGTACGCCCCATGTCGGAACAGATGTCGGTCGACCCGGAAATCAGCGTTTTCCTGAAGATCGACACGCCGCGCGAGCAAGCCGTGGCCTTAGCGGGCGCCATGCGCAAGATCGTCGGCGCGCAAAAGGCGAAGATCGTCTTCATCCCGCGCGAACAGGCGCTCGACACCCTGAAAAACAAGAACGGCCTGGCCGACGTGCTCAGCACTCTGGGCGACAATCCCCTGCCCGACAGCTATGTGCTGAAACTCGATGCGTTCAGCAGCGCCAGCGAGGCGCAGGATGTCGATGCCGTGGCGGAACAGCTGCGCCAGCTGCCAGGCGTGGAATCGGCGCAAGTCGATTCGGCCTGGGTCAAGCGCCTGGCGGCCCTGCTGGGCGTGCTGCGCCTGGTGCTGTTGCTGCTGGCCATTACCCTGGGCGTGGCCGTGATCGCCGTGGTCTTCAACACCATCCGCCTGCAAGTGATGCAGCAGCGCGATGAAATCAGCATCTCGAAATTGATTGGCGCCACCGACACCTTCATCCACCGCCCCTTCTATTACACGGGCGCCCTGCTGGGCCTGTGCGCCGGTGCGCTGGCGCTGGGCGCCGTGGCGCTGGCCTTGCAGCCACTCAATACCGCGATTGCCGAGTTTGCCCGCCTGTATGCGTCCGAATTCCAGCTGGTGCCACTGGCGCCGCTGCCGATGGCTGGCTTGCTGGCTCTCAGCGCCGGCCTGGGCCTGATCGGCGCCTTCCTCTGCGTGCAACGCCACCTGGCGCGCCTGAACTGACCATCCGTTCCATGGCGGCGCTCCTGGCGCCGCCATGCGCCTCACCCTCCCCTTGTTTTTTAATATCCACCGCATACTGTGGTTATCTTGATATTTAGCAAGTATTCTTAAGGTTCGCTTCAGCTTGCGGCCGTAGACTATGTACGTTGTCGTCAAGAGGCGTGCAGCCCTTTCAGGCGCGACCAAACAGGTGCACACTGCAGTGCCCATGCGCCCTGGCCGCGTGTTTTAGATAAAATATCAACTAGTAAATCGCCATAGTATTCAGGCTATCAGGACGATTAAATGTGCTGATTGGCACTCTCAGGCAGAGAGTGCTAATATAGGGACATACCAACAGCAGAACCGCCATGAGCGCCAGATATAGATGGAGCCGCGATCTGCAAGTGCAAGACCGAATACGCAAAACCGAACAGACAATCGGGCCACGTCGCGTGACATGGCCAACTGGAACAAAGCAAGACTACGAGGGAGAAAACATGACTATGATGTCCGCAACGTCCGCATTGGTTCCGACCAAAAGTAATGCGCTGGGCCTCGGGTTCACTGGCAATCTGGGCAATATCGATGCCTATATCTCGGCCGTGAACCGCCTGCCCATGTTGACCCACGCCGAAGAAATTTCGCTGGCGACACGCCTGCGTGAAAAAAATGACCTGGCCGCCGCGCAAGAACTGGTGCTGTCGCACCTGCGCCTGGTGGTCTCGATTGCCCGCGGCTACCTGGGCTATGGCTTGCCGCACGCCGACCTGATTCAGGAAGGCAATATCGGCTTGATGAAAGCCGTGAAACGTTTCGATCCGGACCAGGGCGTGCGCCTGGTGTCGTACGCCATGCACTGGGTGAAAGCCGAGATGCATGAGTACATCCTGAAAAACTGGCGCTTGGTCAAGGTCGCGACGACGAAGGCACAGCGCAAGCTGTTCTTCAATCTGCGCAGCCACAAGACGGGCCTGGATGCGATGACACCGAAGCAGATCGATGCGCTGGCCAAGCTGCTCGACGTGAAACGCGAAGAAGTGATCGAGATGGAAACGCGCTTGAGCGGCCGCGACATCGCCCTGGAATCGCCGACCGACGATGAAGACGACAAGTTTTCGCCGATCGCCTACCTGTCGTCGGAGCAAAACGAGCCGACCAAGGTGCTGGAAGCGGAACAAGTGACGCGTCTGCAATCGGAAGGACTGGAAACGGCCCTGGGCAAGCTCGACGCCCGTTCGCGCCGCATCATCGAAGCACGCTGGCTGGCCAACGACGACGGTTCCGGCGCCACCCTGCACGCTTTGGCAGAAGAGTTCGGCGTATCGGCCGAGCGCATCCGCCAGGTCGAAGTAGCGGCGCTGAAAAAAATGAAGGGCGCGCTGGCCGCTTATGTGTAGTCGCAGGCAAAGCCGCAATGCAAAAGGCGCCGCAAGGCGCCTTTTAGTTTTACAAATGATGTTTATCAACAGATAAACATGGCAGCCGATTAAGCTGCAGCCAAGCCCTTGACCAGGATTTCGGCGACCAATTCATTCAGATCCGCGTCGCGCTCCTTGGCGAGGGTCTGCAATTGCAAGACCAGATCGCTGTTCAGCTTGACGGCGAAGGGCACCAGGCCCAGGGCCTGATCGCGCTTGCGCTGCTCGCGGCGGTCGACGACTACCGCTTCCTTACCGAATGCACCGGCGCCGGGAACATTCATCTTTCCCATCAGTTTCTTGGCATCGCTTTTCGCCAGGGCAGTTTTTTTCATGGTTGTTTCCTGATTTTCAAAACAGCCATTTTACGCAGTAATCGGCGCGCCGCGTGGCCGGCGCATCAATTCATCCACGGCGCGCCAACAGTGCGCCGGAAAAATATCATTTTGCTACTATCATTTTATCCCACGCGTGAACAAGCACGCCGGGGACGCTCCACCTGAAAGGAAAAACATGCATTCTCTGACCCGCTCTTATCGTACCGTACTCCTTCCCCTGTTCTTCGCCTGCCTGGCCGTGCTGGCGGGCTGCGGCGCGGCCGGCAGCGCCGGCGACGCGGAAAACACGCCGCGCAGCGTCACCCACGTGCTCTCGCCGGGCGAACAGGTCGCCATCACGGCCACCGATACCCTGAAACTCGAGCGTGTCAACGACAGCCGCTGCCGCAAGGGCGCCGTGTGCGTGTGGAAAGGCTACGTCAGCTACAGTTTCACATTGCTCAACACCGCGGGCGCCACCGCGAACGAAACTGACATCGTCTTGTCCGACTCCATGCCGGGCGCCGCCAGTTCCGTCACCGTCAACCACCTGACGTTCACCCTGCTCGACGTCGACCCGGCCACGCCGCCCGCCCTCAACGCGGCCGAACCCACCTACCGGATCAAGGTGAAAATCACGCAGGGCGCGCTGCCCCGCTAACGCTAGGCATCGTGGCGCTGGCGGCTGTCGCCGGGCGCCTGTTGCCGCTCAAGCATGCCGTAATCGCGCACCACGCCGGCGATGCGCAGCCGGTAATCGTCAAACACGCCGTGCCGGCCGGCCGATTGCGCCGCGCGGTGCGCTTCCAGTTGCCGCCACTGCGCCAGCGCCGCCTCGTCGCGGAAAAACGAGAGCGACAACATTTTGCCCGGCTCGCTCAGACTGCTGAAGCGTTCGATGGAAATGAAGCCATCGATGTCATCGAGCAAGGGCCGTAGCGCCGCCGCCAGGTCCAGATACTCCTGGCGCCCTTCTGCGCTGGGCCAGACTTCAAAAATCACGGCGATCATGTCATTTCTCCTGGGCTAAAGACAGGGATGCGGGCGTTCAGCGACGGCAGATAAGTCCACGCCAGCGGTAAGCGTTCCAGCGCATCGCCCCACGCTTGCAGGCAGGCCGTGGCGATGGCGTGCGCGATGGACTGGCCCGGACAGACGTGGCGGCCATGGCCAAAGCACGGCGCCGCATGCCCGCCAGCATCATGGCCGGCGCTGGCCAGCACCACGACGATCATCTGCCCGGCCGGCACGCGCACGCCATTGAACGCCACGTCCTCCGCCGTGTAGCGGCGCGTGTTGTGGATGGAGGGATCATGCCGGCTGACTTCGCGCAGCATGGCAGGCCATCGCTGCGGCGTTGCGCGCAGTTGCGACAACAAATCCGCTTGGGTACGCAAGGCCACGACGGCATTGCCCAGCAAGCCGGCTGTGGCCTCGCAAGTCTGCGACAGCAAGCCCACCAGATTGGCCACCACGCCGCCTGATGCATGCCAGCCAGCCTGCAGTGCCCCGGCCACGACGTCGTGCAACAGACTGCCGGGCAGCGCATCCTCCTCATGCAGCAAGGCCGTGAAGCGTTGCAATAGCGCCTCGGCTGCCACCTGTGCGCCAGCCAGTTGCGCGCCATTGCTTAGCGGCGACAAACAGGCGACAAAGTCGCGCGTCCAGGCGGCCAGCGCCGGCCATTGCGCTGGCGCAAAGCCCAGCAAGTCCGCCATGGCAAACAGGGGCAGTTCGAAAATAGCATCGTTCAGCCGAGCGGCGCTGCCGGGCAGCTGCTCTTGCGCCAGATGCAGGCTGCGCGCATGCAGGCGCGCCAGGTCCACCTGGCCCAGCGCGTGCGCCAGCACCTGTTTCGGCACGGCATGCCGTTCGCCCTCATTCATGCGCACCAGTTCGGCAAAGATCGCGCCGCACGGCGTGCCCGCCAGATTGTGCGGCACGGCCAGTCCCAGTGGGCGCACACGGCAAGCGGGATGCGCCAGCACGGCTTGCACGCCGGCCATGCCCGTCGCCAGCCAGCAGTCGAGTGACGCATCGAAACGCAAGGGCGGGCCATCCGCCAGGCGGCGATAGTAGTCATATGGCGCCGCGTGAGTGACGGCAGCGAGCGGGTGAACAGGGTCGGTGGGATAGTCGAGCGGCATGCGCATTCCATTGCAGTGAGGTGGGGACACGAGTATGCTGCCCCTTCCACTACAACACTTCGCCCGAGAACGAATCATGGATGACAGCCCCCTTCCCCACACGGCCGATGTACGCCTGGCGCAGTTGGCCGGTGCCATCGCCGAACCGGCGCGCGCGCGCATGCTATGCAGCCTGCTCGATGGCCATGCACGCACGGCCACGGAATTGGCGACGCTGGCCGAGGCAGGCGCTTCGACGGCCAGCGCCCATCTGGCACGCCTGCGCGAGGATGGCTTGCTGTCGATGGTGGCGCAGGGCAAGCACCGCTATTACCGCCTGGCCAATGCAGAGGTGGCACGGGCGCTGGAAGCGCTGCTGGTGGTGGCCGGCGCGCCGGCAACGCCCTTTACGCCCACCACGCCCGACCGCTTGCGCCATGCGCGCACCTGCTACGACCACATGGCAGGCAGCGTCGCCGTCACCCTGCACGACCAGTTGCACGCGCAAGGCTGGCTGCTGGACGATGGCGGAGAATATCGCCTGTCGGCAGCGGGTGCGGCCGGCATGGCGGCCCTGGGCATCGACGTGCCGCAACTGCAGCGCCAGCGCCGCCGCTTCGCCTGTGCTTGCCTGGACTGGAGCGAACGGCGCGCCCACCTGGGCGGCGCGCTGGGGGCCGCCATCCTGCAGCTGGCGCTGCGCCAGCGCTGGGCCGAGCGCGAACTCGACAGCCGCGCCCTGCGCCTTACGCCGGACGGCGAACGGCGCCTGCTGGCCGCCTTCGGTGGTAACTGAACGGCGCAGGCATTTTGTATCTCTGAAGCAACTATCGAGCTGGTTGTTATTGATGACAGCCTACGGCCTCGTCATGAGCCTGGCGATCGTGGCCTGCATCGCCACGGGCGTGATGTTGCGACATTAAGAGCGTGGCCTGCCGATAAATACGGCTGCTGCAGGCGCCAGTTCTCAGGCTATCATCCTGCACGTTATCTTTTTTGGGATGCATGATGATTGCCTTCGAAGGCTTGTCCAAACAGTACGGCACGTTCGAGGCCCTCAAACCATTGACCTTGCAGGTGGGCAAAGGAGAGGTCTTCGGCTTCCTGGGGCCGAATGGGGCCGGCAAGACCACCACCATCCGCATGCTGATGGGCATCCTCGTGCCCAGCGCCGGCCGCGTGCTGGTCGATGGCCTCGATTGCCACCGCGATGGCGCCGCCGTCAAGCGCAAGGTAGGCTACCTGCCCGACAATCCGATTTTTTACGATTATTTGCGGGGCCGTGAAATCCTGCAATTCGTGGCCGAAATGCATGGTTTTCCGCGCGCGGAAGCGGCCGCCCGCGCCGCGCGCCTGCTGACGGAATTTGGTCTCGACGAAGCGAGCGAGGATTTTGCCGTCAATTACTCGCTGGGCATGAAGAAAAAACTGGGCCTGGCTTGCGCGCTGATCCACGATCCGGCCGTGCTGATCCTCGACGAACCGATCAATGGCCTCGACCCGCGTGCCTCGCGCGACGTGCAAGAACGCTTGCTGCGCCGCGCCGCCGCCGGCACCACGATCTTCGTTTCCACGCATCTATTGGATATGGCGCAAAAACTGTGCAGCCGGGTGGCCATCATCCACCGTGGCGCCCTGGTCGCCACGGGCAGCCTGGACAATATCCGCCAGCAATTGTCCAGCGATGGCAGCCTGGAAGACCTCTTCTTGCAACTCACCGATGAAACGTCCCCGGCATGACACCGGCGCCGCCCACCGCCTGGCGCGCCGTCTGGCTGCTGACCCGCTTGCGCCTGCAGCGCCTGCTCAACGTCAGCGGCCGTGGCTTTTCCTTCAAGAAAAACAATAAAAGCCGCCCCGCCACGCCGGGCAAGCGTGGCGGACGCTGGCTGCTGGGCGCGCTGCTGTTGCTGCCCATGCTGTTTTCCTTCGGCAGCATTGCCCGCCATAGCGTACTGAACATGCATTGTTTGCTGGACCGGGTCGCCGCCTGCCAGGCGCGCGGCAGCCTGCACACGGGCAGCCACCTGCTCGATCCCGTCGTCGCGCAATTCATGGCCACGCCCTTCAGCGCGGCGCTGATAGGCGGCCTGACCCTGCAGTTGGCACTGCTGTGGCTGGTTAGCGTTTTGTTGCCGCTGGGCATGGGAGAATTGTCAACGCCGGACTGGGACCTGGAATGGCTGGTCACCCTGCCCGTCGCGAAAAGCACCTTGCTGTGGGCACGCGTGCTCGAACGCACGCTCGTCAATCCGGCCGGCTTGCTGGCCCTGTGGCCCAGCACCACCGTCATCGCCTGGTATGCGGGCCAGGGCTGGCTGTCTCCATTATCCGGCCTGCTCGCCAGCCTGGTCCTGCTGGCCCTGGCCGCCATGCTGCGCACCCTGGTCGACACGGGTTTGCGCCTGTCGCTCAGTCCGTCCCAACTAGGCAACCTGCAGGCAGTGATCTCGCTGGCGGGCCTGTTCCCCATGTATATGGGCATGTCGTTCGGCATGGGCACGGGCGGCTTCGCGTATGCCTGGGCGGCGGACATGCCCGCCTGGAGCAGCTGGACGCCGCCGGGCTTGCTGCTGCGCCTGCTCAATGCATCTGACGTGGCGGCCCTGCTGCTGCCAGCCGTCCTGCTGCTGGCGCAAGTACTGCTATTGATGCAGCTGGGCATGGCCATCCTGCGGCGCCAGTTGCGCCACGGCGTGGTGGGCGCGGGCCAGCGCGAAGGCGCGCGCAAGCCGGCGCCGACGCTGCCGCCAACACGTCGGTGGCGCCCGCGCATCGGCACGGCGATCCAGCGGCGCGAGCTGACGTTACTCTTGCGCGACCGTAATTTTCTCGTGCAGACCCTGCTGATGCCCTTGCTGATCCTCGGTGGCCAAGCCCTGTTTACGGGCCAGGCGCGCGACATGCACGCGCTGCTAGCCAGCCCCACCCTGCTGGCATCCACCGGCTTTTTCCTCGGCAGCTATGTGCTGATGATGTCGGCTTTCCAGACCCTGAACAAGGAAGGCGGCGCCCTGTGGCTGCTGTACACGTTTCCCATCTCCGTCGAACAGGCGCTGCGGCAAAAGGCGCAGCTGTGGGCCATGCTGGCCCTGCTGTATCCTTTGACCCTGTTCGGCGTGGCGCTGGCCTGGCTGCCCGCCTGGTCGTGGCAGACGGCGAGCCTGATGCTGCTGACCCTGACCGGCATTCCCCTGTATGCGGCGATCGCCGTGGCGCTGGGCGTGTTTGCCAGCGACCCGCTGGCCACCGAAACAAGGGCAAAGGTGCGCCCCACCTATATGTACCTGTATTTGCTGCTCACCGGCCTGTACCTCGCCGCCCTGGCCGCCGGCAGCCTGCTGCAGCAACTGGTGTCAGTTGTGCTCACGGGCGCGCTGGCCATGGCGCTGTGGCAAAAGGCACGCGACGCGCTGCCCTACCTGCTCGATCCCGCCGCCTCGCCGCCGGCCACGGTAGCGGCGGCCGACGGCCTGATCGCCGCCATGCTGTTTTTTACTCTGCAAACACTGGCCTTGATGCTGCTCAAAGGTACAAGTGCGACGCTGCTGGCGCAACTGGCCATCGCCTTCGGCGCGGCCGGCTCGCTCACGTATGCGCTGCTGCGCCTGGTCTATTGGCGCAGCAGGACGGCCGGCGTGCCGCGCATCGGACAGGGCCGCCAGCCGTGGCGCCGGGGAATCGCGGGCGCCTGTGTCGCGGCGCTGTTCGGCATCGGCTATGCGGCCCTGTTGCCGCCGGCCGCTTCGCCATTGGTGCCTATCAATGGCAACGGACTGTGGCTGCTGGCCGTGGGCGTGCTGGCTGCGCCCCTGTGCGAGGAATTCATCTTCCGCGGCTTGTTGCAGGGCGGCTTGCGCCGCTCGCTGCCGGCCTGGCAAGCGATCGGCATCGCCGCCGCGCTGTTTGCCATCGTGCATCCACCGGCTGCCATGCTGCCCGTCTTCGTGCTGGGCCTGTGCACGGGCGTCGCGTACGAGCGCAGCGGATCGCTGCTGGCGCCCATGCTCACGCACGCGCTCTACAACGCTGCCATGCTCGGCTATCAGATGAATAGGTGATTGTTGCCGGGTTTGTTAGAATCGCACACGTTTCCGTCCGTATCCCAACCCATGACTACGCACAGATCACGCATGCATCCACGCTTGTTCCTACCCTTTGTCCTCCTTGCACTGCTGAGCGGCTGCACGGTACTCGCCCTGCGCCCCAACAGCGGCGTCGAAAACCGCACGTTTACCGTGCAGGAAACACCGCGCCTGCGCATTGACGCGCCCAAGGCGCGCATCCAGAATCCCATGCCCAGCGACCATTTCATCGGCATCGCCCTGTCCGGCGGCGGCAGCCGCGCAGCCAATTTCTCGGCCGCCTCGCTGGAGCAACTGGAGCAGTTCGGCCTCGTCAGCGGCGCCTCGGCCATCTCCGGCGTCTCGGGCGGCGCCATCGCGGGCGGCTACTATGCGCTGCATGGAAAACAGACGGATTGGCCCTTGCTGCGCAGCAAACTAAAAACGGATTTCTTCGGCCAGACCATATTGAAACCCGCCAACCTGACAACGATGTTGTTGACGAACAAGACGCGCACCTCGTTCCTGTCCGACGTGCTGGACGATGTGCTGTACGACAAGAAAACCTACCAGGACTTGCCGCACGACGGCCCCATCTTCCTGGCCAACGCGACGGACGCCACCGATGGCGGCAAGCGCGTGGTGTTTTCCTATGAGTATTTTTACGGCACCCTGCATTCGCCGATCCAGGATATCCGCCTGGCCACGGCCGTGGCCACCTCGGCCGCCTTTCCCGGCGTGTTCGATTCCGTCACCTTCGAGCGTTTCCGGCCGAAAAACAGTTTCGTGCCGGAACTCGGTTCCGAGTCGCGCGAGTCGCCGTCCTACGTGCATCTGTTCGACGGCGGCGCGGCCGACAACCTGGGTGTGGAAACCCTGTGGGACGTGGCCCTGACGCAACTGTATGGCAACGACATGGCCATCGTGCCGCCGCGCCTGAACAGCAAACCCTTCATCCTCATTTCCATCGATGCCAACGCGCCCAATTCCAGCGCCGTATTCGAAAAGATGTCGGACGAGCGCCAGCCGCTGGACCGCATCTTCAACAAGAATATCTACGATGCCGTCGACGCCCTGTTTTCGCGCCAGCGCAAGGAAAACCTCGTCAAGATGGGCTTTGGGCAAGCCCGCTTCGATACCATCACGCATGAAAACTTTGGCGACCTGAGCCAGAAATTCGTCAAGGGCAAGCGCACTTCGGCCTTTGCCATTCCCGTGCTGTGCCGCCCCCATCTGGGGCAGTACCGCTGCGAAGTCGATGCGGCCGATCCCTTGCCGGGCCAGATCCGCACGCGGCTGGAAGGCTTTGCCTGGCATATTTCCATCGACCAAATCGCCTCGCTGGCGCTGCGCCTGTCCAGCGGCGATGCGCAAGTCGACGGTGCGCGCAAGGAAGAGCGCGCCGCCCTGGTCAAGCTGCAACGCCTGGCCACGCAGACAAAAACCCATCTGAAGCTGACGGGTCCGGAAAACTGCAGTCCGGACGTCTTGCAATCGGCCCTGTACAGCGCCGCGCGCGTGCTGATCCTCGACGACGAAGAATCACGCTTTGCCCTGTGCGACTACATGCTGGCAAGCCAGCTGATCAATGACGATACCGTCTGCAAGCAACGCTATGTGCACGCCGTGCCCCGCTTTGCCATCGAAAGCGAAGATTTGCAATACCGCAACTTGAGTTCGGATGGCAATTCGGTGAATGTGCCCATCCGCTGCAAGAAGTGAACGCGTACAAAAAAGCCCGCACGATCGCTCGTGCGGGCTTTAGCGCAAGGATTCCAAGCGCACGGTTGACTTAGATCAACCGACTACGCCTGCGCATGTAGCTGCGGCTTAACGCACCTTCCAGTTCCCGCTCCGTTTTATGCTGGTTCACCGTGTACAGGGCCCACAGGGCCGCCGGCGCCCAGCCGATCACAGTGCACTGCAAGATCAAGGCGGCGGCACCGGCCAGCGGGCGCCCCAGCATGAAAAACGTGAGACACGGAAGTAGCAAGGCTATCAGCAATCGCATCACGACATACTCTCCTTCAATATAGAGCAGCGGACAAGGGCCGGTATCCGGTCCGTCCCTCGCCCGCTGCGTACTGCTCCTTACAACTACAATTTATAGATGCACGGCAATCTGCGGCATGAGGTCGTCAAACGTGCGACCATTGCCGTTTTCGCCGATGGCGTGCATCTTCCATTCGCCGTTATGGCGGTACAGCTTGGCCATGATCTGTGCCGTGTGAGTACCTTGCACAGACAGGTTGAAACGCGCGACTTCCTGGTTATTGCTGGCATTCAAGATGCGGCAATAGGCATTTTCTACCTGCGAGAAGTTCTGGCCAGTAAAGCTGTTGACGGTGAAGACCAGGCTTTTCACGTTCGCTGGCACTTTCGACAGATCGACATTGATCTGCTCGTCGTCGCCATCGCCCGCGCCCGTGCGGTTGTCGCCCGTATGGACAATACTGCCGTCCTTGCTTTTCAGCTGGCGGAACCAGACGATATCGGACGTGCCCTTGTTTTCATCGAACATGACGCACGATGCATCCAGGTCGACGGCTTCCGTCTTCGAGCCAAAACCGAGGAAACCCTTGGTCTTGGCCGCATCCCAGCCCAGGCCCATGGTGATACGGGTCAGGGTGGTACCAGCTTCTTTGTCCAGAGAAATCTTCTGGCCTTTGCTCAAATTGACAGACATACGCATTGCTCCTGTTTGGTTGATTGCATTAACTGCTCTTACGCCGGCTTGCTTTGGGTCCAGGCGAGGAAGGCCGCGCGGTTGCGCGAGCACACGAGGATTTTTCCCGTGCCTGAAAACTTCAATACCATGCCCTCGCCGCTGGTCTGGCTATTGATCAGGTTCCCCAGAAAGCCGCCGCTGCTGCCGGTCGTCATGGAAATTTCGTATTGCAGGCGGTTGTCCCAGCACACGACGTGCGAGTTATCGATCACCACGTCCTTGCCAGGCGTTACTTCCAGTGTCGACATCGCGCCAAAACCGGACACCGCCAACTGGCCGCTGCCTGCCGCCTCGGTGATGAAAAAACCACCGCTCTGGGCAAACAGCGCATTGCCAAGGCTTTGCGTGCGCACCTTCAATTCCACCCCAGCACTGGCCGCCACGAAGGCGCCGTCGCTGATCATGTATTGCTGGGCGCCAACCTCATTGCCCACATCAAGCACCCGCATCGCGCCGGGCAAGGTGGGCGACAGCAGACAGTCGCCGTCGCCACGCATGGCCTCGATATGCTGCTGAAAGAACGACTCCCCGTTGGCAAAGGTGCGCATCAGCGCAGCACCTATGCCGCCCGTCATCTTGCCTTTCAGTTCAAGATTGGTTTCCATCATCACCATCGCGTTGGATTCGCAATAAATCTTCTCGCCCTTGGCCAGCGACACATGCAGGAACGGGTCGACGTCCCCGGTAATATTGAAAACTGGCATACCTGTTCCTTCCTCAACTAGGTGATGATGGGGCGGCTCACACAGTGAACCGCCTTTAATACAGCGTAACTACCTTACACGCCGACGCCGAACGAGGCGGCGAGTGGGCCCAGGCCGCCTTTATATCCCTGGCCGATGGCCTTGAATTTCCAATCGGCGCCATTGCGGTAGATTTCGCCGAAGACCATGGCCGTTTCCGCCGAACCGTCTTCCGACAGGTCGAAGCGGGCGATTTCCGTGTTGCCGTTGGCATTTACGCAGCGTACATACGCCTTCGATACCATACCAAAGTTTTGCTTGCGCGCTTCGGCATCGTGAATCGTCACGCAGACGGCGATCTTGTCGATCTCGGCTGGCACCGTGGCCAGGTCGACGATGACGCTTTCATCATCGCCATCGCCGGCGCCGGTGGTGTTGTCGCCCGAGTGGGTAACGGAACCGTCGCTCGATTTCAGGTTGTTGTAGAAAATCATGTCGACGTCGGCGCGTACCTTGCCGTCGGCCTTCAGCAGGAAGATGGAGCCGTCGATGTCGAATGCGGCGCCATCGGTGGCGCGGGCATCCCAGCCCAGGCCGATGATCATCTTCGAAATGCCAGGGGCTTCCTTGCTCAGGTTGACGTTGCCGCCTTTTTGCAGACTGATTGCCATGATGTATTTCTCCTATGTGGGTTGTGTATGACCAAACACCTGGCGCCCTCCACCGGCCTGACTCCCCAGGCCGGCGGCGACGCTTGCTACAACTTGCCGACAAACGGGTGTAGTCGTTTGCCGCGCATTCTTTACACTGCTGTTGCCTTGACTGGTTCCAGCGCTTCTATCTTGCCTTCTTCGAGTGCCATCCTGCGCTTGTAGCGGATCGACGACCACAGCGAGGCGAGAATGAAGGCCACGCCGATCAGACCCGTGAAGATCTCGGGAATGTGGAACTTCATGCTGACCAACATGATCACGGCCAGGATACCGATCGCATAGTGCGCGCCGTGCTCCAGATAAACGAACTCGTCCAGCGTACCCTTGCGCACCAGGAACACCGTCATCGAACGCACGAACATCGCGCCGATAGCCAGGCCCAGCATGATGATCACGACATCCTTGGTGATGGCAAACGCGCCGATCACGCCGTCAAAGCTGAACGATGCATCGAGCACTTCCAGGTACAGGAAGCCGCCAATACCGCCGCGCTTGACGATGTCGCCCATGTTGCCGTCGCCGTTATCGCCTTCCAGCAAACCGCTGACCACATCGACACCCACGTAGGTCAGGATACCCCACAGGCCGGCCGTCAAGACTACCAGTTTCTGGCCTTCTTCGATCATCGACAGGCTGGCCATCAGGGTGCCCAGCGCGATCATCACGGAAATCGAGGAAATCTTGCCCAGCGCGCCCAGTTTTTCTTCAATACGGCCCAGCCAGTGCGTTTCTTTTTCCGAGTCCAGCAGGAAGTTCAGGAACACCAGCAGCAGGAAAATGCCGCCGAAGGCCGCCACTTCCGCATGGTGGTTCGTCAGGTGCATCGAGTACTGTTCAGGATTGCTCAGGGCCAGATTCCATACTTCCAGCAAGCCCAGGTCAGCCGCTTGCGCCACGATGACCAGCGGGAACACCAGACGCATGCCGAAGACGGCAATGATGATGCCCACGCCCAGGAACAAGCCCTGCCAGAACTTGTCCCAGTTCTTCAGCACCGAGGCGTTGACCACCGCGTTGTCAAACGACAGCGAGACTTCCATCACGCCCAGGATGACCGCGATACCGAGCGCTGCCAGCATCGTCTGCACGCCACCGTGCGTGTAACCCCACCAGGCGGAAATACCCAGGCAGATAAATGTCACTAAAAATGACACTCTGAAATGTTTCATCGATAGTTCCCTTTTATCCAAATTCAATGGAACGTAGTATAGGGACATGTGACACATTTAAAAATAGAAGATAATGGAAGTATTACTTCGTAAAAACAGAAGATAGGCGAACACGATGAAAACGACCGGTTTCAATTACCGCCATTTGTACTTTTTTTGGGTGGTCGCCAAGGAGGGCGGCGTGACGCGCGCTGCCGAACGCCTGGGCCTGGCAGTGCAAACCATCAGCACCCAGCTGGCCCTGCTGGAAAAGGAACTGGGCAAGTCCCTGCTGCAGCCGCAGGGACGGCGCCTGGTGCCGACGGAAGCGGGCCGGCTGGCGCTCGGCTACGCGGACCAGATTTTTTTGCTCGGTGAACAGATGCAGGAAGCGCTGGCCGACACCGATGCAGAAAAGATGCGCCTGACGGTGGGCATTTCCGATTCCCTGCCGAAACTGATGGCCTACCGCATGCTCGACGCCACGCGCAGCCTGGACAAGCCCGTCAAGCTGGTGTGCCTGGAAGACGAATTCGAGTCCCTGCTGGCCGACCTGGCCCTGCACAAGCTGGACCTGGTGTTGACGGACCGCGCCGTGCCGGCCGGCGCCAGCCTGCGCGTATTCAGCCATCTGTGGGGCGAAAGCGCCATGAAGCTGTTCGCCATCCCCGCGCTGGCCGAACAGTATCGCGACAATTTCCCGCACAGCCTGCACGGCGCGCCATTTTTACTGCCTGCGCGCAACAACGCTCTGCGCGGGCGCATCGACGAATGGATGGTGCAGCAAGGCGTGCGCCCCGACGTGGTCGGTGAATTCGAAGACAATGCCATGCTCAACGCGTTTGGCCGCAAGGGCCTAGGCCTGTTCTTCGCCTCGGCCAGCCTGGCCGGCGAGATCGAGGAGCAATTCGGCGCCGTGCTGGTGGGCGACGCCTCGTCCCTGCGCGAGCAGTTCTATGTGATTTCGAACGAGCGCAAGATCATGCACCCGGCGCTGGACGTGATCCTGGCCGCCGTGCCGGGCCGCCACTGATCAGGCGCCGAGATCGGCGGCGATGGCCGCCAGCCACACTGCCTCGTCCGCCTCGCAGCTGTCGACATTCGCCAGCTGGATAACGGACAGGCCCGCTTCGGGCACGCGCAGCAGCAAGGCGCGAAAGCCCCATAGTCCGCCGCCGTGGAACACCACCGCGCGCCCGGCGTGTTCGATTTGCTCCAGGCCAAAACGGTAGGTCCAGCTCTGGCTATCGGCACCCGGCGTTTGCGCCAGCTGCGCGCGCACCAGGCTGGACGGATCGCGGTACTGGCGCTGCCATTCGCGCTCCCACAGCGCCAGGTCATCCAGAGAGGCATACACGCCGCCGTCACCCACCGTATTGGCATTGCCCAAGTGCTGGCGATAGGCGCCCGCCTGCGCGGGATCAACGCTATAGCTGCGCACGCGCTGCGGCATGACAGCTTGCCGATCGACATCGAAGCCAGTGGCATGCATGCCCAGCGGCACGAACAGGCGCTCGCGCGCCTGCGCCGCCAGCGGCTGGCCCGCGAGCACTTCCACGAGTTTCGCCAGCAAGATGTAATTGCAATTGCTGTAGGCATGCGCGCTGCCGGGTGGCGCCGTCAAGTCCTGCATGCGCGCGATCAGGCGCAGCAGCAGCGCATTGTCAAAATAGTCGCTGTCATGACGACCCAGCTGGCATGCCAGGTAATCGAAATAATCGGGAATGCCGCTGGTGTGATTCAACAATTGACGCACGCTGATGGCGGCGCCGAACTGCCGCACTTCCGGCAGATGGGGCGCCACGTCATCGTCGAGGCCGATCGCGCCCTGGCGCACCAGGTCCAGCACGCAGGCGGCCGTAAATTGCTTCGATTCCGACGCCAGGTAGTAGCGCGACTGCGCCGTCAGGGACACGCCCAGTTCCAGGCACGCCAGGCCGTGATGCAGTTCGAATAACGTCTGGCCGTCGCGCTGGATCAATGCGCTGAATCCGGGACCCTGCGCCGGCAGGCTCGCTTGCAGGGAAAGAAAGTGCTGAACAAGATTTTTCATGGCGCGATCTTAGCATGCAGGCAAGATTAACTCTTCGCCATATTCATTAGCCAATCCGATAAATCCATTCGAAAATAACGTTTGAATAATCAATCAAAAGCGATTGTAATAAAGCCTGAGACAAACACGCGCCTGTCCCTCGTCGGAAGGGCGCGATCACCATAAAAAACAGGAGCGGCACCATGTCCACGGCAGGCAAGACGATCGATATTCCCGATCTCATCAATAACAACAAGATCGGCTCCTTCCAGATCGGCATGCTGATCCTGTGCGGGCTGTGCGTCATCATGGATGGCTTCGACGTGCAGGCGATGGGTTATGTGGCGCCCGCCATCATTGCCGACTGGCACGTCAGCAAGGCCAACCTGGGTCCCGTGTTTGGCGCGGGCTTGCTGGGCATGCTGGTCGGCTCCCTGGTGTTCAGCATCACGGCCGACAAATTCGGCCGCCGCCCCGTGCTGATCGGCTCGACCATCTTCTTTTCCCTGTGCATGCTGGTCACGCCTCTGGCCACCACCATCGAGCAATTGCAGCTGATCCGTTTTATCACGGGACTGGGCCTGGGCGCCGTGATGCCGAACGCCATGGCGCTGGCCGGCGAATACAGCCCCCTGCGCAAGAAAGTCACCCTGATGATGCTGGTCTCGTGCGGTTTTACTTTGGGCGCCGTGCTCGGTGGCTTGCTGTCGGCCGCGCTGATTCCCGCATTTGGCTGGCAATCCGTGTTTTACGTGGGCGGCGTGGTGCCGCTGGTCATCGGCGTGCTGATGTTCTTCCTGCTGCCGGAATCGATGCAATTCCTGGTATTGAAGAAACGCAAACTGGACAAGGTGGCCCAATGGCTCAAGCGTATCGACCCGACGGTGACCATCACGGCCGACACACAATATGTCGTGCATGAGAAGGAACACAAGGGCGCGCCCGTGCTGCAATTGTTTACAGGGGGCCGCGCGAAGATGACGATCTTGCTGTGGGTCATCAACTTCATGAACTTGCTGAACTTGTATTTCCTGTCGAACTGGCTGCCGACCATCGCCAAGGAAGCGGGCCTGTCCACGGCCAACGCCGTGCTGGCCGGCACGGCCCTGCAAGTGGGCGGCACCATCGGCACCCTGGTCATGGGCCAGCTGATCGACCGCTCCAGCTTCCGCCGCATCCTGCTGCCATGCTTTTTGGTCGCCGCCGTGGCCATTGCCCTGATCGGCCGTCCCGACGTGTCGCTGGCCTTCCTGTTCATCACCATCTTCATCGCCGGCTTTTGCGTGGTGGGCGGCCAGCCGGCCGTGAATGCCCTGGCTGCCAGCTACTACCCGACCACCCTGCGCTCGACGGGCATCGGCTGGAGCCTGGGCATCGGACGCATCGGCTCCATCATCGGGCCCGTGCTCGGTGGCGAGCTGATCCGCCTGAACTGGCCCAACAGCACGATTTTCCTCGTCGTCGCCATTCCCGCCATCGTCTCGGCCATCATGGTCTTTGCCATGCGCGGCGGCCCGCAAACGGCGGTCAAAGCATAAGGCCACCGGCCGCGCGCCCGCCGCTACCGGGCGGCGGGCGCGGCCAAATTAGGCTATGGCGCCCTTCGTCGTTTAAGATGACGTTTTTACAGCCCATCTTCCGCGCCCCCATGCACAATGTCTTGCTAGTCCTGCTCGCCCTCTTCCTGGTCGCGCTGAACGGTTTTTTTGTTGCCGCCGAGTTTGGCATCGTCACATTGCGCCGCACGCGCATCCGCGCCATCGCCAGGACACAGGGACTACGGGGCCGCATCCTGGCCAAGGTGCATGGCCAGCTGGACGCTTACCTGTCCGCCTGCCAGCTGGGCATCACCCTGGCGTCGCTGGGCCTGGGCTGGGTCGGCGAACCGGCGTTTGCCGGCTTGCTGGAACCCGTGTTCGGCGCCATCGGCGTCACTTCGCAAGAACTGATCCACGGCGTCTCGTTCGTCGTCGCCTTCAGCGTCATTTCCTTCCTGCACATCGTCGTGGGCGAACTGGCCCCCAAATCGATGGCCATCCGCAATCCGGAAGCCGTCGGCCTGTGGAGCGCGATTCCCCTGTATGGTTTCTATTGGGCCATGTATCCGGCCATTTACCTGCTCAACGCCAGCGCCAACTGGGTGCTGCGCATGGCGGGCCTGTCCGGCAAAGGCGGCCACGATGCCCATTACTCGTCCGAGGAACTGAAACTGATCCTGCGCACCAGCCAGCCCGGCGAGAAGTTTACGCGTGACGAACGCAACATCCTGGCGCAATCGCTTGATTTTGAACAGATGACAGTGTCGGACCTGATGCGCCCGATCAATGAAGTGATCGCCCTGCACGCCTCGAGCACGCTGGCAGAAAACCTCGACACGGTGCTGCGCAACCGCTTCAGCCGCTACCCGTATTTCGACATGAATGAAGACGATGTGCTGGGCGTGGTGCATTTGAAAGACCTGTTCTTTGCCCAGCAGGCGGGCAAACCGATCACCTCGCTCACGCCGTTTTTGCGTCCCGTCGACATCATTTCCGCGCGCACGCCGGCGCTGGAACTGTTCCGCCGTTTCCGCGACGGCGCGCCCCACTTCGCCCTGATCGGCGAAAAGGGCAAGCGCCCGCTGGGTTTCATCACCCTGGATAACTTGCTCGGCGCCATGGTGGGTGAAATCCGCGATGAATTCCGCCGCAATGAAAACGACTGGCTCAAGCAAAGCGACGGCACCCTGATCGGCAAGGCCAGCCTGCCCATCTTCTCACTCGAACGCATCCTCGGCATCGATATCGAAAACGAGGAACTGGGGCTCGATGACGTGGAATCGGTGGGCGGCTTGATCATGGTCAAGCTGGGAGACATCCCGAAGCAAGGCCAGCGCATCACCTTTGTCGACTTCGACATCGTCGTCAAGAAGATGAACGGGCCCCGCATCGTGCTCATCAAGGTGATCCCGAAACAGGAACGGGATCTGGATGCGGATTTAAGAGACTGATTACTTCTTGCGCGTCAGCGTATCTTTGCCCTGTGGCACGGTGGTTTCGCCCACCGTCCACGTTTGCAGCAAGCTGTACAGCACCGCCAGCAGGGTCGGCCCGATAAAGATGCCGACGAAGCCGAAGGCCAGCACGCCGCCCAGCACGCCCAGCAACACCAGCAGGAAGGGCAAGCTGCTGCCGCGGCTGATCAGCATGGGCTTGACCACATTGTCCACGCCGCTGATCAGCAAGCCACCCCACACCAGCATGAAAATGCCCCAGCCCGTCTGGCCGTCATTGAACAGCCAGATGGCGGCGCCGCCCCAGATCAGGGGCGGGCCCACGGGAATCAGCGAAAAGATGAAGGTGGCCACGCCCAAGAGCGCCACGGCAGGCACGCCGGCGATCAAAAATCCCACTACGGCCACCAGCGCCTGCGCCAGCGCCGTGCCCAGCAAGCCATACATGACGCCGCGCACGGTGCGGCTGATGGTCAGGCCCACGCCGGGCGCGCTGTCGCCGATGATGCGGCCGGCGCCCGTCATCAAGGCACGGCTCAGCTGCTGGCCGTCGCGGTAGAGGAAGAAGCTGACAAACACGGCCAGGCTGGTCTGCGCCAGGCCCGTGCCCAGCAAGATGCCGCCGGAAGCGAGGAAATGGCGCGCCGGCTCCAGCATGGTCTTACCCAAATTCAATAATTCCTCGCGGTCTTCCAGCAAGCGCCGCACGTAGCCGGCTATGGTTTCGCCCACCACGGGAATACTGGCCAGCCAGGCCGGCGGATGCAGGCTGCCCGATTCCAGCGCCACGCGGATCTGCTCGTACACGCGCGAGACATTGTCGGCCAGGTTGTAGGTGACGAGGGCCAGCGGCAGCACGATGACCAGGATCAATGACACGGTCATGATGGCGGCCGCCCAGTTGCGCCGGCCTTTCAGGCGGTCCAGCAGCAGCAGGTACAGGGGCCAGCTGGAAATGCCCACGCAGGCGGCAAACAGCATGGCAGCCAGGAAAGGCCGCAAGACGAAAAAGCAGCCTATCAGCAAGAAGATGATGGCTGCCAGGCGGGCGTGAGGCTCGAAACGTTTATCCATGTACTGCGTATCCTGAAGATGGCGCCGGGGGGGGGGGCGCGATCAGGTCAGGATAGCAGAAGTTTAAGATCGTGCGCGATGGCGGCAGGCTTTTCGCCGTGGCGCACGAACAGGCGGATCTTGCCTTCGCGGTCAAATACATAGGTGCCGGCCGTGTGGTCGACCGTGTAGCTGCTATCCGTTTCGCCCTCGACCTTGGCGTAATACACCTTGAATTCCTTGGCCACCTTGGCCGTCGCGGCCGCATCGCCATACAGGCCGACGAAACGCTTGTCGAAGGCTGGCACATATTGCGCCAGCAAGGCTTGCGTATCGCGCTCGGGATCGACGGTGACGAACAGCACTTGCACCTGCTCCGCTTGCGGCCCCATTTCCTGCATCACCTGCGCCATGTCGGCCATGGTCGTGGGGCACACATCCGGGCATTGCGTGTAGCCGAAGAACATCAGCACCAGCTTGCCCTTGTAGTCGGCCAAGGTGCGCGGGTGGCCCGTATGGTCCGTCAGCGCGAACTCGCGCGCGTAGCCCAGGCCCGTCACGTCCGTGTTCTTGAATTCCAGCTTGGTTGCGGCAGGCTTGCCGCAGCCGGTGAGGACGGCGACCAGTGCGGCCGCCAACAACAGCGTCAGGTATTTTTTCATGTTCCGAGGGGTATGTAGTGGTCGACCAGCAGGGCCGCGAACAGCAATGCCAGGTAAATGATGGAATAGGTAAAAGCTTTGCGCGCGATCAAATCCGTGTAGTGGCGGTACATCTTCCACGCGTAGTACAGGAAGCCGGCATTGAGCAGCACGGCCGACGCCAGGTAGATCAGGCCACTCATGCGCACGGCAAAGGGCAGCAAGGTGGTGGCCGCCAGCGCGATCGAGTACAGCCAGACGTGGAATTGCGTGAATTTCAAGCCGTGCGTGACGGGCAGCATGGGCAAGCCCGAGCGCGCGTAATCGTCGCGGCGGTACATGGCCAGGGCCCAGAAGTGCGGCGGCGTCCAGACAAAGATGATCAAGACCAGCAGCCAGGCCTGCATCGGCACGTCGTTGGCGACTGCAGCCCAGCCCAGCGCGGGCGGCATGGCGCCGGACAGGCCGCCGATGACGATATTTTGCGGCGTGGCCGGTTTCAGCACCATGGTGTAGATCAAGGCATAGCCGACAAAGGTGACAAAGGTCAGCCACATGGTCAGCGGATTGACGAGGTTGTACAAAATCGCCATGCCCAGGCCGCCGATCACCAGCGCGAACACCACCGTCTGTTTCACCGTGATATCGCCCATGGCCATGGGGCGGCGTGCCGTACGGGCCATGCGCGCATCGATTTCGCGCTCGGCCAGGCAGTTGACGGCAAACGCGGCGCCGGCCAGCAGCCAGATGCCGAGGGTGCCGAACACCACCGCGCGCCAGTCAGGCAACTCCTCGCTGGCCAGGAACATGCCGATGACGGCGCAAAACACGGCCAGTTGCGTCACGCGGGGCTTGGTCAGCGCCCAGTATTGGGCGATGCGGGGAGATGGTTTACGGCGGATGGTCTGAGTAGTCATTTATGCGGTACGGGAAGGACTGGCTGGTGCCGTGGGCACTGGCGCGGAGGCGCAAGCGCGCTTAACAGTGCGCGCAACATCGAGTTGGAATTTAGCCTTGTAGTTTAACATGGTCAGCAACAACACGAGCAGCGCCGCCCCGCCGTTATGCAGGACGGCAATCGACAATGGCCAGCTCAGGTAGATCGTCGCCAGGCCCGTGGCTGCCTGTAAGGCCAGCACCAGCGCAAGCCAGCGCGCCGTGCCGCGCAAGGACGGCAGTTTCCACGCGCGCAACACCGTATAGCCGATGCCGGCCAGCACGATGAAGGCGAAGTTGCGGTGCACCCAGTGGATGGCCGTCAGCGCGGAAAACGGCAGATAGTGGCCGGCGGCCGTCTTGCCCAGTTCGCGCCACAAATGGAAACCATGCTCGAAATCCATCTCCGGAATGACCTTGCCGCCGCACAGGGGGAAATCCGTGCAGGCCAGGGTGGCGTAGTTGGTGCTTACCCAGCCGCCCAGCGCGATCTGCACCGTCAACAGCACCAGCGACATGACGGCCAGCGCGCGCACGGGACGCAGCACGGCAGCGTCCGCATCGGCGCGCAGCAAGGGTTTGACGGCATGATCCTGGCGCCCGCCCAGCCACGTCAGCATGGCCAGCAGTCCCATGCCCAGCAGCAAGTGCATGGTGACGATCACCGGTTGCAGCTTCAAGGTCACCGTCCAGGCGCCGAACGCGCCCTGCAGGCAGACGAACAAAAACAGCGCCGTCGGCAGCGCCGGGGCGAATTCTGCGCGTTTGCTTTTGCGCCACTGGCGCCACGCCTGCACCATCATCGCCACGATCAGCACGCCAATGGCCATGGCCAGGTAGCGGTGCGTCATTTCGATCCACGCTTTCACCACCGTCACGGGGCCCGTCGGCATCAGGGTTTCCGCCGCCACGATGTGCTCGTGCGCCAGGAAAGGATTGGCCGAGCCATAGCAGCCTGGCCAGTCAGGACAGCCCAGGCCGGAATCGGACAGGCGCGTGAAGCCGCCGAACATGATCAGGTCGACCGTCAGAAAGACGGCGATCCACACCAGCTTGCGGTATTTATTGGCGTCCGCGGACACCCAGACCATGGTCAGCGGCAGCAGCGCCACCAGCAGGCCCGTCAAGCCCAGCTGGGCCAGCGCGGAAAGATGCATCGTCGGCATGCAGACTCCTCAACCGATCGCCGAAGCTTTGAGCAGCTTGGCGATGTCTTTCTTGATCTTGTTCGGGTCCGCGTCTTTCGGGAAGCGCATCATCAAATTGCCCAACGGATCGATCAAATACAGATGATCGCGGGTCTGGCCGCCCGCCTCCACGGGCAGCCAGGCTTTCAGGGCGTCGCCATTCACGCGCAGCATGCTGGTGCCATCGAATTCGCGCATCACCAGCGTGTCGAGCGGCTGGGCATCCGTCACCAGCCAGACGCGTTCCAGGCGTTCGCGCTCCTTGCCCTGCATCAGGCGCAGTTGTTGCATGTCAAACAATTGCTTCTTGCACGTTTCCTGGCAATCGGACGGCCCCGTTTGCAGCAGCACCCACTTGCCCTTGAATTGCGCCAGCGGCGCCGCCTTGCCGTCCAGTTCCGTCACTTGCAGCTGGGCTTCGGGAATCGGATACAAACGGGGGTCAATCAGGGCACCGTAGTTGTTGCGGCCCGTGGGCTTGATGATGTAATACGTGAAATACGAGGCGATGATGGGAAAGGCGCACACGGCCACCACGGCCAGCAGTTTCCAGCGTCCCGTATTTTGTGCTTGCTTGCCAGTGCTGTCTTGCGTTGTGTCAGGGCTGTTTGTTTGCACGTCGAAATCCTGTAAAGACAAAAAATAGAAAAGCCATCAGTGCCAGTGCATACCACTGGAATGCATAGCCGCGGTGCTTGTCGGCGCCCAGGTCGGGCGCCGGCCAGTCGCGCACGGGAAGCTGGCTGGATGCTGGCGCCGTCGCTGCCGGATCAACTGGATTATCTGGATCAGCTGTTTGTTCGAGGAGGAAAGGTTGCAAGGCCAGGCCGCTGGCCTGTGCCAGCTGGGCGATATCGGCATTTTGCACGATGGCCTGCGGCGCCAGGGCCGGCGCCGTGCCCAGTTCCATCACATGGCCCGCGTTCAGGCGCGCGATACCGGCAATCGTGACCGTGCCGGCCGGCGTGGCGAAATCGGGAATGCGCGTGCGCTCGGCATTATTGCGCGGCAACCAGCCCTGCGCCACCAGCACGTGCATGGCGGAACCGTCAATCTGGAATGGCGTGAGCACGTGGAAACCGGCCTGGCCCTTGTAGGGGCGGTTGTCCAGGTACACCGTCCAGGCGGGCACGAAATGGCCCGTGACGGTGACCCGGCGATATTCGATGGCTTGCGCATCGGCCGGCAGCAAGGGCGCGGCGCTCAAGGCCAGGGGCGCGGCCTGGTTGCCCGCCTCCAGCCGCGCGGCGCGGGCAAGTTTCTCGTCGCCACGGCGCTGCTGCCATTGCGCCAAGGAGACCCCCAGGGCCACCAGTAGCAGCATTACAACAAATGGAATCCATCTAAAATGGAAGCGGATACGCATTACAATGAAGCCTCCTCAAGCCTGGCGCTACCATCCATGAAAATCCTCGTTGCCATTGCCTTCATCCTGATCCTGGGCAGCCTGGGCTCGGCCCTGTTCTTCCTGATGCGCGACAAGGGCAAGAGCAACCGCACCGTGCAGGCGCTGGCCTGGCGCGTGGGGCTGTCGATCACCCTGTTTTTGCTGATCCTGCTGGCGCATCATCTCGGCTATATTCAGCCCACGGGAATTCATTAACGCCCGACATTGCCTGATTGGCAAATTCTTCACACTAAGAAAAAAGCCGTACCCGGGATCTCCCGGTACGGCTTTTTTCATGCTGCAGGCCGCCTAACAACGGCGCGTGCCCTGCCCCGCCATTATAACCAATACACGACTACGTACAGGCCCAGCCAGACGACGTCGACAAAGTGCCAGTACCAGGCGGCGCCTTCGAAGCCGAAGTGGTGATCGGGCGTAAAGTGGCCTTTCAGCACGCGGTACAGGATGACGGACAGCATGATGGCGCCCAGGGTCACGTGGAAGCCGTGGAAGCCCGTCAGCATGAAGAAGGTGGCGCCGTAGATGCCGGACGTCAATTTCAAGTTCAGTTCGCTGTAGGCGTGCATGTATTCGTAGACCTGGAAGCCCATGAAGATGGCGCCCAGCACGATGGTAGCGAACAGGAACAGGGCCGTCATGGCGCGATGGCCGGCGCGCAGCGCGTGGTGCGAAATGGTCAGGGTGACGCCCGACGTCAGCAGCAAGGCCGTATTGATCGTCGGAATCCAGAACGGCGTCATGGTGGTAAATTCCTGCACCGTGCCGGCCGGGCCCGTATTACCCCAGTGGGCGGCGAAATCGGGCCAGATCACCTTGTGGTCGAGGTCGGCCAGCCACGGCATGGAAATGCTGCGCGCATAGAACAGGGCGCCGAAGAAGGCGGCGAAGAACATGACTTCCGAAAAGATGAACCAGCTCATGCTCCAGCGGAAGGAGTGATCGATGCGCTCGCTGTACAGGCCCTGCTCCGATTCGCTGATGGCGTCGCCGAACCAGAAATACAGCACCAGCAGGATGCCGGCGATACCCAGGTAATTCACGTACGGCCCCCAGGAGACGTCGTTGACCCAGGCCGAGGCGCCTATCATGGTCAGCAGCAGACTGGCGCCGCCCAGCATGGGCCAGCGCGACGGGCCGGGCACGAAATAATAAGGTACGGCGGCGTGGTTGGAACTCATCATCATCTCCTCAAAAACTTGTAGGGTGGTTTCTTATAATTTATAAAACGACGAATTTAACAATCGAAATCAATATGCCGATCAGGCAAGCCACCACCAGGAAGCCGGCGATGACGATGTGCACAGGATTGAGCTTGGCCGAATCCGTGTCGAAATCGCTCTTGCGGCGCAAGCCCGTGAATGACCAGACGACGGCCCGCAGCGAATACAGGAACGACGATTTTTCAGGCTGCTTGGATTCGCCCATGGCACTCTCCTATTGGACGGCCGGCGTCTGAGCCTGGCTCAGACCGGCAATCTCGAAAAACGTGTACGACAGGGTGATGGTCTTCACCTCTTTCGGCAGGGCCGGATCGAGGAAGAACACCACCGGCATCTGCCGCGCTTCGTGGGGTTTCAAGGTCTGCTGCTTGAAGCAGAAGCACTCGACCTTCTTGAAATGCGGCGTGGCGCTCTGCGGCGCGTAGCTGGGGATGGCTTGCGCGTTGACGACGCGGTTTTGCGTGTTGACCACTTCATACATGACGGTCACCAGTTCGCCCGGATGCACCTGCATGCTCGACACGGTCGGGCGGAAGCGCCATGGACCCTGCGCATTGCCGTCGAACTCGACGGTAATGCTGCGCGTCGTGTCGACCTGCGTATTGTTGTCGTAGGCCACCGTGCCATCTTTTTGCGTCAGCACGTTGATGCCCATCACTTCGCAAATCTGCTTGTAGACGGGAATCAGGGCATAGCCAAAGCCAAACATCAGGATGGCAATGACGATCAGCTTGCCCAGCATCTTGCGGTTCAGGCCGCGTGTTTCCTGTTGGTGGGGCGTCGTCACGTCAGAGCCACATGCGCTTGACGAATACGGACAGGAAGAAGAAGGCCGCCAGGGCCCCCAGTATCAGTCCCGTACGCAGGTTGTTCGGTTTCTTGCGCTCAGTTTTCACTTCGGTCATGGCAGGCACTCTATTCAAGGGGGCCGGCAGCAGCGCCGGCCCGTGACACTGGCATTACTTCACTGTTGGCGGCGTTTCAAACGTGTGGAATGGCGCCGGGCTCGGCACGGTCCATTCCAGGCCTTCCGCGCCTTCCCATGGTTTCGCTGGCGCAGCCTTGCCACCGCGGATGGTCGGCAAGACCACGAAGAACAGGAAGTACACCTGCATCAGGCCAAAACCGAAGCCGCCGATCGAGGCGATCATATTAAAATCCGTGAACTGCGCCGGATAGTCGGCGTAGCGGCGCGGCATGCCGGCCAGGCCCAAGAAGTGCATCGGGAAGAAGGTCACGTTGAAGGTGATCAGCGACAGCCAGAAGTGAATCTTGCCGCGCGTCTCGTTGTACATATGGCCCGTCCATTTCGGCGACCAGTAGTAGAAGCCGGCGAACAGGGCAAACAGCGAACCTGCCACCAGCACGTAGTGGAAGTGCGCCACCACGTAATAAGTATCTTGCAGCTGGATGTCGATCGGCGTCACGGCCAGGATCAGGCCCGTGAAGCCGCCCATGGTGAAGACGAAGATGAAACCCACCGAGAACAGCATCGGCGTTTCGAACGTCATGGAACCCTTCCACATGGTGGCGATCCAGTTGAACACTTTCACGCCTGTCGGCACGGCGATCAGCATGGTCGCGTACATGAAGAACAGCTGACTGGTCACCGGCATGCCGGTGGTAAACATGTGGTGCGCCCAGACGATGAAGGACAGGATGGCGATCGAAGCCGTGGCGTACACCATCGAGGCGTAGCCGAACAGGGGCTTGCGGGCAAACGCCGGCAGGATCTGCGAGACGATGCCGAAGGCCGGCAAGATCATGATGTAGACCTCGGGGTGGCCGAAGAACCAGAAGATGTGCTGGTACATGACGGGGTCGCCGCCGCCTGCCGCGTTAAAGAAGGACGTGCCGAAATGGCGGTCCGTCAAGGTCATGGTAATGGCGCCAGCCAGCACGGGCATGACGGCGATCAACAGATACGCGGTAATCAGCCAGGTCCAGCAGAACATCGGCATTTTCATCAGGGTCATGCCGGGGGCGCGCATGTTCAAAATGGTAACGATGATGTTGATCGAACCCATGATGGACGAGGCGCCCATCAGGTGCATGGCGAAAATCGCCATGTCCATGCCAGGGCCCATCTGCGTCGACAGCGGCGCATACAGGGTCCAGCCGGCAGCCGTGGCGCCGCCCGGCACGAGGAAGGACGTGGCCAGCAGGATGGCGGCCGGCGGCAGCAGCCAGAACGAGAAGTTGTTCATGCGGGCAAAGGCCATGTCGGATGCGCCCACTTGCAGGGGGATCATCCAGTTGGCATAGCCGACGAAGGCCGGCATGATGGCGCCAAACACCATCACCAGGCCGTGCATGGTGGTCAGCTGGTTGAAGAATTCAGGGTGAAAAAATTGCAAGCCTGGGTGAAACAGTTCCGTACGGATCATCAAGGCCAGCACGCCGCCCGACAGCAGCATGATGAACGAGAACCACAGGTACAGGGTACCGATATCCTTGTGATTGGTGGCAAACAGCCAGCGGCGCCAGCCATGGGGATGATCGTGGGCGTGGTCGTGATCGTGACCGGCGTGGTCCAAGGTGCTAGTACTCATATGCGGCTCCTAATTACTTGCGTGCAGCCACGATTTCGGCTGGTTGAACGATGTTCTCTTCGGCCTTGTTCGACCAGGAATTGCGCGTGTAAGTGATCACTGCGGCAATTTCCGTGTCGGACAGCTGTTTCCAGGCGGGCATTTCCGCTGGATACTTGCCGCTCTTTTGCCCGTTCAGCAAGACATGCATCTGTTCCGCTTTCGGACCGTTCACCACGGCAGAGCCGTCCAGCGGCGCAAATGCACCGGGCACGCCCTTGCCTGTCGCCTGGTGGCAGACCACGCAGTTGGCCGCATACACTTTCTCGCCCTTGACCTTCAATTCATCGATGGTCCACACCTTGCTCGGATCATCGGCCAGTGCCGCCATTTCCTTTTGTTTTACCTCAACCCAGGCCTTGTAGTCATCGTTTGATACGACCTTGACGACGATGGGCATGAACGCATGTTCCTTGCCGCACAGCTCGGCGCAATTGCCGCGGAAGGTGCCGATATGATCGGCCTTGAACCAGGTATCGCGCACGAAACCGGGAATCGCATCCTGTTTCACGCCAAAGGCGGGCACGGACCAGGCGTGGATGACGTCGTTGGCCGTCAGCACCACGCGGATCTTCTTGTTGACCGGCACCACGACTTCGTTGTCGACTTCGATCAGGTAGTTTTCGCCCCGTTTTTCCGTCGGCGGCACGCCGGGCGCACCCACTTGCGAGCGCGGCGTGGCCAGGTTAGAGAGGAAGGAAATACCTTCGCCTTCGCCTTTCAGGTAGTCATAACCCCATTTCCACTGCATGCCGGTGGCCTTGATGGTGATGTCGGCGTTCGAGGTATCCTTCATGCCCACCACGGTGCGCGTGGCAGGCAGGGCCATGCCGATGACGATCAGGAAAGGCACGACGGTCCAGGCGATCTCGACGGTGGTGCTTTCGTGGAAGGTGGCCGGTTTGTGGCCCAGGGACTTGCGGTGCTTGAAGATGGAATAAAACATGACGCCGAACACGGCCACGAAGATCACCAGGCAGATGATCATCATCAGGGTGTGCAAATCGTAGATTTCATGGGCGATCTGTGTCGCCGGCGGTTGCAGATTCATTTCGAACGGCACGGGACCGCCGGTGCCGGGATAGGTACTGGCAGCCGGTGCCGCCGTGGCCCATCGCCCGATGCCAAACGCTGTCAAAGACAGCCCGAGCAGCAACGATTGAAGTCGCTTTGCATGTGTCATGTTTTCCCCAACCACCCAAAAAATAATGATATTTTAAACGGCTGCGGACTTCTCCGTACTGGACCGCTGCCGCTCCTCCATGAAAGCAACACAGCCAGGATACGGCCATGTGTGTCAAGCACCAGCGAATTCCATGCTGGCTGCCGCGGCAAAAACGGCGGCGCGCAACCATGCTGGAACCCTGTTTTTCTTCCCCACCTTGAAATGGCCTCGTGTGGAAGATGGTTACTATACTAATGCAGTAACTTCGAATAAGTCTTGCTTTGTTTTTTTTATTTTGTATGCAGCCCGTGTTTTTTCTGCTTAGCAAGCTGACAAACAATCAACGATTATAATCAAGTAAACTTGAATCCATCAAGCAATAATCGGCTTTGTGCGCGCCCTTCTCCTGGCCGCCGCGCGCTTTGCAACGCTTGCTGCAATATCGGCGCGCGAATGCCAACCGAGTATCGGTTTCTTTGCCCTTTTATTTGGGTTTTCTGGGTAAATCAAATCGGATGATGGCCTCGCCATTGCGCGTCACGCGCGGCGCGGGACGGAAGGCGTGACCATAGATGACCTCGAAACTCAGGCCCAGCTTGCCGTCGGGACGGCGCATTTTTTCCAGCGCATCGAGCATGCGCTGCCAGGCCGCCTTGCCCATCAGGCCGCGCCGGCGCGTGGTCAAAGGGTTGCCGCCAAAGGCGCGCACGTCCGCCAGCAGTTTTTCCGCCGTGTCGTAGGTAACGGTGATGATCTCCATGTCCAGCACGGGCGTGGAAAAACCCGTTTCGACCAGCATGTCGCCAAAATCGTGCATGTCGACGAAAGGCAAGGCGTGCGGATATAAATCCGCTTCGGCAAAGGCGTCGCGCACTTCGCGGAAGGTGTCGGGACCGAAGCAGGAAAACATCAGCAAGCCTTCGAGGCGCAGCGCGCGCCGCCATTCGGCAAACACGCGGTCGGGCTGGGCATGCCAGTGCAGCGCCAGGTTGGACCACACGAGGTCGATGCTGCCCTGCGCCAGCGGCAGGTCGCCCAGGTCGCCGCACAACAAATCCACGCCCGCCTTGGCCGGCAGCAACTTGCTGAGGAACTGATTCAGGCTGGCCAGTTTCGACGCGGGCGCGCGGGCCGCCTGCATCATCGCTTGCGCTGCATCGAGACCGATAATCTGCGCGGCGGGATAATCCTTATGCAACTGCGCCAGGTCCGCGCCGGGGCCGCAACCGGCGTCAAGCACGCGCAAGGGCGTGATTTTCACCAGCTCCAGGCGCTCGTGCATGCGTTTTGATACTTCGCGGCGCAGGAAGTCCGACGGCGCGATGCGCGCCGGACGGGAAAAGAAATCGCGTACTTGCACCGCATCGATGGGCGCACTCATTTTGGGCGGACTGGTGGGAACTGGCATGTTGAAACCGGTGAGGTGAGATAATGTCGGCAGTGTACATGGAAGGACGCCATCGCGATGCGGACCGCCACTCAGCACCGCCTTGATGCCGCGTGGCAGGCGCTGCACCAGTGGCTGGGCGCCACGCTGCTGCCGGCGCAATGCGCGCTGTGCGGCATCGGCTGCCCGCAAGTGCTGTGTCCGCCCTGCCGCGCGCAGTACCTGGGGCTGCTACGCCCCCGCTGCCGCCAGTGCGCCAATCCGCTCGATGACATGGCAACGCTGTGCGGACGCTGTCTGCACCAAAGGCCCGCGTATGACGCCACCGTCACGGCATTTGATTATGCGGCGCCCGTCGACCAGTTGCTGTTGCAACTGAAATTTGGCGCGCGCCTGGCGCTGGCGCCCCTGTTGGCAGAGTTGCTGCACGTTGCCATTCAGCAACAACCAGCATGGGAGGCGCCGCAGCTGCTGTGCCCCGTGCCGCTGGGACCGGGCCGGCTGGCCGAGCGGGGCTTTAACCAGGCGCTGGAAATTGCCCGTCCGCTGGCGCGCCTGCTGGACGTACATTTACAGCCCCGTCTGGCGCTGCGCATGCGCGAAACGAAGGCGCAAAGCAGCGTGGCGCCGCAGGAACGGCAAGCCAACCTGGCGCACGCATTCGCCATCGCGCCGGAACACGGGGCGTTATTGCAAGGGTGCCACGTCGGCATCGTCGACGACGTGATGAGCAGCGGCCACACCGTCAACGCCCTGGCCACCGCCTGCAAGCGCGCGGGTGCGGTGAAGGTCAGCATCCTGGTCGTGGCGCGCACGCCGCCGCATTAGAGATAGATTCGCTACATATGAGAGTTAGACCCAAGGAGAGCATTTTGTTTCACGTTGTTTTGGTAGAACCTGAAATCCCGCCCAATACGGGCAACGTCATCCGCCTGTGCGCCAACACGGGCGCGCAGCTGCACCTGGTCGAACCGCTGGGCTTTCCGCTCGACGATGCCAAGATGAAGCGCGCCGGCCTCGATTACCACGACTACGCCAAGATGAAGGTGCACAAGAACTGGGCAGCGTTCCTGGCCGACACCCAGCCCGACCCGGCCCGCATGTTCGCCATGACCACGCGCGGCTCGCGCCCGTTCGGCGACGTGGCCTTCTTGCCGGGCGACGTGTTCGTGTTCGGTTCGGAAACGAAAGGCCTCGATCCTGCCCTGCGCGACGGTTTTCCTGCCGAGCAGCGCATCCGCCTGCCCATGCGCCCGGATAACCGCAGTTTAAATTTGTCGAATACGGTGGCGGTCGTCGTGTATGAAGCGTGGCGCCAGCACGGATATCAAGGTGGGGATTAACGCAGCGCCAGCTGTGCCGCGCCACTATTCTCGTCGAGCATCACCAGCTGCGTGCGCAGGTCGCGCGTGGCGGCCAGCTTGCCGTTCACGTACAAATTCGTCTTGACGCCATACACGCCCTGCGACACGCCGGCCGGCAAGGTCAGCTCGAACGAGTTTTCAAAGCGCCCGCCCGACTTGTTGTTGCTGGCCAGGGCTTTCGAGCCGGACTTGAATGGCTGGCCTTGCGGATCGAGCACCACCAGTTCCTCGCGCACGTCGTTGACGCTCTGCGCGCTGCCATTGACCAGCTCCACCACCGACGTGACTTTAAATGGCTGGCCACGCTTGACGGTGGTCGCGCTCAGCTGCGGCGTGTACGACACCACTTGCGGCTCGCGCGGCAGCGCGCCGCGCGCGCGGATGTAGTCGCGGTCCGCCTGCGCTGCCGTCTTGGTCTGGCGCGAATTGACATTGATGGCCAGGCAACCGGCCGCCGCCAGGCCGCCGCCGATGGCCGCGCCCTTCAGCGCACTATTCTTGCCACCCACCAGCGCGCCCAGCAGCGCCCCCACGGCCGCGCCGGCAGCGGCCGTCGTGCCCACGCTGCACGGGTCCTCATCCGTGGCCGCCTGGATTCCGCCTTGCGGATAGGCACTGTCTTGGCGCACGCCGTTCGGGCTCATGGTCGCCGTGGCGCAGCCGGCCAGCATGGCCGCGAGGGTCAGCGCAGCGGCAGCGCGCAAGGTGGTGTGGTTCAGCATGATGACTCCCCAGATAGCTAATTGATCGTTGTTTCCGTCTGCAGCACTTGCCGTTCGCGCTCGCGGATGCGGCGCGACAGATTGTCGATGCGCGCATTGCCGGGATCGACGCGGCGCGCGCTTTCCAGATACGTCTTGGCTGCATCGAATTTACCTTCCAGCAACGACCGCTCGGCATCGCGCAGGAACGATTGCGCCATCTCGCTGCGCATGGCCGCGCCGCTATCGACGGGCGACGTTTCCAGCGGACGGCGTTCGGCCACCGCTGAACGTTCGACCGCGCGCACGGGCGCCGGTTCCGTCGGCACGACGCGGGCCGGTACCGTTTCCAGCGGTGCCGGTGCAGAAACGGGCGCGGGCGCGGGCGCAGGCGCCGCGGCCGCCGACAGCGCTTGCACGTCGGCCTTCAACTGCGGCAATTCCACCGCCTCACGGTCGATCGCTTCCAGCCTGGCAATACCATTCCTTGCCGCCGTGGCATCCTTGCCATCGAACGCCTGGCGCACCCCGACCAGCACGGACGCGGCTGCTGCCTGCTGGCGCGCCAGCTGCTTGCGCAAGGATGCCACGCTGGCAGCGCCCGCGCAATCGGCGTCGAGCGCGGTGATGCCCCGGGCGGCACTTTGCAATTGATGGCCATCCATGGCGCGCTCGATGGCACGCACGCCGCGCTGGCAACTGCCAGATGCGGCGCCCGCCTTGCCGATCGCCGCCTGCAAATCGTCCGCCTTGGCGCTGGACTTCCCCGTGCACACATTTTTCGCCGTCGCCAGCTTCTGGCGCGCGCCGTCCAGGCTGCCATTCGCTACCAGTTTCAAGCCACTGTCGATGGCGTCATTGCAAGCCGCATCGTTCTTGCCGCCCGGCTTGCCATTCATGTAGACGATGACGGCCGCCAGCACGGCAAGGCCGCCCAGCCAGCGCAGCCACTTGCGCGGCGGTGACGGCGGTACTGCCGGTGCAGGCGCCGGTGGAGGCACAGACACAGGCGCAGGCACGGGCTTCGGCACGGCTTGCGGCGGCACCGGTGCCGGTTTCGGTGGCGGTTTCGGCGCAAGCGCCGGTGCCACCGGCTGGGGCGGCGGTTTGGGCGCCACTGGCGGCGCTACTGGCACAGGCGCGGGCACGGGCGGCAGCGGCGGCGGTACAGCCGCGCCAGCCTGCGCCTGCCCACAGTACGGGCAATGGCTGACAGCGAGCCACAGGCCGCCCTGACATTTGATACAAATATCCAAAACTAATCCTTCATTCCAACATCATTCCAGCGTTTACAGGGGCGGCGGCATCAACGGTGGCGGCGCGCTGAGGAACAAAGGCGCCAGCTCGGCGAACTGGGCCAGGTCGACCCAGGCCGGCAAGCCGGCACGCCACACCTTGGTGGTGGCCGGCACGACTTGCCCCGCCTGCACATACTGCACGATCTGCTGGGCCGTAAACGGCCCCTGCTGCTGGCCGTTAATGCCCAGGAAATACTGGTGCTCCACCAGCGGCGGCGGCGCCATGCCGAAAACCGGTGCCGCGGGGGCGGCCGGCGCGCCGGCCGGGCGCAGCAATTGCTCCAGGCGCCCCGCTTCCAGCATTTCCCCCTTGATCGCGTACTTCAAACGGGGCTGTCCATCCGCTTCCGGCTCGCGCACTTCCCAGTCATAGGCATCGCTGTCGGAGTCGCCGATGACATTCGCCCATTCCTTCAGGCGTCCCAGCAAGGTTTGTACCGTGCGGTCGAGCTCATCGCTGGCCATGCCCTTGCGGCGTGCAGAATCGCGCAGGCGCGTGCCCACTTCGGCGGAAATGGCGCTGCCAAAGCCGATGTACGGCAGCTGCGAGCCATCGGCCTGCGCCACCAGCTTGGGTGCATACACGCCCCGTTCATAGTATTTTGCCAGCGCCGCCAGCGCCGCCGTCTGCACGGCGTCAAGCGCCGTCAATTTTTCTTCGATGCGCAGGGCGATATTTTTCTCGTACGAGGCCGGCATGCCGTTCTGGCGGATGGCCCGTTCATTGCCGATGCGGCGCAAATCGCCCGGTTCGACGGCAAACTGGTACTGGCCCGGTGGCACTACCCGGCCCGTGTGGCGCGTCAGCACGCCCAGCATGATCGCTTGCAGGAATTCGCCGAAATCTTCCGCCAGGCGCTTCATCTCGTCCGTGTTCGGCGCGATCGGATGCGTAAATTGCGTCGGATCGATATGCGTGTGGGTCGGCGCCTTGTCGTTGTCGCCTTCCTTGCGGTAGCTGGTGCGCCAGCCTTCCAGGCCGCGCAGCACCGTCATCGGCACGCCGGCCAGCTCGCAATAGCAGACGGCGCGCCCGCGGATGCCCGTCTCGACGATTTCCAGCTGGCTCACCGTGATGCCCACCTGGGTCGGCACGCACGACTCGAGCTCGGCGCCGAACTTCGCCTTGAAAGCGGCCGCGTTGGCCACGCCGATCACGCACTTGAACTGGTCCGACACGACCGTGAAATCGCCCGCCATGTTGGCGTCGATCCACGGCATGGAGCAAGCCAGCAGCTTGCGGAAGCGGTCCAGGCGTTCGGACACGTCCATCTGTTCCAGCGCTTCGAACAAGGGGTCAGGCGTACTCGTCGCCCCTTCCACCAGGCCCGCCGTGGCGATCATGTTCTCGGCCATGCGCGTGACCTTGGCCAGGATCAAGCCCCGTTGCGCCGGTTCGCCCAACATGGGGAACAGCGCTTTCGAGCCGCCCATGTCCTTGAACGCTTCATCGGCCCACTGGCGCAAGGTGGCTGCCGACGGCAGCGCAATGTCTTTTTCCGTGACGGGAATGACGATCAGGGTCGCATGTTCCTTGTCCAGATCCTTTTGCAGGATGATATTGGCCGTCTTCAATTCGGCCAGCATGGCCAGCACGCCTTCGCGGCCCGTTTGCAGCTCGCCCACCAGGCCATTCCACTGCGCGCGGCCTTGCGCATCGACGCCGATCCGGTTGCCCAGCCAGCGCGACAGTTCGCCCAGCAGGATGACGGACTCGTCCGCCGCCTTGGCGCGCAAATGGAATTTCAGCGCATTCGCCATTTCCGTGCGCAAATGGTCCATCACCACGCCCGCCTGCTTTTCGCCATTGCTGAGGAAACCGAAGGTGCTGCGCGTCTGTTCCAGGTTGTTCAACAGGCGCTCGTACTCGCGCGAGCGCACGGCTTCCTTGATTTCGCGGTAGCGCTCGGCATTGTTGCCGATCTGCGCCGTCAAGCCGCTGCCCGGCGCTTCGATGCGGTCCTTGATCTGTTCCACCAGCGACAGCACATATTCCAGGCCGCCGAATTCCTTGTTGTCCAGGTAGCCATACAGCTGGTCGCGCACGACTTTCTTGACATCGTCGAGCACTTCGCGGCGGCGCTTGCTGATGCGGTCTTCCGTCGTGTCGGCTGTGGAATCCTGGTCGCGCACGGCGTCGCGCTCCAGGTGCTTCATGGCATCGCGCACTTGCGCCGGCCATTCGCTGCGGTCGAAACCCGTGCGGATATCGTTGATGCGCGTATTGACCCGGTTTTCCACGCCGGCCAGCAAGTGGCCGTGGCGGTCTTCCAGCAATTCGTCGACGACGCGGAAATCGATGAAGTCGCCGCTGGAGCGCTTCAGTTCGATGCTCTTGTCGGAAAACTCGGGGAAATCGCTGAACGGCGTGCCCTTCAGGAACATATTGGCGGCGAGGAAATTATCGCGCTGCGTATCGGTGGCGCGGTTGGCGCCCGCATCCATGCCGCCCACGCCAAAGAACGCTTGCAGCATGGCGCCAGCCCAGCGGTGGGCCCGCTCATCGCGCGCCGCTTCCTGGCGCGTATCGAGCACGGCCATGCCGAACGAGGAAAAGCGCTTCGAGAAGTACAAACGCATGTCGCCGAAGCGGTCTTGCGGCACGGGCGCGTTGTACAGGGAATTCTTGTGCTGCGCCTGGTTGACGGCGATCGAGCGCTTGGCGCGCGCAAAGTCGGCCGAGGCGAAATCCTCGAACAGCGAGTCGGCCACCATGTGGTACACGTCGCTGACTTCCTTGGTGTGCTGCTGGGCAAGATTACCCGAATCGATCAGGTAGACCTCGCTGTACGGCTCGCGCGTCAGTTCCGGCCGGTCATACGCATCCCAGCGGCCCACATAACCCTTGTTGCCCATCATCGCCGATTCCAGCTCCATCAGCGCCGCATAGCCGTTCGCCTCGACCCGGTCCTTGTTGGCCTTGGTGTAGCCGGTCGGCAAGAACAGCATCAGCTCGACATCGGCCGCGCCCACTTCGCTGCGCGCCAGCCAGCGCGCCAGCAAGCCCATGTCCAGGAAGGAACCGGAACCCGTGCCACCGGCCACGGAACCGACGATGACGATGCGGAAACGGTTCGTTTCCATACGCAAACCCAGCTCGGCCAGCTGGCGCTCGTGCGACAGGCCCGCCTTCAAGGCTTTGAGTTTCAAACGGATCTTGTCGCGGATCTTCGCATACTTGTCGAAGAAATACAGGCGCGACACGGCGCGTATCTGCCCGGCGCCGCTGCTCATGTCGAAACGCAATTCGCGTATGCGCTGTGGCGTCAGCGGCAGCCATTCCTTGATGTGCGGATATTTCTCCAGAGAATCTTCATCACGGCTGTACTTGTCCATGTCGAACGATTCGACCACCTTGTCATCATCCGTGAACTTCACCTGGTCGAATTGCAAGTCCTTCGCCTGCGATTCGCCGCTTTCGATCACGGCGCCATTATCCAGGTCGAAATGGATGAATTGCGCGATGGGAAAGTCCGCCAAGCCCTCGATGCGCGTGCGCTTGCCCGCGCCGCCCCACAGAGTGTTGAGGATGCGCCGGCGCACGCGCATCAGCACCTGCATGCCCGTGCCGCCGATGCCGATGAACAGGGTCGGGCGCAGTTCGATGATCTTGTCCTGCTTGCGCTCGCTGGCGCCGCCGGTGATGGTTAGGTTCAGGTTCTCTGCCATGATGACTCCTTCGATGATGCGTGCAACGGCGTGTTATTAGCGGCGGCTGGAAGTAAAGGTCAACAGTAACGCTACCAGGCCCACCAGCACCAGCGGTCCCATGAACAGTGGCGCGAGGAATTTATGCGCGTTCACGGCCGCCAGCACGACGCCCGTGGCCAGGCTGGCCAGGAAGATGAACAGCCACCAGCCCGAGGCATTGGCCTTGTTCGGCGGCACGCGCTTGGCCACCAGGCCATTCGCATAGGCATTCTTGGCAAAGAAAAAGGCGATGAACAGCAGCAACAGCACCACGCCGCCGACCAGGGTATCGCGCGACGAGGTATCGGTCGTGCTGGCGGCATCAAACGCGGGCGCAGGTTCGGTCGTTGCAGTGGTGGCGGACGCTGGTGCGCCCGGCGCATCGGCGGCGGGTGGCGCAGACGCCGGGGCCGGCAAGGTAAAACCTGTATTGTCTTTTGGAGTATCTTGCGCCATGGTATGCCTCAGTTGAATGGAAGGTTTTTTAAAGAATGATTGTTCAGGCCAGGCTCAGGGTATGGCCTTCGGCCACGCGCACGACGGCCGGCTTGCCCAGGCCCCGCTTGAGTTCGCCAATGTCGCGGCCGTCATCATCGCGGATCTGCACGCTTTTGAATGGATGCAGCAGCACTTGCCGCTGCACGCCATCGGCCATCACCTTGTAGCGCGTGGCGCGCGTGCCAAGCAAACCCAGCGCCAGCAAACCCAGCACGAGTGTCAGCACGCCGCCGAGTATCACCAGCACGGGCAGCAGCGGATACTGGATGCGCACCAGCAGCGGTATCGTCGCCTGCGACGCGCGCACGCTGTCGGGCGGCGTGAACATGTCCGAAATCGGGTCGCCGGGGAAGAGTTCCTGCAAATCCTTGCCAAAGCTGGAGGCCAGTGCCAGCCGCTGTTCCGACAGGCCCACTTGCGCCTGCATCGGCAACATCACCTGCTTGCCCATGGCGGCAATCGCCTGCGCCGACCAGGGCGACGGAATCTGCGCCATCGGCAGCGCGAACTGCACTTGCACGGACTGGCTGGCGCCCGGCTGCAACTGGCGGATTTGATCGGGCGCAACATGCAGGGGCGCGTTCTGCCCGGCCAGGCTGGCGTGCACTTTGGCGCTGTCGATCACGTACGGGAAAAACATGTTTTGCAGGGACGCCTGCAACACCACTTGCGGCACCAGCTTGGCCGCATCGACGTCGAGCACGATGGTGCGCCCGTCGCGGCCCAGGCTGGCGTGCACATAGTCGCTGTTCTTGACGGACTGGGGCACGATGCGCACGGCATCCTGGTCCACCGGTTTCAGGCGCGCGGGCGGACGCGTCAGCACTTGCGACAAGCGGCCTTCGGCCAAGATGCGGTTCAACGCCTCGGACGCCGGCTGGCCATACGCGAGCGCGTACACCATCAAGCCCTTGGCGCTGTACAGCTTGCCCTGCACGGGCATGCGCAGCGGAAACACCAGCGTCTTGGTGATCGACGGCTCCAGGTGCAGCAAACGGTAAAAGTCGCGGTTGCGCTCGGCCGTCTGGCTGTCGTTGTTCGGGCTGTTCTTGTTATTGGTAAAGATCCACACGATGCCGGAAGCGGACTGGAACGGACCCGTGATGGTCTTGGTCACGGCTTCCTGGAAATCCGTGTCGGCCAGCGCGCCGCCGGCGCTCTTGCGCGCCAGGCCCAGGCTGGCCAGCTGGCCCGCGACGCCGCCGGCGCCCTGCCCCTGTCCCAGCAACGACGGCGACACGTGCGCGCCGCTGCTCTGGCTGAACGCCAGGGTATACACTTTATCGGACGGATTCGTGGCGGCCTGCGCCACGGCGCCCACCAGGGCCTTGAGCTGCGAATGCTCATCCGTGTAGAACGGCTCCATCCAGCCCGAGTTTTGCACGAGAAACGCTTGCTGGATACCGGCAGCGTGCGCAGCGGCAGCGCTGAAAAACGCGGCGCAGGCCACGATCAGTAAGCGCGCCTTCATGCCTGCAAGGTCCAGCCATCGATGCGCGACAGCAGCGGGTGGTAGGCCCACAGCGTGCGTTCATGGATAAACAGGCGTACGCGCCACGGCTCGCTGACGGCAAAGGTATGGAACACGGTTTCGCGCAATTCATCGTCCTGCACCAGCTGGGCCGCCAGGCGCTCGTTCGAGCGCAGCACGCTGGACAGGCCGGCGCTGGTGGCAAACTTCACGCCAAACACGCTGCTGCCCGTACCCGACCCGGCACTCGATTCCAGCAGTGGCATGACAGCCTGGTTCTTGCCGCCATCGTCGCCGTGTTCCGGCTCTTCCCACGGCGCCGTTTTCAGCTTGGTGGCGAAGCGGTAATTGAAACTGCCCGAACACAGGCGCGGCGCCAGCGCATCGGCCTTCTCGACCTGGCCGCCCAGTTTCACATACACATAGGTGCCGCGGCGGCTTTCAAAGCACAGTTGCCACAAGCCACCATCGCGCGACAGGTAGGGGCTGCCGAATTCGAAGTGCGGCACCAGCCCCTCGGGCCAGGGCGTAAACGTGGCGGCAACATTGCCGTCCGGCTGCAGTTGCAGCCGCAGCTGGCCGTTGGCGCAGGGCCACACGGCCATGCGGTTGTAGGCCACGGGCGCGCTGACGGCGCCCAGTTCCACGACGCCGTCAAGCAGCACATCGCTGCCCGGCTTTTGTTGCGCGTCAAGGTTGACGAAGCGGATACGGCCATCGTCGTCGCGCAGCGGCGCCCACAGGCGGTTCTGGAACCAGACGGGCGCGGCCGCGCACGGCGCGTTGCCCACATGCTCGACCACGTAGCTCAGCGAAGGCACGTCGGGACGGATGCAGGCCAGGCCATGGCTGGTCGGCAAGACCAGCACACTGTTGAACTCCGGCACCAGCTCGGCGCGCCAGGCGCCGTGGGCCAGGTCCGATTCGGCCAGCAAGCCGCCATACTCGGGGTCCAGCGCCAGCCAGCGTTTCGAGGCGGGCAGCCAAGCGTGCAAGACCGCCTTGCGCGGATCGAGCGCCAGCAGCGCGGCGGCGCTGGTGCCGAACCGGGCGGAAAAGAATTCATACTCGCCCGGCGGCGGCATGGGCAGCGAGGCGTCGGCCTGCGCATGCTCTTCGCGCGCGCGCTGGTCGGCCAGTTTCAGGGGCACGCTGGCCTGGCGCAAGCCGGCCGCGCCAGCCGGCGGCACATCGCTGACGGGCTGCGCACCGAAAGGAGGAACCCAAGACGGCACCCTGGACAGCGTGGTGGCCGCGTCGGGCGGCATTTGCAAGGCCGTGCCGGAGGCGGGGTCGAACGAGAATTCAGGCGGAAACTGCCGCACGGGCGCGCCGGCGGCAGCGGGCAGGCGCCGCGCGTGCATCAGCAGGCCGATATCGGCAGGGCTCAGCAAAGGCGAGACGTTCTGGCCGTCCGCGCTGCGCTGCATGGTCCACGCGCCATCGTCATCGACGTACCAGACGCCGGAGGGCACTGCCCAATCCCCAGAAGTTTTAAGATCCATGTATTTTCTATGACAAGCAATGCATATCAGATGGTGTAACGTGTGCTGGGGCTGACGCAACGAGGTCGCAGCCCTGACAGTTCTCATAGTAACGTCTTTTTATCTATATGAAAACATTGACGGCGTTCCTCAGCCCTGCTGCGTCCGCACTTTCGTCAACAGCTTGGTGGTCGAGCGGTCATGCGCGAAATCGATGGCCACGGCCTGGCCGCCATATGCCAGCACGGCCTTGCCTTCAGGGATGGCCGTCATGTCGTAGTCGCCGCCCTTGGCATAGATTTCCGGCGCAATCTCCTGCACCACGGCCAAAGCGCTGTCTTCCGAGAACGGCACCACCAGGCTCACCGCTTCCAGCGCGGCCAGCACGGCCATGCGGTCTTCGCAGTTATTCAGGGGACGGTCATCGCCCTTGCCCAGGCGTTTCACCGAGGCATCGGTATTCACAGCCACCACCAGCGAGGCGCCCAGCGCGCGCGCCTGCGCCAGATAGGTCACGTGGCCGCGGTGCAAAATGTCGAACACGCCATTCGTCACTACCACCGGTTTCGGCAGGGCCGCGGCGCGCGCACGCAGTTCGTCACGGCCGCACAGTTTGTTTTCAAAATCAGGCATGGATATCTCTTGTAGGGTTAAATACGGTCACGCTCAAGCGTGGCTATCGCCTTGAATGCCGCAGGCATCCCGGCGCCAGGCATCGATCAAGGCCAGAATGGCCGGTTCCAGTCCCTCTTCGGCGATGCAATCTTGCCGGTAATAAATCATCAGCGCATACACGCCGGCCAGGCGGCTGACGGGCGGCGACAGCGCATATTCATTGCCGCGCGCCGGTTGCCTGGCACGCCAGTAATTGATTGCCGCTTCCAGCGCCTGCATCTGCAGTTCCATCGCCATCTCCCTTCGCTGCCCGGTCCCGCATTATAGGGGGCGATCCGCTACAATACGCCATCGGCGCCACAGTTTCACGTTTGCGCCACCTTTCATTCATTGCAAGTAAGAACTTCCTGTGTTTCAATCAAGCTATGACACTGACTGAACTGAAATATATCGTTGCAGTCGCGCGAGCGAAGCACTTCGGCCATGCTGCCGAAGCTTGCTTCGTTGCCCAGCCCACCCTGTCAGTGGCCATCAAGAAACTCGAAGACGAATTGGGCGTGGTCCTGTTCGAACGGGGCGGCGCGGAAATCTCCGTCACGCCCCTGGGCGCGCAGATCATTGCGCAAGCCGAGCGCGTGCTGGAACAGACGGCCGCCATCAAGGAACTCGCCAAGCAAAACAAGGACCCGCTGGCCGGCCCCCTGCGCCTGGGTGTGATCTATACAATCGGCCCCTACCTGCTACCGCCCCTGGTCAAGGCCATGATAGACCAAGTGCCGCAGATGCCTTTGATCTTGCAGGAAAACTTCACGGTTCGTCTGCTCGAATTGCTGCGCCAGGGCGAACTGGACGTGGCCATCATGGCCCTGCCCCTGCCCGAGCACGGCATGGCCATGCAGGAACTGTATGACGAACCATTTGTCGTGGCCATGCCGCGCCAGCATCCGTGGACGGCGCGTGAAAAAATCGCCGCGCAAGATTTGAAATCGGAAACCATGCTGCTGCTGGGCAATGGGCACTGCTTCCGCGACCAGGTGCTGGAAGTGTGCCCCGAAATGGCGCGTTTTTCCTCGCCCGGCAACGGCATGCAGCGCACGTTTGAAGGTTCCTCACTGGAAACCATCCGCCACATGGTGGCCAGCGGTATCGGCCTGACGGTCTTGCCGCGCGCCTCCGTGTCCAATATGCATGCCACCGAAGGCATGCTCGAATACCGGCCATTCGCCGCACCTGTGCCATCGCGCAGGGTGGTGATGCTCTGGCGCAAGAGTTTTACGCGCAAGGCCGCCATCGATGCCTTGTGCGCGGCCATCGCCAGCTGCGACTTGCCCGGCATCACCCCCTTGCGCGAAGACGCAGCCTAGCGGTCAGGCGTCAAAATAGTACATTTGCATACTATTTGCGATAATCGACCTTTCTCTTCAACAAGATCGAGTCTTCCATGAACAAGCTGGCGCTGTATTTCCGCCTGATACGGCTGGACAAGCCTATCGGTACCGTATTGCTGCTGTGGCCTACCCTGTGCGCGCTGTGGCTGGCGCAGCAGGGCGTGCCGGACTGGCGGCTGCTGCTCATCTTCACCCTCGGCACTTTCCTGATGCGCTCGGCAGGCTGCGCCATCAACGATTACGCCGACCAGGATATCGACAAATTCGTCAAGCGCACGGTGGACCGCCCCATCACCAGCGGGCGCATCAGCGGCAAGGAAGCGCTGGCCGTGGCCGGCGTGCTGACTGTGCTGGCCTTCTGCCTGATCTTGCCCTTGAATGCCCTCACCAAGCAGCTGTCGGTGGCCGCCGTCATCATTGCCGCCACCTATCCCTACTTCAAGCGCTTCTTTGCGATTCCGCAAGCGTACCTGGGCATCGCCTTCGGCTTCGGCATTCCCATGGGCTTTGCCGCCATCACGGATAGCGTGCCCGTCGTCGCCTGGCTGCTGCTGCTGGGCAATGTCTTCTGGGCCGTAGCCTACGATACGGAATACGCGATGGTTGACCGCGACGACGACTTAAAAATCGGCATCAAGACCTCGGCCATCACCTTTGGCCGCTACGACGTGGCCATCATCATGCTGTGCTATGCCGCTTTCCTGCTGCTGTGGCTAGCCTGCGGCTGGCACCTGGGCTTGCGTTACTGGTACGTGGCGGGCTTGCTGGTGGCGGCCGGCTGCGCCGTTTACCACTACACCCTGATCCGCGCACGCGAGCGTATGCCGTGTTTTGCGGCGTTCCGGCATAATAACTGGCTAGGAGCAGCGGTGTTTGCAGGCGTGGTGCTGGACTTTGCTTTCCGTTAAGCAATGCCCATTGCGCCGCGGCAGCCCTTGAGGCGGCGCAAGACCAGCCTGTCCGCTGCTGCCTACACTGGTATTTCACTGTGCAGTTTCACTTCCATGAGGTAATACATGAACTCGATACATACCGGAAAATCCAGCAGCGACAGCATCCTCGCCGATGCCGACAAGGCCCGCGACAAACTGGTCGGCGACCTGAAGACCGTCATCAATGAAGCGGAAGGCTGGCTCGATGGCGCCAAGGATCAGACGGGCGAGAATGTCAAAGCCGTCAAGGACAAGTTCATCGCCACCCTGGAAACGGCCAAGAAAGACTTGATCAAGCTGGAAGAAGACTTGCTCGAACGGACCAAGAAGGCGGCCAAGGCCACCGACGAATACGTGCAGGACAATCCATGGAAAGCCGTGGGCGCGGGCGCCGTCGTTGGCGTGCTGTTCGGCCTGCTGCTTTCCTCGTCACGCCGCTAGATAGTACCGAAGCAGTAACGACGCAGTACCGACGGCGCAGGCCGTCTTCTGACGCGAAAGGCAGCATATGGCTATCGTGCACCATGTCGCCCAAGTCGCAGCGACCCTCGCCGCCATCGTCCAGACCCGTCTGGCCCTGGCGGCCGTGGAAATGGAAGAAGAGTCGCTGCGCTTCCTGTCCTATCTGGCGCTGGCCATGCTGGCACTGCTGTGCCTGTTTGTCGGCCTGGTATTGATCGTGTTCCTCGTCATCGTGCTGTTCTGGGATACGCACCGCATCGCCGCCATCGCCATCACGGCCGCCGTCTTCATCGGCGCCGCCCTCGCCACCCTGCTGGGCGTGCGCGCCAGTTTCCGCAGCAAGCCGAAACTGCTGTCCTTCACACTTTCCGAACTGAACAAAGACCTGGACGAGCTGCAACTGCTGGCCCGCCGGGGAGCGGAGCGGCCATGACCACGCATCCCACCAAACTGTCGCATGTCCACACGGCCGCCAGCCTGGCGCAGCGGCGCGATGCGCTGCTGGCCGAATGCGCGCTGCAGCGCCTGGCCCTGCGCGTGCAGACGCGCCAGTTGCTGGAACCTTTGACGGGCGGCAATCTGCGCCACACCCTCGCCACGCGTTTCAAGATTCCCCTGATGGTGGGAGGCGCCGTGCTGGGCCTGGCGCTGGTGCGCCCGCGCCGCATCCTGCCGCTGTTGCGGGCCAGCGGCGCGCTGCTCAAGCATGCGACGGCCGTCATGCCCGTCGTACTGGCGCTGACGCGGCGGTTCAGCAAGAAAGAAACGCCGCCGCCTTAGAATATTTTTCCTGGCTGCATCCAAATGGCGAGCCCCTGCGTAGTAATGGTATCAACCAACCGGTTGAGCCAACTACGAGGAGTTCGCCATGCTTGCCATCACCGCCCCACGCCACGCCATTCCCGCCCTCACTGTGCTGGGCGCCGCCCTGCTGCTGAGCGCCTGCGCCCCCATGAGCGCCCGCTATTCGCAGGAACAATTGCCGAACGCCGTCAAGGTGCCCGATGGCCATCGAGTCGCCATGCAGACGGTGGGCGTGGGCAAGATCGCCTACGAATGCAAGGCAAAAAAAGACATGACGGGCCATGAATGGGTCTTCGTGGGCCCGGACGCGGCCCTGAACGACCGCAGCGGCATGCAAGTGGGCACGTATGTCGGTCCGCCCGCCACCTGGGCCAACCTGGACGGCTCGAAAGTGACGGCGACGCAAGTGGCCGTAGCGCCCGCCGGCGCGGGCAATATCCCGTATCAGCTGGTGAAAGCCAATCCGGCCACGGGCAGCGGCGCCATGCAGGGCGTCAGCTACATCCAGCGCGTGGCCACCAGCGGCGGCGTGGCGCCAAGCAGCCCCTGCGGCATGGAGTCCATCGGCGCCAGGCAATGGGTGCCCTACCAGGCTGACTATATCTTTTGGAAAGCCGCATAAGTCAGTGAAAACGACGGTTGGCAAGCTGGTTTCTGGCCTATACTCGGCATTAAAAACTTGCTAACCGTTTTACTCTTGACGATTGCGCCAACCTTGCCAACGCTAGCCGCTCCCTTCGATTACGATGCCGCCCTGCGCGCCTGCGCCAGGGGCGAGCAGCAGGCATTGCACGGCCTGTACCAGCAGGAAAGCCGCTACCTGTTGGGCGTGGCCCTGCGCATCGTGCGCCAGCGGGCCCTGGCCGAAGACGTGCTGCACGACGCCTTCCTGAATATCTGGCGCCGCGCCGGCAGCTTCGACGCCACGCGCGGCAGCGGCAAGGGCTGGATCTATGTGGTGGTGCGGCACCAGGCGCTGGACGTGGCGCGCGCCCGCGCCCATGAAGTATCGGCCGACGAGGATAGCGTGGAAACCCTGCTGCACCAACGCCACGGCGACGACGCCGGTGATGCCTACGCCCTTCAAGCGAACATGGGCAAGCTGCACGATTGCCTCGGTCACCTGGATGAAGGCAAGCGCAACAGCATCCTGTATGCCTACGTCGATGGCTGTTCCCATAGCGAAATCGCGCAGCGCCTGCAAGCGCCACTGGGAACCGTCAAAGCCTGGGTCAAGCGGGGCCTGGCCGCCTTGCGGGAGTGCATGGGATGATCAACAGCGACGAGGAATTGCAAAGGCTGGCCGGCCAGTACGTGCTGGGTACACTGGAACTGGCCGAGCGCACGGAAGTGGAACAGCGCTTGCCGCGCGACGCAGCCTTGCGCGCTGCAGTCGATGCCTGGGAACAGCGTCTGTTGCCATTGACGACCCTGGCGCCGCCCGAAACGCCCTCCGCGCAACTGTGGCCGCGCATCAGCGCCAGCCTGTTCACGCCGAAAACCGTGCAACAGGCGGGCGGCTGGCAGGCGTGGTGGAACAGCCTGGCCTTCTGGAGAGTGTTGGCCGGCGGCGGCCTGGTGGCCACGGCCGCGCTGGCCGTGCTGGTCACTACGCTACTGCAAGCACCAGCCGGACCCGGCTACCTGGTGGTGCTGGTGGCGCCGCAGGATAAATCGCCGGGCTGGATCGTGCAGGCGGGCGGACGCGGCGGCAAGAACCACGACCTGAGCCTGATCCCGCTGGGACCGACTAGCGTGCCGCAGCAAAAAGCCTTGCAATTCTGGACCAAGGGCAAGGATTGGGGCGCGCCTGTCTCGCTGGGCCTGGTCAAGCCGGGGCAAAGCCTCAAGGTTACGTTGGATAAACTGCCGCCGCTGCAGCCGGAGCAACTGTTTGAAATCACGCTGGAGCCGGCAACGGGTTCGCCCACGGGCCGGCCGACGGGGCCGGTTTTATACATCGGCCGCGCCGTGAAGGTGATGTAAGCCGGTTTTATTTACCCAGCTCATCCCCCATCTCGCGTCCGCGCTGCGCGGCCGCCTTGATGCCCTTGACGATGGCCGCCTTGACGCCGCTCTCTTCCATGCTGGTGAGCGCCGCATACGTGGTGCCGCCTTTCGACGTGACCCGCTCGCGCAGCAGCGACACGGGTTCGCTGGAGTTCGCCGCCAGCTGCGCCGCGCCCGTAAACGTGGCAATCGCCAGCTGCGTGCCCTGCTCGGGCGTCAAGCCCAACTCGGCGGCCGCTTGCTGCATGGCTTCGATAAAGTAAAACACGTAGGCGGGACCGCTGCCGGACACGGCCGTCACAGGGTCGATCTTGGCTTCGTCATCGAGCCAGACGGTCTGGCCGACGGCGCGCAGGATCGCGTCCGCCGTCTTCTTTTGCTCGTCGCTGACGCCGCTGCTGGCCACCATGCCCGTGATGCCCATGCCGATCAGGGCCGGCGTATTCGGCATGCAACGCACGATGGCGGGATAATTACCGAGCCAGCGCGACAGGTCTTGCGCGCGGATGCCGGCCGCGATCGACAGGACCAATGGCGCCCTGTCTCCGTCGAGGAAGGGCAGCAGCTGGGCCGCCACTTCGCGCATGCTTTGCGGTTTCACGGCCAGCACGATCACGTCCACGCCGCGCAGCGCTACGCCCGCGCAAGTCGCCGTCGTGACGCCGAACTGCGCCTGCAACTTTTCCAGCGCCGGCGCGTGCGGGTCGATCACGTGGATATTGCCGCCCAGGGTCAATTTGCCGGCCAGGCCGGCGATCAGGGCCGCCGCCATGTTGCCGCCGCCCACAAAGGCGATATTCAATTCTGTCGTCATGCTTGTTCTCTCTTCATCAGGAATAGTTGCGGGAACCGAAGATGGCACTGCCCACACGGACGATGCTGGCGCCTTCCAGCACGGCGGCGCGCAAGTCGGCCGACATGCCCATCGACAGGGTATCGAGCGCCAGTCCTTCGGCCTTCAATTGTTCGTACAGCGCGCGCAATTGCGCAAAGGCCGCGCGCTGGCGGCTGAGTTCCGTTTCCGGCTCGGGAATGGCCATCAGGCCGCGCAGGCGCAAGCGGGGCAGTTGCGCCACGGCGCGCGCCAGCGCCGGCAATTCAGCTGGCGTCACGCCGCTCTTGCTGGCCTCGCCGCTGATATTGACTTGCAGACAGATATTCAGATCCGCCAAGCCGGCCGGACGCTGCTCGGACAGGCGCGCGGCGATCTTTTCCCGCTCCACCGTGTGCACCCAATCAAAATGTTCGGCGATGGGGCGCGTCTTGTTGCTCTGGATGGGGCCGATGAAGTGCCAGACGGGGCCACCTTGCGGCAGCGCAAGCTGGACCGCGGCGATCTTGTCGAGCGCTTCCTGCAAATAATTTTCGCCAAATGCCGCCTGGCCCGCGCGCATGGCCTCCAGCACGGCGTCCGCGCCGAAGGTCTTCGAGACGGCCAGCAGGGTCACGTCGCCAGGGGCGCGCTGCGCCTCCAGCGCCGCCTGCGCAATACTGTCGCGCACGGCTTGCAAGTTCTGTTCGATTGTGGACATAATCATTTTCTAGTGTATAGGGGCGGCGGCACAGTGCGCCAGCCCATCAATGCAGGCACAGGGATTATAAATGGACATCTCCGAACTACTCGCTTTCTCCGTCAGCAACAAGGCTTCCGACTTGCACCTGTCTTCCGGCCTGCCGCCGATGATACGGGTCCATGGCGACGTGCGCCGCCTGAACGTGGCCCCGCTCGAGCACAAGGAAGTGCACAGCATGATCTACGACATCATGAACGACAGCCAGCGCAAGGCGTATGAAGAAGCGCTGGAATGCGATTTCTCGTTCGAGATTCCCGGCCTGGCCCGCTTCCGCGTGAATGCCTACAACCAGGAACGGGGCGCTTCGGCCGTGCTGCGCACGATTCCGTCGAAAGTGCTGACCCTGGAAGAGCTCAACGCCCCGCGCATCTTCGGCGAGCTGGCCATGCGCCCGCGGGGACTCGTGCTGGTCACGGGTCCGACGGGTTCCGGTAAATCGACCACGCTGGCGGCGATGGTGAATCACGTCAACGAGCGCCTGAACCACCATATATTGACCATCGAAGACCCGATCGAATTCGTGCACGAACCGAAAAAATGCCTGATCAACCAGCGCGAGGTGGGTTCGCACACGCATTCGTTCAGCAATGCGCTGCGCTCGGCCCTGCGCGAAGACCCGGACGTGATACTGGTGGGCGAATTGCGCGACCTGGAAACCATCCGTTTGGCGCTGACGGCGGCCGAAACAGGCCACCTGGTGTTCGGCACCCTGCACACCTCGTCGGCGGCAAAATCGATCGACCGCATCATCGACGTCTTCCCCGCCGAGGAAAAGGAAATGGTGCGCGCCATGCTGTCCGAATCGCTGCAAGCCGTCATTTCGCAGAACTTGCTCAAGACCAAGGATGGCAGCGGCCGCGTGGCCGCGCATGAAATCATGCTGGCCACGCCAGCCGTGCGCAACCTGATCCGCGAGGCAAAAGTGGCGCAAATGTATTCGGCCATCCAGACGGGCAGCAATGTGGGCATGCAGACCCTGGACCAGTGCCTCTCCGACCTGGTGCGGCGCGGCACGATCACGGCGGAAACGGCCCGCTCGGCCGCCAAGTCGCCCGAAAACTTCCCCGGATAAACCATGCAGACGACGCACGAACACTATGGCGCCATGCACGCGCTGCTGGCGCAGATGCGCGCACGGGGCGGCTCCGACCTGTTCATCACGGCCGGCTTTCCCGCCGCCATCAAGCTCGACGGCAAGCTGACGCCGCTGGCAGGCGGCGCGCTCGACGCGCAGCAATCGGCCGGCTACGTGCGCGCCGTCATGAACGCGCGCCAGGCGGCCGAGTTCGAGTCCAGCCGCGAAGCCAATTTCGCCATCAGTCCGGACGGCCTGGGACGCTTTCGCGTGTCCGCCTTCGTGCAGATGGGCCAGGCAGGCATGGTCTTGCGATTGATCAATACCGCCATCCCCAGCCTGGACGCGCTGGGCTTGCCCGCCATCCTGCAAGACATCGTCATGAGCAAGCGGGGCCTCGTCATCATGGTGGGCGCCACGGGCTGCGGCAAGTCGACCACCCTGGCGGCCATGGTGGGCCACCGCAACGCGCACAGCCATGGCCACATCATCACCATCGAAGACCCCGTGGAATTCATCCACCCGCACGGCAACTGCATCGTCACCCAGCGCGAAGTGGGCGTCGATACGGACGACTGGGCCACGGCCCTGAAAAACACCCTGCGCCAGGCGCCCGATGTGATACAGATCGGTGAAATCCGCGACCGCGACACCATGGACCACGCCATCGCGTTTGCCGAAACGGGGCACTTGTGCCTGGCGACCCTGCACGCGAACAACGCCAACCAGGCGCTGGACCGCATCATCAATTTCTTCCCCGAAGAACGGCGCCAGCAGTTGCTGATGGACCTGTCGCTCAATTTGAAGGGCATGATTTCACAGCGTTTGATCCCCAACAAGGAGGGCGGCGGGCGCAAGGCGGCGCTGGAAATCCTGCTCAATTCACCGCTGATGAGCGAGCTGATCTTCAAGGGCCAGGTGCACGAAATCAAGGAATTGATGAAAAAATCGCGCGAACATGGCATGCAGACCTTCGACCATGCCCTGTTCGACCTGCACGAAGCGGGTGCCATCAGCCATGAAGACGCGCTGCGCAATGCGGACTCCGTCAACGACCTGCGCCTGGCGATCAAACTCAAGGGCACGACGGCGCCAGAACCGGCCCCGCAAACGGGCACCACCAAACTGGGGCTCCTTTGACATGACCAGCATCCACGATTTCCAGGCCGAGGCGCTGGACGGCACGCCGATCGACCTGGCGCGCTACAAAGGCAAGGTATTGCTGATTGTCAACACAGCCAGCGCCTGCGGCTTCACGCCGCAATATCGGGGCCTGGAAGCGCTGTACCGCGAATTCCAGGACCAGGGCCTGGTCGTGCTGGGCTTTCCCTGTAACCAATTCCGCCAGCAGGAACCGGGCTCGAACGGGGAAATCAACGCCTTTTGCGAGAAAAACTTCGGCGTCACCTTTCCCCTGTTTGCCAAGGGTTACGTGAACGGCCCGCATACCCATCCACTGTTTGCACAATTAAAACAGGCGGCGCCCGGCATATTCGGCACGCAGTCGATCAAGTGGAATTTCACCAAATTTTTGGTGCGCAAGGATGGCAGCGTATTTCGCCGCTATGCAACGACCAGCAAACCGGCCAGCCTGGCGGCTGACATTCGGCAATTACTACAGGAATAGCGATTCGACGATTGGATTTAGGACAACAATCGTTGAAATCAAACAATCCGTATTTATTTCATGCTTGATATCAATATTGCGTTTCCAATAGCAAATTTCGGTGATAATGTTGACATAATTATTCGCATATATCGATCAAAAAACGATGCCAGTCTTTGGGAAATTAATATCTTCATGGATGCGGATGGGCATTTATTCGCGCCTGTTCATTCCTATTTTCTTCCTGATACTCGCCGTTTTCGCTATCCGTTATCACGCCCTGCTCGGTACGGAAAGCGCGCTGGCCAATGCGCGCTACCAGAGCGATGCCCGGCAACTCGACCTGTTCCTGGCCAATAGCGTGCTGCCACTGGCCGTGCGCACGGACAGTCACACGATGCACGATAGCGTGCGCCAGGTGCTGCGTAGCGCCCTGCCGCTGAACCGCAGCCTCGCCTCCGTGCGCTGGGATACGGCTGGCGGGCATCTCGAAGTGCTGGCCGACAAACCGCTGGCCGACAGCGTGGCGGCTACGGTGCCGGCGTGGTTCGCGCGCCTGGCCGGCATCACAGCCATCCGCAGCCGCCTGACGGTGGCGCTGCCGGACGGCGGCGACGGCATCCTCGACCTGCACTACACGCCCGGCCTGCCCCTGGCGCAGGTATGGCACAGGGTGCGCGAGCAGGCCGTCCTCAGCACCATCAATATCGTGCTGGTCTTCCTCCTGCTGGGCTTGATCCTGGCGTCGCACCGCAGGCTGCTGGCGCGGCTCGCGCAAACGACCGACCGCTTCCGCGAAGGCAACTTCGCCGTGCGCCTGACGGCTGGCGCCACGCCGGAAGCGCAAGCCATGTCGCACTCGTTCAACAGCATGGCCGGCGATGTCGAAGAACTGTTTTCCTCGCTCAAGACCAGCCAGCGCCAGCTGGGCGAACAGCTCAACGAAACCGTGCACATGCAGCAGACGCTGCAAAAACTGTCATGGCAAAACTACAATGACGTGCTGACAGGCTTGCCAAACCGGGCTGCGCTGGCCGCCCGTTTCGAACAGGAACTGTTTCTGGCGCGCGAACGCCAGCGCCTGCTGGCCGTCTGCCTGTTCGACCTCGACCACTTCCAGGCCATCAACGACCGCTACGGCGCCGAGGCGGGCGATGAAATCCTCAAGCAGGTGGCGGGCCGCCTGCACAGTTTTACGGGCCAGGTCCACTACGCGGCGCGCCTGGGCGGCGATGAATTCGTTCTGCTGCTGTGCGGCCAGGCCAGCATCGCCAGCATCGAACAGAACGTCACGCAGTTGATGCAGGAACTGAGCCGCCCCTACCAGTGCGACCAGCAGGCGCTGCACATGACGGCCAGCGTCGGCATCGCCGTCTATGCGGGCAAGGACCTGAATACGGAAAGTCTGCTGCGTCATGCCGACCACGCCGTCTACCAGGCGAAATTGACGGGGCGCAACCAGTATCACTTCTTCGACACCAACTTCGATGAAGAAGTGCGCACGCACCACAACCAGCGCACGGAAGTGCGCCAGGCCCTGATCAACGGCGAACTGCGGCTGTACTACCAGCCCAAGGTAAACATGCGCGCCGGCACGGTAGTGGGCATGGAAGCGCTGCTGCGCTGGCAGCATGCGCGCCGCGGCGTGCTGGCGCCCGCGCAATTCCTGCCGCTGGTGGAGCAGACGGACCTGATCATCGACATCGGCGAATGGGTGCTGCGCCAGGCCCTGTGGCAGATGCAGCGCTGGGTGGCTTGCGGCAAGCACTGGGTGGTCAGCGTGAACATCGCGGCGCGCCACTTCCAGCAACCGGACTTCGTCTCGCGCCTGGAAACCATCCTCGGCGAATTTCCCGGCGTGCGCGCCAGCATGCTGGAACTGGAAATCCTCGAATCGTCTGCCCTGCACGACATCGAAGACGTGCGCCGCATCATCCGCGCCTGCCAGGCGCTGGGCATCACCTTCGCGCTCGACGATTTCGGCACCGGCTACTCGTCGATGTCATATTTAAAGCGCCTGCCGGCGAACATCGTCAAGATCGACCAGAGCTTCGTGCGCAATATGCTCAACGACCGCGACGACCTGCATCTGGTGCGCGCCGTCATCGGCCTGGCCCGTTCATTTTCCCTGACGGTGATCGCCGAAGGCGTGGAAAGCGTCGAGCATGGCGCGCGCCTGATCCAGCTGGGCTGCGACCTGGCGCAAGGCTACGGCATCGCCCGCCCCATGCCGGCCGACGCCGTGCTGGAGTGGGCGAACAATTTCATCCCTGCGCCGCAATGGCGTATAGCCCAGTATAGCGAGACACCTATTTGACGGGCGTCAAAGCGGAATCAATCAACTCGATCCAATGCCGCACGGGCGTCTCCGTACCCGACTGCAAGTGGCTCAGGCAGCCGATATTCGCCGACACGATCATGTCCGGCTCGCACGCTTCCAGGTTCGCCACCTTGTTGTCGCGCAGCTGCTGCGACAGTGCCGGCTGCAAGATCGAATACGTGCCCGCCGAACCGCAGCACAGATGGCTGTCCGCGCACAGGCGCACGTCGACGCCGACGGCGCGCAACACCTGCTCCACCTTGCCGCGCACCTGCTGGCCATGCTGCAGGGTGCAAGGCGGGTGATACGCCACTCTTTTTCCGATGCGCCCTTTGAGCTTCGCCACCAGCTCCGCCTCGAACGCGGGCATGATCTCGGACAAATCGCGCGTCAGTGCGGCGATGCGCAGCGCCTTCTCCGCATATTGGGCGTCGTGCGCCAGCAGGTGGCCATATTCCTTCACCGTGGCGCCGCAGCCCGACGCCGTCATGACGATAGCTTCCGCGCTGTCGACATACGGCCACCAGGCGTCGATATTGCGGCGCATGTCGTCCAGCGCCGCTTCCTGGTCGTTCAGGTGATGGCGCAGCGCGCCGCAGCAGCCGGCCTTCGGCGCGACGATCAACTGCACGCCCAGCGCATCGAGCACGCGCGCCGTGGCCGCGTTGATGTTCGGCGACATGGCCGGCTGCACGCAGCCGTCGAGCAGCAGCATGGTGCGCGCGTGCTGGTGCGCGGGCCATTCGCCGGCAGCGGCGCCGGGGCGCAGCTTGTCCTGCAAGCTTTTTGACAGCAAGGGCCGCAGCGCCTGTCCCGCCTTGTACACGGGCGTAAACAGCCAGCGGCGCGGCAAGGCTTCCTTCAGGGCGAAGCGCAAGGCCCGCTCGCGCAAGGGGCGCTGCACGCGCTGCTCGACGACGTTGCGGCCGATATCGACCAGGCGCCCGTATTGCACGCCCGAGGGACAGGTGGACTCGCAGTTGCGGCAGGTCAGACAGCGGTCCAGGTGCATCTGCGTCTTGGCAGTGACAGGCGCGCCTTCGAGCACTTGCTTGATCAGGTAAATGCGTCCGCGCGGGCCATCGAGCTCGTCGCCAAGCAACTGGTAAGTGGGACAGGTGGCCGTGCAAAAGCCGCAATGCACGCAGGCGCGCAGGATGGCTTCAGCTTCGTCGCCTGCCGGCGTATTCTTGATGAAATCGGCGAGATTGGTTTGCATGCGCGCTCAATACATTCTGTGCGGGTTGAAGATGCCGGCAGGGTCGAAAGCCTGCCGCAGGCGCTGGTGGATGGTTGCCACGGCCGGCGCCAGCGGGTGGAACACGCCCACCGCCTTGTCGCCGCCGCGGAACAGGGTGGCGTGGCCGCCGGCGGCAGCCACCGCCTGGCGAATGTGCCGGGCGCTATCGGCGTCAGCGTCAGCGTCGGCATCGAGCTTCAGCCAGCGCTGCGCGCCGCCCCACTCGATCAGCTGGCGCCCCGTCAGGATCATGGCGCTGGCGTGCGGCGGCAGCGACAGCCGCCACAGGCTGCCCGCGCCCGCAAAGAAAGCGTGCGTCTGCTCGCGCACGGCCAGCCAGAAAGCGGCCGCGTCTTGCGGTGCCAGCAGCTCGCCGCCCAGCGTGTGCAGCGCCGCCGACACGGCAGCTTCGGCGCCGGACAGGCGCACGCTCAAGACACCGTCATGCCAGCAACTGGCGGAGATCGGCAGCGGCTTGCCCGCCCATTCATTGAGCATGCGCAAGGCGGCGATTTCCGCGCACGCCACGCGGAACGTCGCTTCGCGCAGCGGCAGGGGCAGCACCTTCAGCGACACGTCCAGGATCAGGCCCAATGTCCCCAGGGAACCCGCCAGCAGGCGCGAGACATCATAGCCGGCCACGTTCTTCATGACTTGCCCGCCAAAGGCCAGGCGCTCGCCACGACCATCCATCAGCACGGCGCCCAGCACAAAATCACGTAATGCGCCCGCGCTGGCCCGGCGCGGGCCGGACAGCGCACTGGCGACGACGCCACCCACCGTGGCGCCAGGGCCGAAATGCGGTGGCTCGAAGGCCAGCATCTGGTTGCGCGCGGCCAGCGCCGCCTCGATGTCCGCCAGCGGCGTGCCGCAGCGGGCCGTGATCACCAGCTCCGTCGGTTCATAGTCGATAATGCCCGCATACGCGCGCGTGTCGAGTACCTCGCCATCGAACTGCTGACCATACCAGTCCTTGGTGCCGCCGCCGCGCAGACGTAACGGCTTGCCCGCTGCGCTGGCCGCCAGGATCTGCTGCCTGAATTGTTCCACTATCGCTTGCAAAGGAGTCTCCGGCAAATTAAAAACGGGGCAGGTTGGCGAACGGCAGGCGTCCCGCCGTCACATGCATCTTGCCGAATTCGGCGCAGCGGTTCAAGGTGGGTATCGCCTTGTCCGGATTCAGCAAGGTGTGGGGATCGAAGGCACGCTTGACGGCAAAGAAGGCATCGAGTTCGGCGCGCGTAAATTGCACGCACATGGAATTGATCTTTTCCATGCCCACGCCATGCTCGCCCGTGATGGTGCCGCCCACGGCCACGCACAGGGCCAGTATGTCCGCGCCAAACGCTTCGGCGCGCTCGAATTCACCGGGCTTGTTGGCGTCAAACAGGATCAGGGGATGCAGATTGCCATCGCCCGCGTGGAACACGTTGGCGCAGCGCAAGCCATGCGTCGTTTCCATGCCGGCGATGCCCGTCAGGACTTCCGCCAGTTTTTTTCTCGGGATGGTGCCGTCCATGCAGTAGTAGTCGGGCGAGATGCGTCCCGCCGCAGGAAAGGCGTTCTTGCGGCCGGACCAGAACTTCATGCGCTCCGCTTCCGACTGCGAGACGGCGATGGCGCTGGCGCCCGCCCCTTCCAGCACGGCCGTCATGCGGGCGATTTCCTCTTCCACTTCCGCGTGCGTGCCGTCCGCTTCGCACAGCAAAATGGCCGCCGCGTCGGTGTCGTAGCCGGCCTTGACGAACGGTTCGACCATGCGCGAGGAGGTCTGGTCCATCATTTCCAGGCCGGCCGGGATGATGCCGGCGGCGATCACGTTGGCCACGGCATTGCCGCCCGTGACAACGTCGCCGAACGACGCCATGATGACGCGCGCCGTGGCCGGTTTCGGGATCAGTTTGACCGTCACTTCCGTAACGATGCCCAGCATGCCTTCGGAACCGATGAAGACGGCCAGCAGGTCGAGGCCCGGAGAGTCCAGGCATTCGCCGCCCAGTTCCAGCACGTCGCCGTCAATCGTAACGACGCGCACGCGCAGCACATTGTGCACGGTCAAGCCGTATTTCAGGCAATGCACGCCGCCCGAGTTTTCCGCCACATTGCCGCCGATGCTGCAGGCGATCTGCGACGAGGGATCGGGCGCGTAGTACAAGGCGTAGGGCGCCGCCGCTTCGGAAATGGCCAGGTTGCGCACGCCCGGCTGCACCACGGCCGTGCGCGCGTAGGCATCGAGGCGCACGATGCGGTTCAGGCGCGCCGTCGACAGCACCACGCCGTCGGCGATCGGCAAGGCACCGCCCGACAGGCCCGTGCCGGCGCCGCGCGGCACGATCGGCACCTTCAGCTCGCGGCAGACGCCGAGGATGGCGATGACCTGTTCTTCCGTATCCGGCAAGGTGACCACCATCGGCAGTTGGCGGTAGGCGGCCAGGCCGTCGCATTCGTACGGGCGCGTATCTTCGGCGTCGGACAGCACGCAGCGGGCCGGCAGCACGGCCAGCAGGGCCGCGACGACGGCTTGCTGGCGCGCGGCGGTCAATCCGGATTCAGGGGCAGCATTGAGCATAAGATTGGGGGCAATAGGGCATGGGCGTGCAACGATTGTAAGCACAAAAGTGGCGCGCAGCGCTTTTTTTGTCCATTTCGACGCCAAATCCGCGGCCAGGCGGCGCGCAGTGTCGTATGCTGCCCCCATTCTTCTTTGACAGGATCAGCATCATGGGTAAGCGACTTTCGAAAATCGCCACGCGCACGGGCGACAATGGCAGCACCGGCCTGGGCGACGGCAGCCGCACCAGCAAGGACAGCGCGCGCATCCACGCCATGGGCGACGTGGATGAACTGAACTCCAATATCGGATTGCTGCTGTGCGAAGCCATGCCCGACGCCTTGCGCGAAGAGCTGGTGGCCATCCAGCACGACCTGTTCGACCTGGGCGGAGAAATCTGCATCCCCGGCTACCAGCTGATCAAGGAAGAACACGTACTGCGCCTCGATGCGCTATTGGCAAAATACAATGCGGACTTGCCGGCCTTGAGTGAATTCATCCTGCCGGCCGGTTCGCGCGCCGCCTCGCTGGCGCATGTGTGCCGCACCGTGTGCCGCCGCGCCGAGCGCAGCATCGTCGCGCTGGCCAATGCAGAGCCTATCCATGAACATCCGCGCCAGTACGTGAATCGCCTGTCGGACTTGCTGTTCGTGCTGTCGCGCGTGCTGAACCGCTTTGGCGGCGGTAGCGACGTGCTGTGGCGGCATGACCGCGCGCGGGGATAAAGCCGCCACTGCCGGCCTGGCCAGCGTACTGGCAAGCCGGCAAACTTCATTTAATCTGGCGCGCAGCTGTCATAGCACATCCGATGAATCTTGGAGCAAGCGCCCGGTGCCCCCGGATGGTCCCTCATGCACTGTTCCAGATCGTCGTTACACTGCGAATAGCACGCCGGCTCGCCGCTGCCGGCCATGGCATACGACGCGCTGACGCCCATGGCAAACAAAAAGAAACCCAGTTTTTTAAACATAAGCACTCCTGTTGAGTTGACAGACGATGACGGACATCCATGGCGCGCCGTCCAGTACGCGCCATCCGGTAATCAGATTTTCTTCAGCGCCGCTTCCAGCGCGCCCGTATTGAAACCCTGGATCTTGCGGTTGCCGATCAGCACCACCGGCACGCCGCCGCCGCCGAGTTCCTCATGGGCTTTTTTTGCTGCCGGGGATTTCTCGATATCGAGATCGACGAATTCAATCTTGTTTTCCTTGAAATACGCACGCGTCTTGGCGCAATAGCCGCACCAGTCCGTGCCGTACAACACCACCTTCGCCTGGGCATTCGGGAAATACGCGGCATAATTACCTTCCGTGTAAGTCGGTTTGAATAAACCAGGCAGCAAGGACAAGCCATAACCGCTACCCAGGCCGGCGGCCAGGATCACCAGGTACAGCGCCGTGGTTTTCAGTTTTTTCTGCATCGTGAGCGCTTTCCTTGTCTGCGACGACATTTACTATGGTTGATGAAAATCACGGCCACAACAAAGGCACCGTCCTACCCACAACCCGTGTCCGGGTGCTGCGCATACCGAATGAGCTTGCTACAAAAACGAATATAGACCGCACTTATTTTAGAGTCAACGTTTCCTTTCGATAAATTTCCACTTTGGAAAATATATCGGCGACTCCCATGAAATGTGGCATTTGGAGAGATTGCGGGGCGCCAAACGTCTATACAATATTGACGCCGCAAGCAGGAAAAGGCCGGCTGCGGGCGCAGCCGGCCGAGCGGCTACAGGGCTTCCAGAAAGCTCTTCAGCGCGATGATTTCCTCGGACGTCAGATGCAAAGGCTGCAGCAGGGGCGAGGTGACGGGGAACTTCGGATCGGCCGCCTGCTGCGCGTTTTGCGGCACGGGGCGCAACATGCCCGCGTTATACATGTTCAGCAGGCCCACCATCTGCGGGAACAGGCCGTTGTGCATCCACGGTCCCGATTGCGCCACGCCGCGCAAGCCCGGCGTGCGGAACTTGCCCACGTCCTCATCCTTGCCCGTCACCAGATAGCGCCCCAGGTCTTCATATTTCTTGCGCCCGTAATACGTCAGCCCCAGGTTATGGAATTGCTGGTCCGTCAGCAAGGCCCCGCTGTGGCACGTCATACAGCGCGCCTTGGTGCGGAACAGATGCAGGCCCAGCAGCTCGCGGTCGTTCAGGGCCGTGCGTTCGCCTTCCAGGAAAGTATCGAAACGCGTGACGGGCGGCAGCAAGGTGCGCTGGTAGTCGGCCAGTGCCGTCAAAATGCGCGGCAGGGTCACGCCGGCGCCCTGGCCGAAAGCCGCATCGAACTGCGCCGTGTAATCACCGAGCGCGGCCAGCTTGGCCGGCAGGGCCGGCACATCCATGGCCATCTCGTCGGCATGCTGCAAGGGCCCCAGCGCCTGCTCTTCCAGGGAGCTGGCGCGGCCATCCCAGAACAGCGGCTTGATCTGCGCCACACCCAGCAAGCCCGGCGCATTGCGCTGGCCCAGCCGCCCTTCGTGCCCCACGGAAACGCGCTTGCTGTCGGCAAAACTGTGCGCGGGACTGTGGCAGCTGAGGCAAGCCACCGCGTTCGAACGCGACAAACGCGGGTCGTTGAACAGACGCTGCCCCAGCGCCACGACCGCCGGCGCCACGGACAGCGCGGGCATGGCCGAGACCGGGGCCAGCTCGGCCGGCATCACGCCCTCGGCCACCTGCGGACGGGGCCAGCCGGCCATCGGTCGCGCATACGTGTGGCGCAGGCAGGCGAGATTCCAGCCCTGCGGCGTGGTGCAAACGACAGCATCGGTCTCGCGCGCCGCGGCATCCCCTCCTGCTGGCAATCCCAAGGTCATGGCCAGCACGGCAGTCGCCGCCCATCCTGTCTTTCCCACTGTAAATCTATACACGTCGCTCATTCCTGTCTTGTACGCTGGCATCGACAAATGATAACCATCCGGCATGGCAGCGACAAAGCGAAAGCGGACAGGCGGTGGCTATTCAGCGACCTGCGTCAATTTTCCCGGATTTCCCTGCGCTTGCGGCTGCACATGCTCGCGCAGCAAGCCGCGCAGCAGCTGCACCTGGGCCACGGCGTCGGCCTGCAAAGGCGTCAGCACCTCGCTGATGCAGGGGCCGGGCGCAGGGGCGCCGGAATCACCGCGCAGCAGCGCATCGATCTCCCCGCTGACTTCGGCAATCCACCGCTGCAGCTCGGGCGTCGCCGGCTCGGCCTGGGGACTCAAACTGATGCGCGCCGTGCTGCCCGCCACGCGGCGCAGCAGCGGCAAGGTGCGCAGCGCCGCCAGGCCCACTCCGGCGCTGCGGTCCAGGCGGCGTTCGATGCGCAAGCGTTGCAGCACTTGTTCGGCGTTATTGCTGGCCAGCCCCGCCTCGCGGCGCAGGCGCGCGATGGCGCTATCCCAACGTCCGCCTGCCGCCAGCACGGCCAGCAGGTATTTCAGGTTGGCCGACACGGCCTTGGCCAGGCGCTGGTCCAGGTCGTCCGCCTCGCGGTCCGGCCACAGGAAAAACGTGGCCAGCAGGGCCAGTACGCAGCCGAGCACATTGTTGCCCAGGCGGCTCATCGCGTACACCATCTCGCTGGCCGGCGCCGCATAGTCGGCCACCAGCACGAAGGCGGGCGTCATGAACAGCACGTGCAGGCTGTAGCTGACGCGGCGCAAGGCCATGGTGGCGACGATCAGGGGAAACACCACCAGCGAGATCGCCAGCGGCGTGTGGACCGCCAGGCCGATCAGCACGGCCAGCACGGCGCCCAGCACGCTGCCAGCGACGCGCTCGATGCCGCGCGGCCAGGTGGTCGACACGGACGGCTGCAGTATCAATAACGTCGCCATGGTGGCCCAGTAGCCGAACGGAATGTGTAGCGTATCGACCAGCAGGAAGCCGGCCGTCGTCGCCAGCGACACGCGCGCCGCATGGCGCCAGCTCAGCGACTGTGGCGTGGCGTTGACTTTTGCCGTTTGCCACGCCTGCCCCAGCGCCAGGAAAGCCGCCTCGCGCCACGGCAGCTGCGCCGCGCGCGGCAAGCCCAGCTCGATAAAGTCCACGTTCAGGCGCAAGGGCAGCAAGGCGCCCAGCGCCGCTTCCAGGCGCCGTCCGCAGCCGGCCAGGCGGCGCTGCAAGGCCAAAGGCGGCGTTTCCGGCTGGCGCTGCACGGCTTGCCCCAGGCGGCGCAGCAGCACGGCCATCACTTCCAGGCTGCGCCGCGCACGCGGGTCCTGGCGCAAGCGCTGCTGCTCGCGCTCGCACGTATGCGTGACGGCGATCAGATAGGCGAAAATGCGCTCGGCGTCGCTGAGGGCCAGCAGCAGGTTGTCATACAGGGCGCTGCGGCCCGCCCGCGCGGGTGGCACGGCGGCCAGCGCCACCCGCGCCGCTTCCAGCGCGGCGCGCGCCTGCGAACGGTAGCTGGCGCCATGCGCGGCAACGCCCGCCTGCGGCGCGTCATGTTCGAGGAAGCGCGCATTGTCGCGCGCGATGCCTGCCAGGCGCGAATACGCGGCGCGGATGGCGCGCCTGCTTGGGCCGAACGGGTGGATGCGCCAGACGGTAAAACTGAGCACGGTGGCAAACAGGCAGCCAAACATGTACAGGCCCAGGAAAGGCGCCGTCTGCGTCATCGATGCCAGCGGGTGCGTGACCATCACCACGCAGGCCGTGGCCGCCAAGATGGCCACTTGCGCCGTGGCCGCCCCCCAGATGCGCGCCAGCGCGCCGGCCCAGGAAAACAGCAGCACGGCGATGGCCGCCGCCGCCACGCCATGCCCGGCCGCCAGCGCTGTCAGGCCACCAGCCACGGTGGACAGCAAGCCGAAGCCCAGCATCGAGACGAAGCGCATGCGCCGCGTGCCGGCCGCGTCGGCCAGGCAAGTCCAGAAGGCGCCGATGGCGGCCCAGGAGAAATCGGGGTGGTCGAACAGCAAGCCCAAGAGCAACATGGCGCTCGAGGCGCAGGCGGCCCGCAGTCCTTCGGACAGATTGGTTTCGTCGATGGCCAGCGTGACCATCCACAGGGGACGGCGCTGCGCCAGGGTATCGGTGTAGGCGTGCATGCCCGTCAGCCAGCGGCCGGCCAGTGCGCGTGAACGGCGGTGGAGTTTCCTGAAATGCAAGGTGGACTTTGAGAAAATATCAAAGCGTCATCGTAGCATTCCCGGGCGAAAAATGTTGCAGTGCAATGTAAATGGGATGCAGGCGAAAAAAAGCGGCACCGCAGTGCCGCTTCTTTTATCTTGCTTGAGCGTCTTAGCTGACCATCGCCAGGCGCGGTCCAGCTGCCGGGTAGCGCTGCTCGATCGAGGCGGCGATGCCGGTGGCGTCCAACCCCACGCTTTTCAGCAATTGCACGGGGTCGCCATGGTCGATGAAAGTATCCGGCAAGCCCAGCATCAAAATCGGCTTGACGATGGCCTCAAGCGCCAGGGCTTCGGCCACGGCCGAACCGGCGCCGCCCATGATGCAGCCCTCTTCCACCGTCACCAGGTAATCATGCTCAGCGGCAAGCTGTTTCACCAGCGCCACGTCGAGCGGCTTGACGAAGCGCATGTTCACTACCGTCGCGTCGAGCTTCTCGCCCGCCGCCACGCTAGGCGCCACCATGGAACCGAAGGCGAGGATGGCGATGCGCTTGCCCTGGCGCTTGATTTCGCCCTTGCCGATGGCTATGCTGGTGAGTTCCGGCACGATGGCCGCGCCGGCACCGGCGCCGCGCGGATAGCGGATCGCGGCCGGACCCGGATAGTGGTAGCCCGTGGTGAGCATTTGCCGGCATTCGTTTTCGTCGGACGCGGCCATGATGACCATGTTCGGGATGCAGCGCAAGAACGCCATGTCGTAGTTGCCCGCATGCGTGGCGCCGTCGGCGCCCACCAGGCCGGCACGGTCCAGCGCGAACGTCACGTCCAGGTTTTGCAGGGCCACGTCGTGGATCAGCTGATCGTAGGCGCGCTGCAGGAAGGTCGAATAGATGGCCACGACGGGTTTCAATCCCTCGCAAGCCAGGCCGGCGGCAAACGTCACGGAATGCTGCTCGGCAATACCAACGTCAAAATAGCGGTTGGGGAATTGCTGTTCGAACTTGACCATGCCCGAGCCTTCGCGCATGGCCGGCGTGATGCCCACCAGGCGCTTGTCGTGCGCGGCCATGTCGCACAGCCAGTTGCCGAACACTTCCGTGTACGTCATCTTGGCTGGCGCCGTGGCCGGCTTGATGCCCTCGGCCGGATTGAACTTGCCCGTGCCGTGGTACAGGATCGGTTCCGCTTCTGCCAGCTTGTAGCCCTGGCCCTTCTTGGTGACCACGTGCAGGAATTGCGGACCCTTCAATTGCTTGATATTTTGCAAGGTCGGGATCAGCGAATCGAGGTCGTGGCCGTCGATGGGGCCAATGTAATTGAAACCGAATTCCTCGAACATGGTGGCGGGCACCACCATGCCCTTGGCGTGCTCTTCAAAGCGCTTCGCCAATTCCAGCACGGGGCCGGGCAAGACGGACTTGCCGACATTTTTCGCTGCCGCATAGAACTGGCCCGACATCAAACGCGCCAGATGGCGGTTCAGCGCGCCGACAGGCGGCGAGATCGACATGTCGTTATCGTTCAGAATCACCAGCAGGTTGACGTCTTCCTGCACGCCCGCATTGTTCATCGCCTCGAAGGCCATGCCGGCCGTCATCGAACCGTCGCCGATCACGGCGATCGCGTGCAGCGGGTCGCCCTTGATCTTGGCGGCCTGCGCCATGCCCAGCGCGGCCGAGATCGACGTCGACGAGTGCGCCGTGCCGAAGGTGTCGTATTCGCTCTCGTCGCGCTTCGGGAAGCCGGAAATGCCATCCTTCTGGCGCAAGGTATGCATGCGCTCGCGCCGGCCCGTGAGAATCTTGTGTGTATAGGTCTGGTGGCCCACGTCCCAGACGATGCGGTCGTGCGGCGTGTTGAACACGTAATGCAGCGCGACGGTCAGCTCGACCGTGCCCAGATTGGACGACAAGTGGCCGCCTGTCTTGGAAACGGAATCGAGCAGGAAGCTGCGCAATTCCTGGGCCAGCGGCACCAGTTGCGAGCGGGCCAGCTTGCGCACTTGCGCTGGTTCATTGATGGTTTCTAACAGTTTCATTTATGCCTTCCGCTGCACGACCAGGTCCGCCAGCTCGCGCAAACGGCGTGCCTTGTCCCCGAATGGCGCCAGCGCCGCATGGGCGTCGCACCGCAATTGTTCTGCCAGGGCTCTCGATGGTTCCAGCCCCAGAATCGATACGTAGGTGGGCTTGTTGGCCGCCGCATCCTTGCCCGCCGTCTTGCCCAGGGTGGCCGAATCGGCCGTCGCGTCGAGCACGTCGTCGACCACCTGGAAAGCCAGTCCGACGGCACGCGCATAGGCGTTCAGCGCCGTCATCTCGTCTGGCGTCAAGTCCTTGCCGGCCAGCGCACCGAGGATCACGGCCGCGCGCAGCAAGGCGCCCGTCTTGAGTTGATGCATCTGTTCCAGCTGCGGCAGGCTCAAGGCCAAGCCGACGCTGTCGAGGTCAATCGCCTGGCCGCCGCACATACCAAACGAGCCAGACGCGTGCGCCAGCAGCTTGAGCATGGCCATTTGCCGCGCCGGCGGAATGGCCGCGCCTTCGGCCAGCAGCATGAACGCCTGCGATTGCAGCGCATCGCCCACCAGCAGGGCCGTCGCTTCATCGTAGGCGATGTGCACGGTAGGCTTGCCACGGCGCAAGGCATCGTCATCCATGCAAGGCATGTCATCATGCACCAGCGAATACACGTGAATCATTTCCAGCGCGCACGCGGCGCGCGCGAGCGTATCTTGATCGGCATCAAACAATTCGCCAGCCGCCATCACCAGCAGCGGGCGCACGCGCTTGCCGCCGCCCAAGAGCGCGTAGCGCATGGCCGCGTGCAACTTGTGCGGCACGGTGTCTGCCGCAGGCAAAAACTGGTCGAGCCGGCCTTCCACGCCGGATTGCGTGTTTTGCATCCAGTCGCCGAAGGTCACGCCGTCTTGCTGCACGCTGGCCGTCATAGCGCGGCCTCGCCGGCATCCACGAACGGTTTCAACATGTCGCCTTCCAGTACCTTTACCTGCGCTTCGACGCTGTCGAGCTGGGTGGCGCAATACTTGACCAGTTCCGAGCCGCGCTGATACGCCGCGACCGATGCTTCCAGCGGCAACTGGCCCGCTTCCATTTGCGTTACCAGCTGCGCCAGTTCCGCCATTGCCTCTTCAAACGAGGCCGGCGCTGCGGCAGCGGCAGTTAATTTCTTCGACATAGACTCAGATCTCTTCGTGGCACGAGGGGTATGTAGGGAGACGCCGGGGACTCCCGGCCAGCATAGAAGCGTTATTTTAGAACAAACCACACTATTAAGTGAAAACTAAAGCGCAATCGCCCCCATCGACCGGAAATTGCACGGTAAATGACAATATTTCTCATTAATAGCCTATTTGCCGGAGGGGTTTGATAATGCCGAGGCCGATACGCGCTATAATCGCCGGTTGTGTCCGAAATACCGTTTCAACAAATTTGAATTCAGGTCTTTGCGGATTCTTTCTCTCTGTAGCGGTTGCCCAGGGAATAGCCTGGGGCACTGCTGACCGTTGTACATTTATGGGGGGTTGGGATGTCCGATCTGGCAACTCACGCCAAGCTGGCGCGTTCAAACGCGCAACTTCCGGTCCACGTCTATTTTGACGAAACGCTGTTGCAGCGTGAAATGCAGCAATTATTCCAAGCCGGCCCGCGTTATGTCGGGCATGCGCTGATGGTGCCGGAAACCGGCGATTTTTCGACCCTGGCGTCTGAGAACGAAGGGCGCATGCTCGTGCGCAACGCCAATGGCATCGAAGTGCTGTCCAACGTATGCCGCCACCGGCAGGCGCTGATGTTCAATGGCCGCGGCAATGCGAACCATATCGTCTGCCCGCTGCACCGCTGGACCTACGACCTCAAGGGTGAATTGATCGGCGCGCCGCACTTCCCCGAGACGCCGTGCCTGAACCTGTCGAAAACCCCGCTGCAAAGCTGGAATGGCTTGCTGTTCGAGCAAAATGGCTACAACGTGATGGAAAAATTGAAAGATTTGTCCGTCTCGAAAGACCTCGATTTCTCCGGCTATATGTTCGACCACGTGGAAATCCACGCGTGCGACTACAACTGGAAGACCTTCATCGAAGTCTACCTCGAGGATTATCACGTGGAACCGTTCCACCCGGGCCTGGGCAGCTTCGTCAGCTGCGACGACCTGCGTTGGGAATTCGGCAAGGATTACAGCGTGCAAACGGTGGGCGTGCACCGCGGCTTGCAGCAGGCCGGTTCGCCCGCCTATAAGAAATGGCAGGAGCAGGTGCTGCAATTCCGCGGTGGCGAAGTGCCACCGTATGGCGCCATCTGGCTGACCCTGTATCCGAACATCATGGTCGAATGGTATCCGCACGTGCTGATCGTCTCGACCCTGTGGCCGGACGGCCCGCAAAAGACGCGCAATGTGGTGGAGTTCTATTATCCCGAGGAAATCGTGTTGTTCGAACGCGACTTCGTCGACGCGGAACGGGCCGCCTACATGGAAACCTGCGTCGAGGACGATGAAATCGCCCTGCGCATGGATGCCGGCCGCAAGGCCCTGATGGCGCGCGGCGTGAGCGAAGTGGGGCCTTACCAGTCACCGATGGAAGATGGCATGCAGCACTTCCACGAGTGGTACCGCAACAATATCGAGCTGTAATTCCTTCAAGGGCCGCATTGCGCGGCCTTTTTCATTTTCGTCACCAGGATTTACTCATGCAGTCTCTTTGGATGTTATTCGCCAGTTTCATGTTCGCCATCATGGGCGTGTGCGTCAAGCTGGCGTCGGAGTTGTATTCGACCTCGGAAATCGTCATGTACCGCGGCATCATCGGCATGACCGTCATGAGCTGCACTATCCTGTACCAGGGCGGCAGCTTTAAAACCACGATGCCGGGCCAGCATCTGTGGCGCGGCGTGGTGGGCGTGATCGCCCTGTGGCTGTGGTTTTACGCCATCGCCATCCTGCCGCTGGCCACGGCCATGACGCTCAATTACATGGCGCCCATCTGGATCGCCGTGATCCTGCTGGCCGGTGGCTGGTGGAAAGGCATGCAGCAGGTCGAGTGGCCGCTGGTGGCGGCGATTGCCATGAGCTTTGTCGGCGTGACCCTGCTGCTGCAACCCGTATTCGAGTCGGACCAGCTGGGTGGCGCCATCACGGCCTTGATTTCCGGCATGCTGTCGGCCCTCGCCTACTTGCAAGTGCGCAAACTGGGCTTGCTGGGCGAACCCGAATACCGGGTCGTGTTTTATTTCTCGGTCGTCAACTTCCTCGCTGGCGTGATCGGCCACGTGGCCAGCGCCGGCGGTGGTCCCGTCGTCTGGCACGCACACACGAGCGGCTACGGCATCGGCTTGCTGGCCGCCATCGGCCTGTGCGCCACCATGGCGCAGATGGCCATGACGCGCGCCTATCGCCTGGGTAAGACCCTTGTGGTTGCCAATTTGCAATACACGGGCATCGTCTTTTCCAGCTTCTGGGGCGTGGTGATCTTTGGCGACCTGTTCGACTGGCACGGCTGGGCCGGCATCGGCATCATCCTCGCCTCGGGCATTGCCGCCACCTATTACAATACCCGCAACACGGCCCGTGGCGCCGCCATCGCGCGCACGGATCCCATCGCCAGCGAAGTGTAAGGAGTGATTACCTTGTATACGACCTTGATCAATAGCCACGAACTGGCCAGCCATCTGAATGACAGCAACTGGGTCATCCTCGATTGCCGCCACGACTTGCTCAACCCCACGGCTGGCAGCGATGCATTCGCCGCCGGACACATCCAGAACGCGCAGTTTGCCGATATCGACACGGCCCTGTCCGGCCCCAAGACGGCGCGCGGCGCGGACTTTACCGGCCGGCATCCCTTGCCGGATCGCAATGTCCTGCTGGCCAACTTGCGCGGCTGGGGCATCAATGACGACACGCAAGTCGTCGCCTATGACGGCCAGGGCGGCATGTTCGCCGCCCGTGTGTGGTGGCTGCTGCGCTGGGTCGGCCATCCTGCCGTCGCCGTGCTGGACGGCGGCCTGGCCGCCTGGCAGGCGCAAGGCTTGCCGCTGGTCACGCCCGTGGCACCCCGCCCTGCCGGCAAGCTGACGGAAAAAGCCAGCCTGACGCGCACGGTCAGCGTGCAGGACGTCGTCGCCAACCTGGAAACACAGGCATTGAGTGTCATCGACGCGCGCGCCCCCGACCGCTACCGGGGCGAAAACGAAACCATCGACCCCGTGGGCGGCCACATCCCCGGCGCGAAAAACCGTTTCTTCAAGGATAATTTACAAGCCGATGGCCGTTTCAAGAATGCGGACGAACTGCGACGCGACTTCAGCGCATTGCTTGACGCACCGCAAGCGGCCATCATGCAGTGCGGTTCCGGCGTGACCGCTTGCCACAACTTGCTGGCACTGGAAGTGGCTGGCTTGCCTGGCGCGGCCCTGTACCCGGGCTCGTGGAGCGAATGGTGCGCCGATCCGGCGCGACCCGTGGCGACGGGCAACTAAAAAAAAGCGGACCTCGGTCCGCTTTTTCATGCCCAGTGGATAACTACGACGTTATCCCCAGCGATTGATTCAAGCGTTCCAGTTCCGCCTGCCACGCCAGCTGGCTGGACGGCTTCTGGTGGCGCGGCTTGCGGGCCAGGTCCTCGGCCAGCAATTGCTCCAGTTCGCACAGGCGTTCCAATTGCAGATCGACATCGGTTTGCGCTGGAGCAAGCGGTGAGGTTTCCAGCCGCGCCACCGGCAACGACGCCAGCCCATCCTCAAGACTCAGCCGTGCATACGCGCTAGCCGCATCCGGCCACTCTTCCAGCTGGCCATCGGCCACCACCCAGTAACGGTTGCATGCCGTCTCGATCAGGTCGCGGTCGTGCGACACCAGCAGGCAGCCCCCTTCAAAGCCGTGCAGAGCTTGCCCCAGTTCCGCCTTGCCCTGCATGTCCAGGTGGTTGCTCGGTTCGTCGAGCAGCAGCAAGTGATAACTGGCCAGGGATAGCCCCCAGGAACAGCAGCCGTGCCCGCTCGCCGCCGCTCAGGGTGGCGACAGTCTGGCCATGGCGCACATACGGGAAACCGGCCGCAATCAAGGCTTGCTTGCGCGCCACCTGGCTGCGCGCGGCCTCGTTTTGCACGGCAAACGGATACAAGGCATCGGACAAATCCGCATCGTCGGCCAGCTGCCTGAGCGACTGGTCGTAATAGCCGATATTGGCGGCGCGGTGGTAGCGCAGGTCGGCCCGCTCGTCCTGTGCCTGTATCGCTTGCCAGCACAGGCGCAGCAGGGACGACTTGCCGCTACCATTGGCGCCCAGCAAGGCGACCCTGTCGCCGGGTTTCAGCCACAGCTGGCCGACCTGGAACAGCAAAGGGGATGCGGGTACGGCGCGCACGTCCAGCCCATCGAGCGCCAGCAGCTGGTCCGCCGTCAGCGCCTTGCCACGCAGGCTCAAGCACCAGGGCGCGCCATCGCTGACGAACGATTGCTCGTCCTGCAGCTTGTCGATGCGCCGCTGCATGTTTTTAGCCTTGCGCGCCATGCCGACGTTATCGTAGATCTTGCCCCACAGCGCCAGGCGGGTGCTGCTGACGGCCAGGCGGTCGATTTCCTTCTGTTCGGCCGCATGCCGGGCGGCAGCGGCAATATCGGCTTCGGCCAGCGCCGCCAGCGCGGGGCCGCACGACAAGTCGAAATCGTACAACCGGCTATCGCGCAAGATCCAGCTGCGCGTGGCCACGTTGTCGAGCAGGCGCTGGTCGTGCGAGACGAGGATGAAGGCGCCGCGCCATGTCAACAGGAATTGCTCCAGCCATAGCAGCGACGGCAAGTCCAGGTGATTGCTCGGTTCGTCCAGCAGCAGCACGTTCGGCTCCTGCAGCAGGGCGCGCCCCAGCAGCAGACGCGTGTGCTGGCCGCCGGACAGCGAATGCACGGGCACTTGCGCCGTATCAAGGTCGAAACCCAGTTCGGCCAGCAGGCTATCGACCCGCCAATGCAGCTCGGGCTGCTCCAGCACGGGCGCCAGCAAGGCATCGTACAGGCTCAGGCTGGCAAGTTCTGCCGGCAAGTGCTGCTCCACGTGCTGCAAACGGCAGGCACGGGCGTAATGAATGGTGCCGGAGGTCGCTTCGCGCGTGCCGCTGAGCAAGCCCAGCAAGGTGGATTTGCCGCAACCATTGTGGCCGATCAGACCGATGCGGTCACCCTGGCGCAAGGTAAAGGCGAGTTCGTTGAAGAGGAAACCGTCGTGGGTATCCAGCTGTAAAGCTTGGGTAGAGATAAGGGTAGTCATGGCTCTTGTCTTTGTTCGGGATGCAAGCATCCGCGTTAACAGGAGCGCTAACGAAAACCGTGAGCCGAGAAAGGACTCTAGAGAAAAACTCTATTCAGGAGGGTGGCTTTGCTCTGGCCAAGTTATCGCAGCGCGATAGAACGTGGGCAAGAGCTGGCAAATGTGCTTGAAGAACGCGCATCCCATAGGGCGAGCATAAAAATTTCCATATTTTCCTCCTTTCTGTTCAAGTTAGTCAGAAAGGCAATATAGCATAGGTAGCACTGCGGCACCGCACCCGCGCATCAACCACCGTGGCGCTTATGCGTCAGGAACAGCACGATGCACACGCCCAGCGCGATCAGCAGCACTTGCGGGATGGTTTCGCGCAGGGTGGCGCGGCGCTGCATCTGCGGCATCAGGTCGCTCAAGGCAATATAGATGAAACCGGACGAGGCGAACACGAGCACGTAAGGAATCAGGTTGCTGGCGCGGTCCAGGGTGAAATAGCCGAGCAAGCCCCCCGCCACCGCCATCAGGCTGCACAGCAGATTGAAAATGTAGGCGCGCAGGCGCGAGAAACCGGCATTGAGCAGCACGATAAAATCGCCGATTTCCTGCGGGATTTCATGCGCGATGATGGCCAGACCCGTCACCAGGCCCAGTTTCGGGTCGGCCAGGAAGGCGGCGGCGATCAGGATGCCATCGGTAAAATTGTGCATGCCGTCGCCGACCAGGATCATCCAGCCGGCCTTGCCCGCCTCGTGCTTGTCATGGCCGTGCGCATGGTGGTGACCATCGCCTTCGTGGTGGTGCGAGTGGCGCAGGATGGCAAATTTTTCCAGCATAAAAAAGGCCAGCAAGCCCGCCAGCAAGGTCGCGAACAGGCTGCGCGGATCGGCCTGCGACTCGAACGCTTCGGGCAAGGCGTGCAGCAAAGACGTCGACAACATGATGCCGACGGACAAGCTGACCATGCGCTCGACCACTTTGGACAAGAATGCAAACGAAAAGATTGCCGCTGCGGTAATGCTCAACACGCCCGCGAGCGTGGTCGCGAGCAAAATGGATATAAGGACGGGATCGATGATTTTCTTACCTCAAAATGGCGCCGGCCTACGGGCGCCCGCTATGCTGGCGTCTGGCTTGATCTGTATGGTGTTGCTTATTATTCAATCTTATGCGCGCTTGGCGGCAGCGTGGCGCAGTGAAGATGCAATTGTACTGCATTGACGCGTATCGGGCATTTTACAGCCCGGTACGCCTTTCGGTTCAACTTCTGGAAAATTCAGGTATTGTGCTGCTGCGGCATCACGCCACGCCGTGCTGCTTGAACCAGGCCAGGCAGCGCACATAGCCGTCTTTCGCGTCGGCGGCCACATAGCTGGGCCGGTAATCGGCGTTGAAGGCGTGGCCCGCATCGGGGTAGACGACGAATTCCGACTTGTTGCCGCCCTTCGCCAGCGCGTCCTTCATCTTGGCGATCGATTCCTGCGTGATGCCCGTATCCTTGCCCCCATACAATCCCAGCACGGGGACTTTCAAGCTGGCGGCGATATCGATGGGGTTGCTCGGCTGCAAGGGATTGGGTTCGCCCACCAGGCGGCCATACCAGGCCACGCCCGCCTTGACGGCCGGATTGTGCGCCGCGTACAGCCACGTGATGCGCCCGCCCCAGCAAAAGCCCGTGATACCCAGGCGGCTTGTGTCGCCGCCATTCTGTTTCGCCCACGCAACAACAGCATCGAGATCCGCCATGACCTGCGCGTCCGGCGTCTTGGCGATGATGCCTTTCATCAATTCCGGGATGCTGGCCGCCTTGGTCGCGTCGCCCTGGCGCACGAACAAATCGGGCGCCAGGGCCAGAAAGCCCTGCCTGGCGAAGCGGCGCGCCATGTCGGCGATATGTTCATGCACGCCAAAGATTTCCGAAATGACCAAGACCACGGGCAAGCCCGTCTTGCCTTCCGGCTGGGCCGCATACATGGGCACGGCCTGGCCATCGATCATGACGGACACGCTGGCCGTGACGAGCCCGGCGGAATCGGTCTTGATAACGTTTTGCGCCGCCACGGGTAGCACGGCCACGGCAAAGCCCGTTCCCAGCGCCACCTTCAGGAAACCACGCCGGCCGTCCGGCCCGGACAAGCTGCTCTGGCCCAGCAAACTTTCACAATCGGTGATCATGTCGCTCATGCGTTTCTCCTGAAGGATGTGTTGAAATTTAGTGCGCTTCGTCCCAATTTTTACCGACACCTACCTCCGCCGTCAGCGGCACTTTCAGCGCAGCCACGCCGGCCATCAGTTCCGGCAGCTTGCGTTTGACCAGCTCCAGCTCGGCGTCCGGCACTTCCAGCACCAGTTCATCGTGCACCTGCATGATCATCTTCGTTTGCAAGCCATCCGTTTCCAGCCAGCCTTGCACGGCGATCATGGCCAGCTTGATCAGGTCGGCGGCCGTGCCTTGCATCGGCGCGTTAATCGCCGCCCGTTCCGCGCCCTGGCGGCGCGGGCCGTTCGGTGAATTGATTTCCGGCAACCACAAACGGCGGCCGAACACGGTTTCCACGTAGCCGCGCGCCTTGGCTTGCTGGCGCGTGTCTTCCATATACTGTTTCACGCCGGAAAAACGCGCGAAATAACGGTCGATATAGCTTTGCGCGGCCGTGCGGTCCACACCCAGGTTACCGGCCAGGCCAAACGCGCTCATGCCGTAGATCAGCCCGAAGTTGATGACTTTGGCGTAGCGGCGCTGTTCGCTCTGCACTTCCGCGGCCGGCACGCCAAAGATTTCAGCGGCCGTGGCGCGGTGAATGTCGATGCCGTCGGCAAACGCGCGCAGCATGGCTTCATCGCCCGAGATATGCGCCATGATGCGCAATTCGATCTGCGAATAGTCGGCCGAGACGATGTGGCTGCCCGGTGGCGCAATAAAGGCTTCGCGGATGCGGCGGCCTTCCGCACTGCGGATGGGGATATTCTGCAAGTTCGGGTCGTTCGACGCCAGGCGCCCCGTCACGGCCACGGCTTGCGCATAGTTCGTGTGCACGCGCCCCGTGGTGACGTTGATCATCTTCGGCAATTTGTCCGTGTACGTCGATTTCAGCTTGGCCATGCCGCGGTATTCCAGCAGCACTTTGGGCAACGGGTAATCCTCGGCCAGCTTTTGCAAGACTTCTTCATCCGTCGATGGCGCACCCGTCGGGGTTTTCTTGACCACTGGCAACTTCAGCTTCTCGAAGAAGATTTCGCCGATCTGCTTGGGCGAGCCCAGGTTGAACGGCTGCTCGGCCAGTTCATACGCCTTCTTTTCCAGCTCGAGAATTTTCACGGCCAGCTCGGCCGACTGGATGTTGAGCAGCGCGTCGTCGATCAGCACGCCGTTGCGCTCGATCTTTTGCAAGACCACGGCCGTCGGCATCTCGATCTTTTCATAGATGAAGGTCAGTTTTTCATCGTTCGCCACATTGCCCCACATATTGTTATGCAGGCGCATGGTGATGTCGGCATCCTCGGCCGCGTATTTCGCCGCCTGCTCCACTTCCACCTGATTGAAGGTGATCTGCTTGGCGCCCTTGCCGCACACATCCTCGAACGGGATCGTCGTGTAGTTCAGGTGGCGCAGGGCCAGGCTGTCCATGTCGTGCTTCTTGTGCGATTCGAACACATACGATACCAGCAGGGTATCGTGGGCGATGCCGCGCAAGGTCACGCCATGATTGGCGAAGATGTGGCTGTCATATTTCAGGTTCTGGCCCAGCTTGGGCTTGTTCGCGTCTTCCAGCCACGGGCGCAGTTTCGCCAGCACGTGTTCGCGCGACAATTGGTCCGGCGCGCCCGCGTAATCGTGGGCCAGCGGGATGTAGCAGGCAGCATGCTCGGCAACGGACAGGGAAATGCCCACCATCTGCGCCGTCATCGGTTCCAGCGAGGTGGTTTCCGTGTCCACGGCCGTCAAGGGCGCCGCATCGATCAGGGCGATCCATTTATCCAGCTGTTCGTCGGTCAGCACGGTTTCATACACGGCGTCGACCGCTGGGGCCGCATCGGCAAACATGTCGCCAGTCGTGTTGGCAGCCGCGCCACCGGACACAGGTGCACCCACCGGCGACATCGGTGGCGGCGTGGCGCCCAGTTCGCGCAGCAGGGCCTTGAAGCCGTAGCGGTTGAAGAAGGCCAGCAGCGCTTCCTTGTCTTCGTGTTTCGCCACCAGCGAGTCGGCGATCGTCGTCATGTGCTGCGACAAATCGCAATCGGTCTTGACGGTGATCAAGGCGCGCGCCTGCGGCAGCCAAGGCAGGGCCGTGCGCAGGTGTTCACCCACGGCGCCGCCCACCTTGGCCGCGTTTTGCATGACGCCTTCCAGGCTGTCGTACAAGGTCAGCCATTTGACAGCCGTCTTCGGGCCGCATTTCGACACGCCCGGCACGTTGTCGACCGTATCGCCGATCAGCGACAGATAATCGATGATGCGGTTCGGCGGCACGCCGAACTTGGCCAACACGCCCGCTTCGTCGAGCTTTTCATTGCTCATGGTATTGATCAGGGTCACCTGGCTGTTGACCAGCTGCGCCAGATCCTTGTCGCCCGTGGAGACCACCACGTTCATGCCGGCGGCAGCCGCCTGCACGGCCAGCGTCCCGATCACGTCGTCCGCTTCCACGCCGTCGACCATCAGGATGGGCCAGCCCATGGCGCGCACGGCTTCGTGGATGGGTTCGATCTGCAGGCGCAGGTCATCCGGCATCGAGGCGCGCGTGGCCTTGTACTCGGGATACATGTCATCGCGGAAAGTTTTACCTTTGGCATCGAACACGCAGGCGATGTAGGCGGCCGGGTAATCGGCGCGCAGGCGGCGCAGCATGTTGACCATGCCGTGCATGGCGCCCGTGGGATAGCCGTCCGGGCTGCGCAGGTCGGGCAGCGCATGGAAGGCGCGATAAAGGTAACTGGAACCGTCGACTAACAGCAGGGTGTTTTGCATAATGCCAATAAAATAAGGTGAGCCGCGCCAGCCGGGGAAACAGCGGCAGACGGGTGAAATATCGCCCAATTATCGCAGAGTTTAGGCCCGCGCCACCGGCCGCAACACGTGCTGTTCTTGCTGTTTTTGCCACACTGGCGGCCCCGTGCGTGCGCGCGGGCTGCCGCTGCGAGCCATTTCGGCTCATTTAAACAGCATTGCCTACCAGTTTGTTACAATGCCTTATAGATAAATTGACGGCATTACACCACTGCACGCGCTGCAGTCCCACACATGGAAGCGAACCCATCATGATGCGTACATCGACACTCTGGACATTCCTCGCCCTACCCCTGCTGGCATGTTCGGCCATTGCCAGCGCCCAGACGCCGGCCAAACCGAGCGACGCGCCGCCACAGCTCGAACGCATCGAGGAAATGGGCGAAGCGCCCATCACCGTGGCACCGGCCGCCGCCAAGCAGCAGATTACCGAGAAACGCGAAGCGGGCGTGACCAGCGAAGTGAAAGTCACCAGCGGCGGCAGCACCTATTACATGAAGCCGGCCGCCGGCGCCGACCAGGCCAACGGCAACGCCCTGCGCGGCCCGCAATGGAAAGTGCTGGAATTCGACCTAGGCAAGAAGAAACAGAAACAACGCGATGAAGAGGCAGCGGACGCACCAGCACCGCCCGCAGCAGCGAAGTAAGCAGCCACTCTCTTCTGCCCTGCCCCGGCCACCTGCGGGGCAGCCGGCTTTTTTTGACCTTTTAGACCATTCCTCTCTTTCCCATGGCAGTTTTTACCGCGCTACACCTGGACGATATCGGCCAATGGATCACGCAGTTTCCACTCGGCAAACCTCTGGCGCTCAAGGGCATCGCATCCGGCATCGAAAACAGCAATTTCTTCCTGAGCACGGAGCGCGGCGAGTATGTGCTGACGATCTTTGAGAATCTCAGCTTCGAGCAATTGCCGTTTTATCTGCAACTGATGCGTCATTTGGCGGACCGGGGCGTACTGGTGCCGGCGCCGATCGCCAATGCCGATGGCGCACTGGTGACGGCCTTGCAAGGCAAGCCGGCCGCCATCGTCAGCAAACTCGACGGCAGCTCGCAGATGGCGCCGCAAGCCGTGCATTGCGCGGCTGTCGGCGCCATGCTGGCGAAGATGCACCTGACGGGACGCGATTTCCCCCTGCAGCAGCCGAATTTGCGGGGTCTGGCGTGGTGGAACGCCACCACGCCGCTGGTCTTGCACCACCTCGATGATGCCAGGGCGCATCTGCTGCGCGCGGAAATCCATTTCCAGGATGCCTTTGCGGCCTGCGATACGTATAAAGCCATCCCGCGCGGTCCCGTGCATGCCGACTTGTTCCGCAACAATGTCATGTTTGACGGCGAGCAACTGACGGGCTTTTTCGACTTTTACTTTGCCGGCTGCGACACCTGGCTGTTCGATGTCGCCGTCACCGTCAACGACTGGTGCATCAACCTGGCCACGGGCGTGCTCGACACGGCAAGAGTGCGCGCCCTGCTCGACGCCTACCGGGCCGTGCGCCCGTTCACGCACGAAGAACAGACGGCATGGCAAGCGATGCTGCGCGCTGCCGCGCTGCGCTTCTGGCTGTCACGCCTGTACGATTATTACCAGCCGCGCGAAGCGGAAATGCTGACCCCGCACGATCCGGCGCATTTCGAACGCATTCTGCGCGAACGTATCGCCACACCTGCTCCGGAACTGTTTTAAACATGGAAAAATTACCTGCAAGTACAGGTTGGCAATGGGTGAAACAAGGCTTCGCCCTGTTTCGCAAGCAACCTGGCGGCATGTCGATGCTGTTTCTCGGCTATATGTTCTGCATGCTGGCCGTCAGCATCGTACCCGTGCTCGGTCAGATGCTGCCCGTCATCCTCGTCCCCGTGTTTTCCGTGGCCTTCGTGCAAGGCTGCCTGAATATCGACCAGGGCAAGCGCGTCTTGCCCAGCCTGCTGATCTCGGGCTTCCGCAAGCCGGCCTTCCCCGCCCTGTTTGGCCTGGGCGTGCTGTACATCCTCATGGCCATTGTTGCCATCGGCGCCTCGACCCTGGTGGACGATGGCCTGCTGTGGCAACTGGTCACCGGGCAACTGACGGAAGAAGCCGCGCGCACCGCCATCCCCGAATCGCGCCTGGGCCTCGGCATCCTGCTGGCCATCGTGCTGTATGTGCCGGCCGCCATGGCCTTCTGCTTTGCCGCGCCGCTGATCTACTGGCAAAAAACCGGCCTGGGCAAGTCACTGTTCTTCAGCTTTTTCGCCGTCTGGCGCTCGCTGTCGGCCTTCATCGTCTTCGCCGCCACCTGGTTCGCCATCAGCGTCGTCACCAGCCAGTTGCTCGCCGTCATCTTTGGCCGCACGCCGCTGATGATGCAACTGATGATGCCGCTGTCGATGATACTCACCATCATCATGCATTGCTCGTTCTACGCCGCCTACCGCCAGATCTTCGGCGTGCCCGTCGATGAGAGCAAGACGGTGTCGCTGGACAAGCAGTAATCCCACCAGCGAAAAACTGGGGTCAGACCCGACGGGTCTGACCCCGGCATTCCTCAGCTAACTTAGCGTCCCAGCCGTTCCAGTTTCGCAATCCCCAGGTCCAGCACCTTCATGCCGTGCTGTCCAAAATTGATTTGCGCGCGCGCATTGCCGCCGCCGCCTTCGATATTGACGATCACGCCTTCGCCGAACTTGGCGTGCGCCACCGATTCGCCGATGCGCCAGCCGCCGCCCGTGGCTTTTTGCGCGATCTTTTGCGCAATCGCATTGTCCGAACCCAGGCTGGCCACGCGCGGTGCCTCGTCCCAGGCCGACTTGCGGTTGCCGAACCAGTTCGCCTGTACCTTTGGCGACAGCCATTTCAGCGCTTCTTCCGGCAATTCATCGAAGAAACGCGACTTCATGTTATAGCGCGTCTGGCCGTGCAGCATGCGCGTCTGCGAAAAGCTCATATACAGCCGCTTGCGCGCGCGCGTGATCGCCACGTACATCAGCCGGCGTTCCTCTTCCACGCCGTTGTCTTCCTTCGAGCTGCTTTCGTGCGGGAACAGGCCTTCTTCCAGCCCGGTAATGAACACGTTGTCGAATTCCAGGCCCTTGGCCGAGTGCACCGTCATCATCTGCAGCGCATCCTGGCCCGCTTGCGCCTGATTATCCCCGGCTTCCAGCGACGCGTGCGATAAAAACGCGGAGAGCGGCGACATCACGGCCGGCAGCGGCGCATCGGCATCGAGTATCTCGATGCCATCCTGGTTCACCACGGGCGCGCCCGACTGCGCCTGGGCGGCCGGTCCCAGATGGGCCGGCGCTGCCTGGCCGAAACCTTCTTCGGAAACGAACTGGCTGGCCGCGCTGACCATCTGTTCCAGATTCTCGATGCGGTCGGCGCCTTCCTTTTCATTCTGATAATGCTGCAGCAAGGTACTCGCTTCCAGCACGACTCTGACCATTTCCGGCAGCGACAATTGCTGCGTTTCGAAACGCACGCCTTCGATCAGCTTGACGAAGCCGGCCAGCACGCTGCCCGCCTTGCCCGCCACATAGGGCACGGACGCGTACAGCGAGATGCCGTACTGTTCCGACGCGGCCTGCAATTGCTCGATCGAGCGCATGCCAATGCCGCGTGTGGGGAAATTGACCACGCGCAAGAACGCCGAATCGTTGTGCGGATTGTCCATCAATTGCAAATAAGCAATCGCGTGCTTGACCTCGGCGCGCTGGAAGTAGCGCTGGCCGCCGTACACATGGTACGGAATCGCCGCCGAGAACAACGCATGTTCGATCACGCGCGACTGCGCATTCGAGCGGTACAAGATCGCGATTTCGCTGCGCGAGGCGCCATCGGCGATCAAGCTTTTCGCCTCTTCGATGATCCACTGCGCTTCCTGCAAGTCGGAACTGGCTTCATACACGCGCACCTGCTCGCCATGGCCCGCGTCCGTGCGCAGATTCTTGCCCAGGCGCTTGCTGTTGTTCGCAATCAACACGTTGGCGCTGTCGAGGATATGGCCATGCGAGCGGTAGTTCTGCTCGAGCTTGATCAAGTTCTTCACCTGGAACTCGTGTTCGAAGGCGCTCATATTGCCCACGTTGGCGCCACGGAACGCATAGATGCTCTGGTCATCGTCGCCGACGGCAAACAGGGCGCCGCCATCGCGGCTGCCATGGCCGGCCAGCAATTTGAGCCAGTTGTATTGCAGATTATTCGTATCCTGGAACTCGTCCACCAGGATGTGGCGGAAGCGGGCCTGGTAGTGCTCGCGCAGCGGCTGGTTGCGGCTGAGCAATTCGTACGTGCGCAGCAGTAATTCGGCAAAATCGACGACGCCTTCGCGCTGGCACTGGTCGTCATACAACTGGTACAGCTCGACCATCTTGCGCTCGTGCGCGTCATACGCTTCCACGTCCGTGGCGCGCAAGCCCTGGTCCTTGGCGTTGTTAATGAAATACATCACCGTCTTCGGCGGGAATTTCTCATCGTCAATGTTGTTCGCCTTCAACAAGCGCTTGATCACCGACAACTGATCCTGCGAATCGAGAATCTGGAAGGTCTGCGGCAAGGCGGCGTCGCGGTAATGCGTGCGCAGCAAGCGGTTGCACAGGCCGTGGAAGGTGCCGATCCACATCCCGCGCGTGTTGATTGGCAGCATGGCCGACAGGCGCGTGAGCATTTCCTTGGCGGCCTTGTTGGTAAAGGTCACGGCCAGGATGCCGGGCGGCGATACCTGCTGGGTCTGGATCAGCCACGCGATGCGGGTGGTCAGCACGCGGGTCTTGCCCGAACCGGCGCCAGCCAGGATCAGCGCATGCTGGGCCGGCAAGGTGACGGCAGCCAATTGTTCGGGATTGAGGTTGTGAAGAAGATTTTGCATGCCGTGATTATACCGGCATGGCTAAAAATACTGTGCATTTGTCCAGCGGTCGCGCCAGTTTTCCATGTGCGCGCTACAATCGGCGTCCCGACACAGCAGCCTGTATCCCATGACACCACCCACTCATCTCGACGGCGCCCGCGTACTGGACTGGGCCTGGTCCGACCTGCCCTTCGGCCACGTCACCGATGAACATGGTGGCACCGCCCCTATCGCCATCCACGGCCTGGCCGTCTGCCGCTACGGCGACGAGGCGCGCGTCTACCGTTTCTGCTGCGATGCGCGCTGGGACACGGTGCAGGATGAGGTGTATGCCAGCGAAGACGACGCCAGGGGGCAGTTGCCGGCCCAATACCGGGCCGTGGCCGCCGTGTGGAACACGCCGTGAGCTACGTCATCCGCGCAGCCACCAGCGCCGACCTGCCCCTGCTGGCCCAGGTCGAGCGTAGCGCCGCAGCCCTGTTTGCCCAGGCCGGCCCCGGACTGGCGTGGCTGGCGCAAGGAGAACCCTTGCCATTGAGCACTTTACAGGCGCTGCAGCGCGAAGGCGGCGTATGGGTGGCCGCCGATGGCCAGGGCAGGCCATCGGGTTTCCTGGCCGCCCAGCCGCTCGACGGCCAGTGGTTTATCGTGGAATTGTCCGTTGCCCTGCCACATCAACGGCAGGGCCTGGGTACGCGCCTGCTCGACGCGGCGGCGGCCCATGCCCAGGCGCTGGGCTGCGCCTGCCTGACACTGAGCACCTATCGCCACCTGTCATGGAACGCGCCCTACTATGCGCGCCACGGTTTCAGCGACATCGAGGCTGTGGCGCTGGGCGCGGGTCACGCGCTCAAACTGGCGCGCGAAGCGCAGGACGGACACGACCCGGCGCGGCGCTGCCTGATGCGCAAGCCACTGGCCCGCTGACTCAGCGCACCAGCTTTGCCTTGCCTTCGCTGAGCGCCTGGGCGATCACCTGGCGCGTGGTCTTGTCGGCCGCTTTCGATGCCTTTTCCTGCTGGCGTCCCAGCACTTCCATTTGCTTGCCCAGGGTTTCCATCGGCTTGCCACGCTGATCCATCTGGCGCGACAACGCATCCACCTTGGCCGCTTCGACCTCTTGCTTGGCGGCAATTCGGTCGTTGACCTCTTCCATGGCGTCCTGCGCATCTTCCATCTGCTGCTGCAAACGCTCCACGTCGCGCACCGCCGCGCGGCGCGCCGTCTCCGTGCCCGCCTGCGCCTGGCGCCGCGCCGCCTCGCCAAGCTTGCGGCCCAGTTCCTGCTGCTGGCGGCCCAACGCCTGCAACTGCTCCGCATCGCGCGTGCCGCCATTCGCCTGCGCCTGGCCATGGGCGCCCATCTTGCTGCCCAGTTCGCCCATCGCCCTGCCGTGCTCGCTCATCTGCTTGCCCAGGCCGCTCATTTCCAGTCCCAGCTGCTGCGACGGTTTCCAGGCGTCGCGCACGCGGGCCAGCAGCGCGGCATCCTGCGTCACATAGCCCTTGCCCTGGTCACGGAACCACAGGAAATGCCCCTTGAGCGAACGCTGCAGCTGTTTAATCTGCTGGCCATCGACATCGGTGCCTGCCATGGTGACGCTATCCTCGCTGCTGTCGACGAGCGCATAGCCATCGCCGCTGCCCATGGAAATGCTGATTTGCTTGCTGGGCGGCGCAGGTGGCGCAGGCGGCTGCACGGCCAGCGCGCTGCCGCCAAGCACGATACCGGCCAGGCTGAGGATCAAACGGTGGGAAGTGGACATGGCTGCCTCGTGTGTATGGTTGGAGCGTCTACTCTAGCCAGGCACGGCAGGCGGCTCCAGCGCGGTGCGACAGGCTGCAAAAAGGCTGGCCTGGACGGCAGGCTTGCGCGATGAATGGCAAATCACGGACGAAAAAAACGGAGGCCGCAGCCTCCGCAAAAACGCCGTGGTACGGCGTATCTGACATCAGTACAGCACCACGGAGCGGATCGATTCGCCGCTCTTCATCAATTCGAAACCCTGGTTGATATCTTCCAGTTTCAAACGATGCGTGATCAAATCGTCGATATTGAGCTTGCCTTCCATGTACCAGTCGACGATCTTCGGCACGTCCGTGCGTCCCCGTGCGCCGCCGAAGGCGGAACCTTTCCATACGCGCCCCGTCACCAGCTGGAAGGGACGCGTGGAGATTTCCTGGCCGGCCGCGGCCACGCCGATGATGATGGACTGGCCCCAGCCCTTGTGGCAGCACTCGAGCGACTGGCGCATGGTGGTGGTGTTGCCGATGCACTCGAAGCTGTAATCGGCGCCGCCATCCGTCAGCTGCACGATGGTGTCAACCACGTTTTCCACTTCGTTGGCGTTGACGAAATGCGTCATGCCAAACTTGCGGGCGATGGCCTGGCGCGCCGGGTTGATATCCACGCCGATGATTTTATCCGCACCGACCATCTTCGCTGCCTGGATCACGTTCAGGCCGATGCCGCCCAGGCCGAACACCACCACGTTGGCGCCCGCTTCCACCTTGGCCGTAAACAGCACGGCGCCCACGCCCGTGGTCACGCCGCAGCCGATGTAGCAAACCTTGTCGAACGGTGCATCTGCGCGGATCTTGGCCAGGGCGATTTCCGGCACGACAATGTAATTCGAGAAGGTGGACGTGCCCATGTAGTGGAAGATGGGTTTGCCGTCGATGGAAAAGCGCGAGGTCGCGTCCGGCATCAGGCCGCGGCCCTGCGTGGAGCGGATCGATTGGCACAGATTGGTTTTTTGCGACAGGCAGAATTTGCACTGGCGACATTCCGGCGTGTACAGGGGAATGACGTGGTCGTCTTTTTTCAGGCTTTTCACGCCCGGGCCCACGTCAACGACGATGCCGGCGCCTTCATGGCCCAGGATGGACGGGAAGATGCCTTCCGGATCGGCACCCGACAAGGTGTAGTAATCGGTATGGCAAATGCCCGTGGCCTTGATCTCGACCAGTACCTCGCCCTCGCGCGGGCCGGCCAGGTCGACTTCTTCGACGCTCAAAGGGGCGCCCGCCTTCCATGCAATCGCTGCTTTGGTTTTCATGTGTGTCCTGTCAGTGGTTGAACCAGGCGCGCCAGCGCGCCGTATCGTCACATCATAACAAGGCAGGCGCCGACATGCCACGCCGGCGCCGGGGCAACGTTTACTTGGTTTTCGCGCGGTTGAGGAATGCGCCGTGCAGGCCGTTCAGGGTTTCCTCGGCCAGCAGCAGCTGGCTGGCGATTTCATTGATCTTGCGGCGGCTGGAGCGGGCGTGGTCGCGCAGCACCTCGAAGGCCGTATTGCGGTCCGTCTGGAACTTGCCCATCAGCAATCCCACGGCCAGACTCGTTTCGCGCCCGGCTGCCAGGGCCGCATTCAGGTTCAGCTCGGTGCGCCGCAGCTGGCGGATTTCATCGGCGCGCGCCAGGCCCGCTTCGAAGGCAGGCATCAAACGGCCTTCATCGACGGGTTTCACCACGTAGCCGACGGCGCCGTAGGCGGCCGCCTGCTTGCCCGATTCGCTATCGCCACTGCCGGACAGGAACATGAACGGCACGCCCGTCTCGCCGTGCAGGCGCTTGGCCAATTCCAGGCCGGACATGCCCGGCATGTGGATGTCGAGCAAGGCCAGGTCCGGCTCGCGCTGGGCGACCATTTGCAGCGCCACTTCGGCCGAATTGGCCAGGGCCGTCTCGTAGCCGGCATGGCGCAGGACTTCGCCGAGGAATTCCAACAGGAGCTGGTCATCGTCAACGATCAGGATAAGGCGTTTCGCGGCGGCTGGCTGACTCATGGGTAAAGGGACCTCGGTAATGAATGATGCTCTTATTATATGCCGATTGTTCGCCCAAATCAGCCCCCCATTCCCATGCTCACGCCGCAAACAATTGATTAAATTGCTGCACTGCAATACTCACATCGTCCGCCTGGTCGACGTTGCTCAATACGTTGCCAAATACGCTGCTGATGGCCGCCACCATGTCGGCGCCGCGCGCGACCAGCGGCGCGGCGTTGTCCGGCGTCATGCCACCGATCACTACACACGGCAAGGCGATCTCGCGTTTGGCTTGCAGCACGATATCGGCGGGCGTCGTCACCGGGTACTTTTTCACCAGCGAAGGATAAAAGCCGCCGAAGGCCACATAGCTGGCGCCGCCAGCCTCGGCCGTCCGTGCCAAGGCCATATCGCCATAACAGGAAGCACCCACGATCTTGCCAGCACCCAGGCGCGCGCGCACCTGCGCCACGGAGGCGTCCGTACCCCCCACATGCACGCCATCGGCATCGAGCTCTTCGCACAGTTCAAGAAAATCATTGATGATGAAGGGCACGCCATACTTGCGGGCCAGCGCCAGCAAGGCACCCGCCTGCTCGCGCCGTTGTTCCGCCTCGGCGCTCTTGTGGCGGTATTGCAGCAGGGCCACACCTTCCTGCAAAGCTTGCTCGCTCACGTCGAGCAAGCGATCGGTGTCATCCCAGTTGGGGGTGACCAGATACAGTCCACGCATGATGTTTTCCTTATTCATTGAATCGTTGCGGTATCAGCTGACCTGGCGCAATCGCATACGCGCCGGACAGGGCCGCATGGCAATAGGCTTGCGCCAGGTCTAGCGCTTCGGGCAACGCCTGGCCCAACGCCAGTCGCGCCGCGATGGCGGACGCCAAAGTACAGCCACTGCCGTGGAAGGTGCCGGGCAAACGGGGCCAGCGCCACGCGCGCTCCCCGCCTCCGCCATCAAGCCAACGGTTGAGCACTTCCTCACCGTCGCCATGCCCGCCCGTCACCAGCACGTTCTTGCAGCCTTGCGCAAGTAAGGCTGCCTCGCCGCCGAGGGCCAGCGTTTCCGGCCCGTTCGGCACGATCACGGTTGTCACCGGCAACAAGGGCGCCAGCGCCAGCACGGCATCGTCCCGGCTGAGCACGTCGCCATGGCCGCTGGCCAGCACGGGGTCGAGCACCACGGGCAAGTCAGGCCGGGCCAGCCGCAATTGCGCGATCAGTTGCGCAATGACGGCCGCATTCGCGGCGCTGCCCGGGATGCCGATTTTCACGGCGCTGATCACCATCTTGTCGATCAGCGCCTGCGCCTGGCGGCGCAGCAATTCCGGCGCCACCGGTTCGACGGCAAACACGCGATCGTTGTCCTGCACCGTCAGCACCGTAATCACGGGCAGCGCATGCGCGCCCTGCGCCGCAATGGCCACAATATCGGCGGCCAGGCCGGCGCCGCCCGACGGGTCGAGGCCGGCAAACACCAGCACGGTGGGACGCCGTTGCCCCATCACGCCAGGCGGCCCGCCATCGGCGACGACGGCGAGGCGGCGAATTTACGGGGCATGCGTCCCGCCAGAAACGCTTCGCGCCCTGCCCGCACGGCCAGCTTCATGGCATGCGCCATGCGCACGGGATCGCGCGCGCCGGCAATCGCCGTGTTCATCAGCACGCCATCGCAACCGAGCTCCATGGCGATGGCCGCATCCGACGCCGTGCCCACGCCAGCATCGACGAGCACGGGCACTTTCGCCTGGGCTATGATCAGCGATAAGTTCCACGGATTCAAGATGCCCATGCCCGAGCCGATCAGGGATGCCAGCGGCATGACGGCCACGCAGCCGATGTCTTCCAGAATCTTTGCCTGAATGGGGTCATCGCTGCAATAGACCATCACGTCAAAGCCATCCTTGACCAGCGCTTCGGCCGCGATCAGGGTTTCCGGCATGTGCGGAAACAGGGTCTTTTCATCGCCCAACACTTCCAGCTTGACCAGGTTGCGCCCGCCCAGCAGCTCGCGCGCCAGCTGCAGGGTATAGACGGCATCTTTCGCGTTGTAGCAGCCGGCCGTGTTCGGCAAGATCGTGTACTGGTCGGGCGGCACGACATCGAGCAAGCTGGGCGCGTTCGGGTCCTGACCGATATTCACGCGGCGTATCGCCACCGTGATGATTTGCGCTTCCGCCGCGTCCGTCGCTTCGCGCGTCTGCGGCAAGTCCTTGTACTTGCCGCTGCCCACCAGCAGGCGTGATTGATATTGCTTGCCTGCGATGGTCAGCAGGTCGTCGTTGTTATTACTTGTCATTGCTTTTCCTTAGTCTAGCCGCCGCCGATGGCGCGGACGATTTCCACTTGATCCTGGCTTTGCAAGGTCTTGCCCGGCCACGCCTTGCGCGGCACGACGTTGCGGTTGACGGCCAGCGCCAGCGCCTGGTTTTCCAGCGACAGCGTAGCGATCAATTGATCCAGGGTTTGCCCGGGCGGCACCTGGTGCGGCGCGCCGTTGAGCGTGATGGATATCAATGCAGTCATCACGCTCTCCTTCAGACCTTGCGGTACAGCTCGGCACCGTTCTTGATGAATTCGATGGCCTTGATTTCCATGCCCTGCTTGAGCGCCTTGTCTTCCGCGATGCCCATGCCGGCCGCGTATTCGCGCACTTCCTGCGTGATCTTCATCGAGCAGAAATGCGGGCCGCACATGGAGCAGAAATGCGCCACCTTGGCCGAATCCTTGGGCAGGGTTTCATCGTGGAATTCGCGCGCCTTGTCCGGGTCCAGGCCGATGTTGAACTGGTCGTCCCAGCGGAATTCGAAGCGCGCTTTCGACAGGGCGTTGTCGCGGATTTGCGCGCCCGGATGGCCTTTCGCCAGGTCGGCCGCGTGCGCCGCGATCTTGTAGGTGATGATGCCGTCCTTCACATCGGCCTTGTTCGGCAGACCCAGGTGTTCCTTCGGCGTCACGTAACACAGCATGGCCGTGCCATACCAGCCGATCATGGCCGCGCCGATGCCTGAGGTGATGTGGTCGTAGCCGGGCGCGATGTCGGTGGTCAGCGGTCCCAAGGTGTAGAACGGCGCTTCGCCGCACTGCTCCAGCTGCAAGTCCATGTTTTCCTTGATCAGTTGCATGGGCACGTGGCCCGGGCCTTCGATCATCACTTGCACGTCATGCTTCCAGGCAACTTGCGTCAGCTCGCCCAGGGTTTTCAGTTCGCCCAGCTGCGCTTCGTCGTTGGCGTCATAGATGGAGCCGGGGCGCAAGCCGTCGCCCAGCGAGAACGAGACGTCATACGCCTTCATGATTTCGCAGATATCTTCGAAATGCGTGTACAGGAACGATTCCTGGTGGTGCGCCAGACACCACTTGGCCATGATGGAGCCGCCGCGCGAGACGATGCCCGTCAAACGCTTGGCCGTCATCGGCACGTAGCGCAGCAGCACGCCCGCGTGGATGGTGAAATAGTCGACGCCCTGTTCTGCCTGCTCGATCAGGGTATCGCGGAAAATTTCCCAGGTCAGATCTTCGGCCTTGCCATTGACCTTTTCCAGCGCCTGATAGATGGGCACCGTACCGATAGGCACGGGGCTGTTGCGCACGATCCATTCGCGCGTTTCGTGGATATGCTTGCCGGTGGACAAGTCCATCACGTTATCGCCGCCCCAGCGGATGGCCCAGGTCATCTTTTCCACTTCCTCGCCTATCGACGAGGTGACGGCCGAATTGCCGATGTTCGCGTTGATTTTTACCAGGAAGTTGCGCCCGATAATCATCGGTTCCACTTCCGGGTGGTTGATGTTGGCGGGGATGATGGCGCGGCCGCGGGCGATTTCCTCGCGCACGAATTCCGGCGTAATCTCGGCCGGGATGCTGGCGCCGAACGACTGGCCCGGGTGCTGGCGGCCCATCAGGTCGGCCAGGCGCTCGCCCATGGGGCCGGAGGCTTTCAACTCTTTCAAGTACTCTGCGCGCCGCATGTTTTCGCGGATGGCGACGAATTCCATTTCCGGCGTGATGATGCCGCGCCGCGCGTAATGCATTTGCGTCACGTTCTTGCCGGCCATGGCGCGGCGCGGCTTGCGGTGCAAATTAAAACGCAGCTCGGCCAGTTTCGGGTCTGCCAGGCGGGCGATGCCGTAATCGGAGGTGGGGCCGGGCAGCTCTTCCGTGTCGGCCCGCTCCATGATCCACGGCAGGCGTGGCGTGTCGAGGCCCGAACGGATGTCGATCTGCACGTCCGGGTCCGTGTACGGGCCGGAGGTGTCATACACGTAGATCGGTGGATTCTTTTCTCCGCCAAACGACGCTTCCGTGTCGGATTGGCTGATCTGGCGCATGGGCACGCGGATGTCGGGGCGGCTACCTTGCACGTAAATCTTGCGCGAATTGGGCAGCGGCGCGATGGCGGCTTCGTCGACCGTGGCGGTGGCGGAGAGGAATTTCGGGTTGGCGTTCATTTTGGCTCCTTGGCTAGACTATTTTTAAGCCTGGAGCCAGCTAAGGAGGTTCGGCTGCGCGCACGCGGAAAAGCGGGGTGCGTTCATCCTAAAGCTTCCCTTCGCTGGCATTATCCAGATCAGGTTCGGAGGGTATTTCTCACCCGCGCTTGCACTGTGTTTCCACAGCGAAAGGCAGGACCCCTAGCGTTTGCCGCCTTGCGGCAGCGAGCCAATTATACGCGGTTCGCGCCGCATGGCCAGATGATTTCTTGCAGCTGTCGTCTTTGCGCATCTGCTGCAATGCAGCAGATGCCAGCACGCTTATTTCTTCTTGCCCCAGCGCCAGCGGGTCGGTTCGCCCTTCAGCTGGCAGATGAAAATGAGCAGGGCAACGACGGCCACTTCATACACGATGTAGCCCACCAGCATGGTTTGCGGGGGAAACAGGAAGGCACCGCAGGCGAACAGCGCCAGCGCGGCCAGGAACACCAGCCAGCCCTGCCAGGTGATGGGCAAGCCCCAGCCCCAGCCATAGGTCTTGGCTGGAAACCAGTAGGAGGGAGATTTGTCAGTCATGATGCTTTCCTTGTGGATATGGATAGCAGCAAGTATAAATCAGGCACTCCGATGGCGCTCCGTGACATCGAGGCCGATGCCGCGGTAGCCGATGAAGCGGCTGCCATTATCGAACATCGGTTCGCCGCTGACCTGCAGATACTGCGTGCTGCCATCGAGGTTGGCGCGGCTGTAGATGAAGTCGAGGAAGGGTTCGCGCGCGGCAATCTTGGCGTCGAGCGAGGCGCGCTCGGCGGCGTTCCAGCGCTGCGGCTCTTCTTCGCTGCCGATGCCCAGCATTTCGGCCACGGGGCCGGAAAAGCGCGTCAGATTGCCCTGCGCATCCTGTTCCCAGTACCAGTCGGACGACAGCTCCGTGAAGCGCTGGAAGCGCGCTTCGCTTTCGCGCAACTCCGCCGTGCGCTCTTCCACCATCTGTTCCAGCGACTTGTTGTATTCGGCCAGCTTCTGGTACAGCAAGCGCACTTCCAGCATGTTGTGGATGCGCGTCTTCACTTCCACCAGGTCAAAGGGCTTGCTGACGAAGTCCTTGGCGCCCGCCTGCAGCGCGCGCAGCTTGTGGCCGGGCTGGGCCGTGATCACCAGCACGGGAAGATAGCTGCCCGCCTCGATGTCGCGCAAGCCTTCCATGACTTCGAAGCCATCCATTTCCGGCATCTGCAAGTCGAGCAGGATCAGGTCGTAGCGGTGCTGCTGGTGCAGCGCGTGCACGGCTTGCGGGTCCATGGTGGACGTGATGCGCGTGTAGCCGGCATTGCGCAGCACCTGTTCCAGCAGCATGACGTTGGCTTCCTGGTCATCGACGATGAGGATGCTGGCGTTCAGGATCTCGGTGGCTTGAAGCATGGCGGTATTCCTAAAATGAAGTGCTGAATTAGCGTACTGCGTGAGTGTCGTCGGCCAGGCCGTGCGCAGCCGCATGGTGCAGGGCCACGTCGAGCGCATCCATGAATTCGACGACCTTGATCGGCTTGGTCAGGTAGCGGAAGAAGCCCGCTTCCAGGCCTTTCTCGATGTCGCGCGGCACGGCGTTGGCCGACAGCGCCATCACGGGAATGTGGCTGGTGAGGGGGTCGTCGTGCAGGATGTGCAGCGCGCCATAGCCGCTGATGCCGGGCAGGTTGATATCCATCAAGATCACGTCCGGCTGATACGTGCGCGCCAGGTCAATGCCCAGGTGCGCATCGATGGCGGTGAGCAGTTTCAAATCGCTGCGGCGGGCGATCAATTGCTCCACCAGCGCCAGGTTGGCCGGATTGTCTTCCACGTACAGCAAGGTGCGCTGGGTTTCCTGGTCTTCCTGTGCCACAAGCAAGACCTCGCCCGGTTCCAGGTGCAGTTCGGGCGCGCGCGAAGCCTTGAATTCCACCCAGAAAGTGGTGCCCAGGCCCACCGTGCTATCGACGCCAATCTCGCCGCCCATCAGTTCGACCAACTGCTTGGTGACGACCAGGCCGATGCCCGTGCCCTCTTCCGTGCTGCTTTCCTGGCCCAGGCGGTTGAAAGGCTGGAACAGCTGACTCATTTGTTCGGCGTCCAAGCCGGCGCCGCTGTCGGTGACGCTGGTGCGCACTTTGTCGCCGCGCTGGCGGCAATCGACTTTCACGCTGCCACCGCTCTGGTTGTACTTGATGGCGTTCGACAGCAGATTGATCATCACCTGTTTTACGCGCGTACGGTCGGCATGCACATAGAAAGTCTGGCCGCAGCGGGGGAAATGCATGCTGATGCCGCGTTTTTCCGCCTGCGGCGCGATCATCGCCTGGCAATCCTGCAGCACGTCGAGCAAGGACATCGCCTCTTCCGACATGGTGACCTTGCCCGACTCGATCATGGCCAGGTCGAGGATTTCATTGATCAAACGCAAAAGATACCAGCCGCCCTTGAGGATCTGGTCGATCGAGCGCTGCTGCGGCAAGCTCGGCGCCGGCGTTTCGGACGCCATCAGCTGGGCAAAGCCCAGCACGGCGTTCAAGGGCGTGCGCAATTCATGGCTCATGCTCGACAGGAACTCGGACTTCGCCAGGTTCGCCTTTTCCGCTGCCTGGCGGGCCTTTTCCATTTCGATATTCGTGTCTTGCAAGGCTAGTTCGAACTGCTTGCGTTCCGTCACGTCGCGCGCGGCGGCAAACACGCCCTGCAGCTTGCGGTTGCGGTCGTGGAAGGTCGAGGCGTTGTACGACACCACCGTCTGCTTGCCGTCACGTGCCAGGGCCGTCAGCTCGTAATTGGTCACTTTGCCTTCGCGCAACACGCGTGCGATGGCTTCCTCGGCCCGTTCCGGTTCCGTAAAGTAATTCTTGCACGGCGCGCCGATCAATTCGTCGCGCGTGCAACCCGTCAGCGCTTCCATCTGCTGGTTGACGTCGCTGATGATGCCGCGCGGGTCCGTCGTCATCAGGGCGTCGATATTCGATTCAATCAGCGAGCGCGTATAGAACTGCTGCTCGCGCAAGCGCTGGTCCAGCAGCGCCTGTTCCGCCTCGACCTGCTTGCGCGCCGTATTGTCGGTGCCGATCAGCAAGTAACCGATAACCTTGCTCTGCGCGTCGCGCAGGGCCGTCACGGAGACGATGGCGGGGAAGCGGCTGCCATCCTTGCGGATGTAGGTCAGCTCATAAATATCTTCGATACCGCGCGTGGCCTTGAACACCAGCGCCTCCACGCCAGGCGTGATGACGGTATCGAGTTCGGCACTGAGGGCGGCGGCGCGCGCAATGATTTCTTGCGCGTCGGAAATGCCGGCCGGCGTCAGCTTGTCGACCACGTCGCTGGCTTCATAGCCGAGCATGCGTTCGGCGCCCACATTGAAAATCTGGATCACGCCCTGCGCATCGGTGGCGATGCAGGAGAAATTGGCGCTGTTGAAGATCGCATCCTGCAAGGCGCCCGCCTTGAGCAGCTGGCGTGGCAGGCTGGCCGCCACCGTGCGCCGGTACAGTGCCGCCAGCAGCATCAGCAGCAGGAATACCAGCGCGTCAATGGCGCATGCCGTCTCGAACGGCGCGCGCCAGGCCAGTACGCCAACGGCCAGCAGCACGACGGCGCTGAAGGAAAATGCCAGCGCCATGGGCCAGCGCGAGGGTGCGCGCGGGGGGGTGTTTTCGACAGATTGCATGATGAGCCTGGGCAATGACTACGATAAGAGGGGGAATGTGGTACTCAATGCGGTGTTCAGTGCGCCTGGCGCTGGCGCACGTCCGACAGCAGACGCGTGAATTCCTTCTTCACCACGCCATAGCATTCGCACACATGGCCTTCGAGGCCGGCGCGGTCCAGCACGGAGATATGGCCGCGCCGGTAACTGATGAAGCCACGCGCCTGCAAGCGCCCGGCCGCTTCCGTCACACCTTCGCGGCGCACGCCCAGCATGTTGGCGATGAGTTCCTGCGTCATGGTCAGCTCGCGGTTCGGCAGGCGGTCCATGGTCAGCAGCAGCCAGCGGCACAGTTGCTGCTCCACCGTATGGTGGCGGTTGCACACGGCCGTCTGCGACATTTGCGTGATCAGGGCTTGCGTATAGCGCAGCAGCAAGCGCATGACGGGACCGGCACGGTCGAATTCTTCCATCAGCAGGTGCGCCTTCAGGCGATAGCCGACGCCGCCCGTCTGCACCACGGCGCGGCTGGGGGTCGAGTTGCCACCCATAAACAGCGACACGCCCACCACGCCCTCATTACCCACGCCGGCAATTTCCGACGAACCGCCATTTTCCAGCAGATAGTGAAGAGAAACGATGGCGGTGGTGGGAAAGTACACATGCTGCAGCTTGTCGCCCGAATCGTAGATCACGTCGCCCAGCAGCATGGAGACTTGCTCCAGATGAGGAACCAGGCGCGCGAAATCGGCGTCGAGCATGGCGGCGAGCAAATGGTTTTGATTCGGGTTGTGCAACTGGGCATGCGGACTCGACATGGGCAGGATTCCTGGTTTCCAGTCGTCAGCTAGGAGATAAATGAAAGACGTCCGAACGAGGGCCGCTATATGCTGGAGCCTAACACGGCGTCTGCACAATGATGCGACTATATTTCTTGCGGGTCTGGCTGTCTGTTCGCCAGCGAACGGACGACAATGTGCCGCGCATCCTACAGTCAATCACTGCCAGAGCTGCCGGGTCATGGATCGGCACCGGCGCTGCCTACCGGACGCCATCATGCAATCATTCTTCCAACGCATCTCCATTTCCGTTTCCACTTCGGCCCTGATCACGCTGGCGGTCGGGCTGTGCCTGACGGCCCTGTGCTACGCCTCGGCGCGCCAGATCGAGTCGGAAAGCACCCGGCTGCTGCTGCAGTACTACGCCAGCGGCATGAGCCTGGACGCCAACCATCGCGGTTCCCTGTACGTGCTGCTGGGCGGATTACTGTCGAGCCTGCTGGCAACGGCGTATGTGTTTCAGCTGGTGTCGCGCAATTCCGTGATTGCCCGCATCACGGGCGAGCGCACGGCGGCGCTGCAGTTTGCCAATTTGCGCCTGTCCGAAGACATCGCTGCGCGCATGCACAATGAAAAGGCGCTGCGTTTGCGCGAACGCATCATCGAAGTGTCGGCCAATGCCGTCATCCTGTGCAGCGCCGATGCGCCGGGCTTCCTGATCGAATACGTCAACCCCGCCTTCGAGCGCATCACCGGCTATGCGGCCGGCGAAGTCATTGGCCAGCGCCTGGAAGACTTGCAGGGTCCCGAGCAAGGGCGGCAAGACATGCATGAGATTACAGCCGCCCTGCGCGAACAGCGCGAAGGCAAGGCCATCGTGCGCAACTTCCGCAAGGATGGCAGTTGCTACTGGAGCGAACTGTTCGTCGCGCCCGTGCGCGAAGATGGCGATGGCCCCGTCAGCCACTTTGTCGTGGCGCAATACGACATCAGCACCGTCATGCGCTTCGAACAGGAGATGGAATTCCAGGCCAGGCACGATATCCTCACAGGCTTGGCCAACCGGGCACTACTGCGCGAACGGCTGGAGCAGGCAATGGCCGTGACGCGCCGCAGCGGCCTGCCCCTGTGGGTGGTGTTCATCGACCTCGACCGCTTTAAATTCGTCAACGATACCCTGGGCCACGATGCGGGCGACACGGTGCTGAAAAACGTGGCCGAGCGCCTGCGCGACGCCACGCGCGAAGTCGACACGGTGGCGCGCCTGGGCGGCGACGAATTCGTGCTGCTGCTGCCCCAGCATGGCATTGGCGAACCGGGCACCGCCATCCTGCAGCGCATCCTGGACGCCGTGGCGCAGCCGCTGCAACTGGGCGAATATGAATTTTTTCTCAGCTGCTGCATGGGCGTGGCCGTGTATCCCGACGATGGCCAGGATGCCGACACCTTGATCAAGCATGCCGACATCGCCATGTACCGAGCCAAGGAGCAGGGACGGGGCCAGTGGCAATTTTATGCGTCGAGCATGAATGAGGGCACCCTGGAGCGGCTGGGACTGGAAAGCGAGTTGCGCCACGCCCTGGAGCGGGGGCAGTTCCACCTCGAATACCAGCCCCAGCTGGATCTGTCCAGCGGCACGGTGGTGGGCATGGAAGCTCTGCTGCGCTGGCAACATCCGCAACTGGGGCGCATTCCGCCTGCCAGCTTCATCGGCCTGGCAGAGGAAATGGGCTTGATCATCCCCATCGGCGACTGGGCCCTGCACACGGCGTGCGCCCAGGCGCGCGCCTGGCAGCTGGCCGGCCATGGCCCGTTGCGCCTGGCCGTCAACTTGTCGGCGCGGCAATTCAAGCAAAGGAATCTGCTGCACGCGGTGGCGCAGGCACTGGCCGAGACCGGCCTCGATGCCGCCCATCTGGAACTGGAATTGACGGAAAGCATGGTCATGCATAACGTGGAGCAAGCCACGGCCATCATGAGCAAGCTGAAGGCGCTGGGTGTGCAACTGTCCATCGATGACTTCGGCACCGGCTATTCCAGCCTGGCCTACCTGCGCCACTTCCCCATCGACGTACTGAAAATCGACAAGACCTTCGTCAGTGACATCACAAACAGCGACGACGACGCGGCCATCGTGCGCACCATCATTTCGCTGGCGCACAGCCTGCGTCTGAAAGTGATCGCCGAAGGCGTGGAAACGGCGCCGCAGCTGGCCTTCCTGCGCCAGCACGGCTGCGACCAGATGCAGGGCTATCTGTTCAGCCGACCGCTGACCGCGCCCGCCTTCGAAGCACTGTTGCACGAAGGCAGCATGCTGCCCGCTTAAAACGCGTGGCGCAAGCCGATGTTCAGCGCGCGATTGCCGCTGCCCACCTCCGTGGCATTGCCCACCATATAGGCGGCGTCGTTGCGGTTGCGGATATGCGCGTAGGCAAGATACACCTTGCTGCGCTTGGACAAGGCGTACGTGGCGCCGATGGCCAGCTGCTGCGCGTCGCGGTTGGCCGCGTCGCGGTCATCCTTGTGCACATACGAGGCCAGCAAGGTGGTCGCGCCGAGCGGCACGGACACGCCGACGATGGCGTCGCGACTATCGCTCGACTGGGCCGGCGCCTGCGCCGCGCCATATGGGTTTTCCGCAAAGAACATCGTGCTGCCCTCGCCCGTGTTGCGGCCATAGCCGGCAAACGCCGTGGCCACGCCGAAGTTGTAGTTGCCGGCCAGAATGGTGTTGTTGACGTCGGCCTTGCCGAATTCGCCGCCACGGCTCTGGCGCGCCAGGCACAGGGTCAGGGGGCCGTTGACATAGCCCAGGGCCAGGCCCAGCGAACGTTGATCTGCCGCAATCCCCGTGTGTTCGCCAGCACCGAGCATGACGGTGCCGGTCACGCCGCGCCATTCCGGCGAGGTGTAGCGCACGGTATTGTCGATGCGCGTGGCCGAATAGCCGGCCAGGTTGGTCGAGGCACCGGCCATGCCGCCTTCGAAGGGGTCGGCCACGTCCGTCAGCGCCTGGCTTTGCAGGTTGTACTGGCGCCCCACGGTCAGCATGCCCAGCGGGCTGTCGATGCCGACAAACGCCTGGCGGCCGAACAATTGCCCCGCCTGGTCGGAGCGGCCCGTGTCGCTCAGGACACCCGCTTCCAGGGTGAATACGGCGCGCAAGCCATTGCCCAGCGATTCCGTGCCGCGCAGGCCCAGGCGCGAGCCGGCCGACACGCCACTGGTGAGCTTGCTGATGCCGCCTTCCTGCACCAGGCCCGCATCCATCAAGCCATACATGGTGACTGAAGACGGGTCGACGGACGACTGGGCGTGGACGGCAGGCAAAGCGCCCAAGGTGGCGAGTGCCATGGTGATCGAGATTTTTTTCATGCTGGTTTCCTTGTAAAGGCCAAACCGGGAAAGCGCGCGGCCATGGCGCGGCCACAGGCGGCTAGGCGCGCTGTAGTTACATGCCGTATCGAAAGACGACGGGCCAGATAACAACATTCCTGGCGAAGCTGTGGCGGCGCGGCCGGTAAAGACGAGGGCGCGCGGTAGTCCGCCGTGAATGGTGCACCGCTGACGGTGCGCGTGGTTCAGGCGCCCGGCCCGCAGGGGACGCGCTGAAGGTGCCTGGCATCGCAGATGCGCTGGCCGCGTGACGCGGACGGGAGTTGGGTAGGAAACTTTGATACCACCGCGTCTGCAGGCGCCGTCCGCAAAGATGGGGCAGGAGGCGCCGAGGCCGGCATTATAACATCGGCAGCGTCTTACTCCCCGTTCTGTTGCGGGCAAACGGTCCGCAAAGCCGCCAAAACACTGAAAAAGGCCGTTTGCCACGCTGCAGGCGATGCCGTGTCATCTATAATGGATCCTTTTGCCAATCACACGCCAAATCATGGAATTAGCCAAGTCTTTCGAGCCCGCCGACATTGAACAATTCTGGCGCACCGAGTGGGAACAGCGCGGTTACTTTACCGCCACCCTCGATGCGGGAAAACCTTCCTTCAGCATCCAGTTGCCGCCGCCGAACGTCACCGGCACCCTGCACATGGGTCATGCGTTCAACCAGACCATCATGGATGGCCTGACCCGCTACCACCGCATGCTGGGCCACAACACGGCCTGGATTCCCGGCACCGACCACGCGGGCATCGCCACGCAAATCGTCGTGCAACGCCAGCTGGACGCGCAAAAGATTTCGCGGCATGACCTGGGCCGCGAGAAATTCGTGGAAAAAGTGTGGGAATGGAAAGAAAAATCCGGTTCCATCATCACCGGGCAAATGCGCCGCCTGGGCGCCTCGGCCGACTGGCAGCGCGAATACTTCACGATGGACGAACCGCGTTCGAAAGTCGTCACCGACGTCTTCGTGCGCCTGTTCGAGCAAGGCCTGATCTACCGCGGCAAGCGCCTGGTCAACTGGGACCCCGTGCTGGGCACAGCCGTCTCCGACCTGGAAGTGGTGTCCGAAGAAGAAGACGGCTCCATGTGGTACATCAAGTACCCGCTGGCCGACGGCAGCGGTTTCCTGACGGTGGCCACCACGCGTCCTGAAACCATGCTGGGCGACGTGGCCGTAGCCGTCGATCCGACGGACGAGCGCTACCTGCCGCTGGTGGGCAAGATGCTGAAACTGCCGCTGACCGATCGCGAAATCCCCATCATCGCCGACGAATATGTCGACAAGGAATTCGGCACGGGCTGCGTGAAGATTACCCCAGCGCATGACATGAACGATTACGCCGTGGGCCAGCGCCACAAACTGGCGCAAATCGTCATTCTGACCCTGGACGCGAAGATCACCGACGACGCGCCGGAAGCGTATCGCGGCCTGGACCGCTTTGCCGCGCGCAAACAGATCGTCGCCGACCTCGACGCGCAAGGCTTGCTCGAGCAAGTCAAGCCGCATAAGCTGATGGTGCCGCGCGGCGACCGCACGGGCGTCGTCATCGAACCGATGCTGACGGACCAGTGGTTTGTCGCCATGAGCAAACCGGCCCCGGAAGGCACTTTCTTCCCAGGGAAATCGATCGCGGAAACGGCGCTGGACAAGGTCGCCAATGGCGAAATCAAGTTCGTGCCGGAAAACTGGAGCACCACCTACAACCAGTGGCTCAACAACATCCAGGACTGGTGCATCTCGCGCCAACTGTGGTGGGGCCATCAGATTCCCGCCTGGTACGACGACAAGGGCAATATTTTTGTTGCCAAGACGGAAGCTGAGGCGCAAGCCAAGGCCCTGGCCGCCGGCAGCACGGGCCCGTTGAAACGCGACGACGACGTGCTCGACACGTGGTTCTCGTCGGCTCTCGTGCCGTTCTCGACCATGGGTTGGCCTGAAGAAACGCCGGACATGAAGGCTTTCCTGCCGTCGTCCGTGCTGGTGACGGGTTTCGACATCATCTTCTTCTGGGTCGCGCGCATGGTCATGATGACGGCGCACTTCACGGGCAAGGTGCCGTTTGAAACCGTCTACGTGCACGGCCTGGTGCGCGATTCGACGGGACAGAAGATGTCCAAGTCGAAAGGCAACACCCTCGACCCGATCGACCTGATCGACGGCATCGACCTGGAAGGCTTGATCGTCAAGCGCACCACGGGGCTGATGAACCCGCGCGACGCGGAAAAGATCACCAAGGCGACCCGCAAGGAATTCCCGGAAGGCATTTCGGCCTACGGCACGGACGCCGTGCGCTTCACCATGGCCAGCTATGCATCGCTGGGCCGCAACATCAATTTCGACCTGGGCCGCTGCGAAGGCTACCGCAACTTCTGCAACAAGATGTGGAACGCCACCCGTTTCGTCATGATGAATACGGAAGGCAAGGACTGCACCCCGAATGACGCCGACCTGTCGCAAGCGGACAAGTGGATCATCTCCTTGCTGCAACGCGCTGAACTGGACGTGGCAAAAGGCTTCGAAGACTTCCGTTTCGACAACATCGCCGCCACCATCTACAAATTCGTCTGGGACGAGTATTGCGACTGGTACCTGGAAGTAGCCAAGGTGCAAGTCCAGCAAGGCACGGAAGGCCAGCAACGCGCCACCCGCCACACCTTGCTGCGCGTGCTGGAAGTCGTGCTGCGCCTGGCCCATCCGATCATTCCGTTTGTCACAGAAGCCCTGTGGCAAACGGTGGCGCCATTGGCCGGCAAGACGCTCAAGCCAGACGGTGATTCCATCATGATGCAGCCGTACCCGATCGCCAACACCGACAAGATCGACGAATCGGCCGAAGCGTGGATGCAGCAGCTGAAAGCACTGACGGATGCCACGCGCAACCTGCGCGGCGAAATGCAGATCTCGCCTTCCGTGCGCGTGCCGCTGATCGTCGAAGCGGGCAATGCAACGGAAAAGGCCGCGCTGGCGTCGTACGCGCCTTACATCCAGTCGCTGGGCAAGCTGGCCGACGTGCAGATCGTCGATGCGCTGCCGGACTCGCCTGCGGCCGTCGCCATCGTCGGCACCACCAAGCTGATGCTGAAAGTGGAAATCGACGTGGCCGCCGAACGCGAACGCCTGGGCAAGGAAATCGCCCGCATCGAAGCGGAAATTGCCAAAGTGAATGGCAAATTAGGCAATGAAAGCTTTGTCGCACGCGCCCCTGCCGCCATCGTTGCGCAAGAAAACGAGCGCTTGCTCAGTTTTTCCGCCACAATTGAAAAATTGCGCGAACAGTTTGCTAAACTAGCCAGCGCATAAGGCAAGTTTGGCAGGATTGCGCGGCGTCTTCCGTGACGCCGCGCAGGATGGCTGGTCTTGCCTTGGTATATACACTGTTCGTGACCCGATCAAAAAAACCAAAGGAGACTAGCGATGCATAACATATTCAAAGCAAGCGTCACAGCAAGCATCATGGTGGCCGCCCTGGCCATCGCCGGCAGCGCCACCGCGCGCGACGGCAACTTCACCCCCGTGGGCACGTGGAAAACCATCGACGACGCCACCGGCAAGCCGAAATCGCTCGTCGTCATCACGGAAAACAACGGTGTCTTGCAAGGCAAGATCGACAAGCTGTTCCGTGGCCCGAATGAAGATCAAAACCCCAAGTGCGACAAGTGCACGGGCGCCAACAAGGACCAGCCCATCATCGGCCTGGTGATCCTGTCCGGCCTGAAATATGACGGCAAGGAATGGACGGGCGGCGAAATCACGGACCCGGCCAGCGGCAAGGTCTACAAGAGCAAGGCCGAACTGATTGAAGGCGGCACCAAGCTGCAAGTGCGCGGTTATGTCGGCGTGCCGATGTTTGGCCGCTCGCAGACGTGGGTGCGCGAAGAATAAGCAGCGCACGCCCTGCCCGACCGAAGCCGGCCTCTGCGCCGGCTTTTTTACGTCCACCTGCGCCACAGCTGTTGTTTTCCAGGCCGAATTCCGCTCCTTTCAAGGTATTTCCCTATGCGGCGGAAGCTAAGCGCGCCAGCGCACATACCTCCATTTTTCTAAATGAAATAGTGCATGCCAGTGACGCCATCGCCCTGTAGCGAAGGGCGGCATGGCTCTGCCGGATGACCTCATCCGCGGATGCCCGGCAGTGACTGCCATGCACAAAGGAACGCAAATGAACCTCTTCAAACGATATCTGAATCCGCTGCTCGTCGCGGCAGGCCTGCTGGCCATGGCCGCCCTGGCCGGCTGCGGCGGCGGCGACCAGGGACGCGATCCCATCCTCGGCTTGCCGGGCGCCACCTTGTCCAGCCTGGCCGTCACGCCAGCCACGGCGACGGTCACCATCGGTGCCGGCCAGCAATTCACGGCCATCGCCACGTATAGCGACGGTTCCGCGCAAGACGTCAGCGCCAAGGCGACCTGGACTTCCGCCACGGCGGCCAGCGCCACGGTCAATGCCGCCACGGGCTTGAGCACCGGCATCGCTGCCGGCAGCAGCAGCATCAGCGCCGCGTTTGGCGGCAAGAGCGCCAGCGCCGTACTGACCGTCACCCCGGCCACCTTGCTGTCGATCGCCGTCACGCCGCAAAACCCCATCGTGCCCGTCGTCGCGACGCGCCAGTTGGCCGTCCTTGCCACGTATTCGGATGGCAGCACCGTCGACGTCACGAGCGGCAGCAGCTTCGTTTCAGTCACGCCCGCTTTCGCCATCGTCGCCAGCGGCGGCCTGGTCAGTGGCGTTGCCTCTGGTACCAGCGTCATGAACGCCAGCTTCAACGGCAAGACGGCCAGCACCACCGTCAGCGTGCCTGCCGCCACCATCGTCAGCATCGCCGTCACGCCGGCCACCGCCAGCATCGCTGTCGGTGCCCAGCAACAATTCATTGCCACGGCAACGTATTCGGATAGCTCGAACGCCATTGTCACTGGCGGCGCCACCTGGACTTCGGGCACCATTGCCACCGCTAGCGTGCTGAACACGGGCGTGGCCACCGGCATCGCCACCGGCACCAGCAACATCACCGCCACGGCCGGCGGCCAGTCGGGCAGCGCGCTGCTGACTGTCACGGCAGTGGCCATCCCGCCCGTGTTCAACCCGATCATTCTGGGCCGCGCGGCGCCATTCGGCGTGCTGGCCGGCACCTCGATCACGAATAATTCGGGCGGCACCACCCTGATCACGGGCGACGTCGGTGCGCCATCGCAGACCACCGATCCGACCCAGGCGGCAGGTTTTACCAACTACAAGTCGGGCGCCATCCTGGCCGGCGCCATGACGGATTTGCAAACGGCGATCACGGATGGCAATAGCCGGACCTGCGACGTCAGCTTTGCCGGCGGCATCGACCTGGGCGGCCAGACCTTCGGTCCCGGCGTATATTGCTATGCGGGCGCCATCAGCATTACGGGTACCCTGACACTGAACGGTCCCGGCGTGTACATCTTCCGCACGGCATTGACCCTGGATTCGACCGCCAACGCCATCGTTGCCCTGAACAATGGCGCCACGGCCGACAACGTCAGCTGGCTGCCTGTCGGCCCCACCACCCTGGCCGCCAACAGCGTCTTCAAGGGCAATATCCTGGGCCAGTCTGCCGCCATCACGGTAGGCGACAACACGACCCTGCTCAATGGCCGCGTGCTGACGGCTGCCGCCGTCACCCTGCGCAACAACCAGATCACCAAATAATCGGGACATGACCATGACTATTGCACACACACTGGGCGCCCTGAGCGTGATGGCCGGCGCCTTGCTGGCAGCGCAAGCGGCGCAGGCGCAGGACAACACCTTCATCAACCCGGACTGGGCCAACAGCGCCTGGTACCTCGGTGCGGGCGTGGGCCAGTCGCGCGCCACCATCGACGAGCCGCGCCTGCGCGCCAGCCTGGCCGCCAACGGTGAAAGCGTCACCGGTTTTAGCAAGGACCAGCGCGACACCGGCTATAAACTGTTTGCCGGCCGGCAACTGAACCAGTATTTCGCCGTGGAAGGCGGTTACTTTGACCTGGGCAAGTTCGATTTCAAGTCGACCACCAGCGGCAATGGCGTACTCAACGGACAAGCAGCCTTTCGCGGCGTGAATCTGGACTTGCTGGGCCAGCTGCCGCTGTCGCAGCGCCTGTCCTTGCTGGGCCGGGTCGGCATGCATTACACCAAGACGAACACGGAGTTCAGCGGCAACCGCCTGCTGGGCTCGACCAACACGCATGCCAGCGAGCGCAAGCTCAACGCCAAGCTGGGCCTGGGCCTGGAATACAAGTTCAGCGAAGCGCTGGCCTTGCGCGGCGAAGTGGAACGTTATCGCCTGAACGACGCCGTCGGCAACCGCGGCGATGCGGACCTGTATTCCGTCAGCCTGGTCTACAAATTGGGTCGCCCGGCCAGCGCCACGCCCGCCTACCAGCCGGCACCCGACGTCGCCCCTGTCGTCGCCATGCCGGCGCCCGTCATCGTGGCCGCACCGGCACCTGTCCCCGTGGCGGAAAAAGTGTCGTTTGCTTCGGAAGCATTGTTTGATTTCGATCAATCGACGCTCAAGCCACAAGGCAAGGCGGCACTGGACCAGCTACTCGGTCAATTGACCGGCATGGACCTGGAAGTCATCGTCACGGTCGGTCATACGGATGCCGTCGGTTCCGACGCCTACAACCAGAAGCTGTCGCAGCGCCGCGCCGAAGCCGTCAAGGCTTACCTGGTGGCGCAAGGCGTGGAAACGAGCCGCGTCTACACGGAGGGCAAGGGAGAAACGCAGCCCGTGGCCGACAACACGAGTGCCGCCGGCCGCGCCAAGAACCGCCGCGTGACGGTGGAAGTGGTGGGCACGAGAAAAGTGCTGCGTTAAATCAAACTGGCACGTAAAAAAACCGGCTTGCACCGGTTTTTTTTCGTCCACAGATTATTGCGCTGGCGCCGGCTTGCGGTGATGCTTGCTCAAATGCCTGTCGAGGCTGTTGGCGAACTGCTGCCGGTCGGACTGGCTGAAGGCAGCCGGGCCGCCTGTATCCACGCCGCCGCTGCGCAATTCTTCCATGAAGGCGCGCATCGTCAGTTGCTGGGCGATATTATCTTTCGTGTAAAACTCGCCGCGCGGATTCAAGGCATAGCCGCCTTTGGTCAGCACGTCGGCGGCCAGCGGAATGTCGCCCGTGATGACCAGGTCGCCAGGATTGAGCAGGCGCACGATTTCCTGGTCGGCCACGTCGGCGCCGGACGGCACTTGCACGGTGCGGATGAAACGCGACGGCGGCACGCGCAAGCCCTGGTTGGCCACCAGGGTGAGCGGTAACTCCAGGCGGTCGGCCACGCGGTACAGAATTTCCTTGATGACCACGGGGCAGGCATCGGCGTCGATCCAGATCTGCATGCCTTCGATAGCCTGTTGGCTGCCGTCCGCCATCACAGTTCCCACGCTTCGCCGCCGGGGCCCATGCGCGGCGCGCTGACGCCAAAGTGCAAATAGGCGGCCGGCGTGGCGACACGGCCACGGGGCGTGCGCTGCAAAAAGCCTTGCTGGATCAGATACGGTTCCAGCACGTCTTCGATGGTATCGGCCGCTTCGCCGATGGCGGCGGCCAGGTTGCCGATGCCGACGGGGCCGCCGCCGAACTTGAACAGCACCGCCTCCAGCAGCTTGCGGTCCATCACGTCGAAGCCGGCGGAATCGACGTCCAGCATGGCCAGCGCGCGGTCGGCCACCACCTTGGTGATCTCGCCATTGCTTTTGACTTCAGCGAAATCGCGCACGCGGCGCAGCAAGCGGTTGGCGATGCGCGGCGTGCCGCGGGCGCGCTGGGCGATCTCGTGCGCGCCTTCCGGGTCGATCGGGGCTTTCAGCAAGGCGGCGCTGCGCGTGACGATCTTCGTCAGCTCGCCCGTGTTGTAGAACTCCAGGCGGGCGACGATACCGAAACGGTCGCGCAGCGGGTTGGTCAGCATGCCGGCGCGCGTGGTGGCGCCGACCAGGGTAAACGGTTGCAAATCGAGCTTCACGGAACGGGCGGCCGGGCCTTCACCGATCATGATATCGATTTGATAATCTTCAAGCGCCGGATATAAAATTTCCTCGACAACGGGCGACAGCCGGTGGATTTCATCGATGAACAGGACATCGTTCGCTTCCAGGTTCGTCAGGATCGCGGCCAGGTCGCCCGGGCGTTCCAGCACGGGGCCGGAGGTCTGGCGCAAATTCACGCCCATTTCGCGCGCAATGATGTGCGCCAGGGTGGTCTTGCCCAGGCCTGGAGGGCCGAACAGCAAAGTGTGGTCGAGCGCTTCCTTGCGCTGGCGCGCGGCCGTGATGAAGATTTCCAGCTGGTCGCGGATCTTTTCCTGTCCCACATATTCATCGAGCTGCTTGGGACGCAAGGCCCGCTCGATGGCCTCTTCGTTGTGCGAGATGGGCGCCGCGTCGATGATGCGCTGTTCCGTGAAACTGTCGGTCTGGATGCTCATGCGTTATCAGCCTTTCGACAGCGCTTTCAGCGCCAGTTTGATGCCGTCGGAGACACTGCTGCCGGCCGGCACGTTCTTCACGGCGGCCAGCGCTTCCTTGTCCGAATAGCCGAGCGCCACCAGAGCGTTCAAAATGTCCGATTTCGCATCCGGTGCCGCATGCGCGCCGCCGGCGCCGATATCGGCCCCCAGCTTGCCCTTCAATTCCAGCAATAGCCGTTCCGCCGTCTTCTTGCCGATGCCGGGCACTTTGACCAGGCGGCCGGAATCCTGCAGGGTGATCGCCTGCCCCAGATCGGCAATCGTCATGCCGGACAGGATCGACAGGGCCATGCGCGCGCCCACGCCCGTGATCTTGATCAACTGGCGGAACACGGCCCGCTCGGCCGCATTGCCAAAGCCAAACAGCAGGTGCGCATCTTCGCGGATGGCCTGGTGCGTGAACAACACGACTTTTTCGCCCACATGGGGCAAGTTGTAAAACGTGCTCATCGGCACGTCGACTTCATAGCCGACGCCCTGGCAATCGACCAGCAATTGTGGCGGATTCTTTTCAAGCAAAATACCGGAGAGACGGCCTATCATCGCGTGTTCCTAATGTTGTGTATCGTTGTTTCTATTAATATATGAGGGCCATGCAGCTATCCTACTAAACGGCCGCGCTTCATGCGCAAGCCCTGCAACTGGGGCGCCAGCGCGCCGAGCATGGCCAGCGCATCGATGCTGTTGGCATGGCAAATGGCCACGCCCAGGGCATCGGCCGCATCCGTGCCGGGCAAGCCGGGCAAGGATAGCAGCCGCGACACCATATCCTGCACCTGCTCCTTGGCCGCCTTGCCGTGGCCCGTGACGGCCTGCTTCACCTGCAGGGCCGTGTATTCGGCCACCGACAGGTCGGCATGCACGAGCGCGCAAATGGCCGCGCCGCGCGCCTGGCCCAGCAGCAGAGTCGATTGGGGGTTGACGTTGACAAACACTTTTTCAATGGCCGCGCAATCGGGCTGGTAGGTGCCGACGATTTCGCTCACTCCCTGCAGGATGATCTTCAGGCGCGGCGGCAATTCCCCTTCGGAATCCGTCTTGACGGTCCCCGACGCGATATAGCGCAGCTTGTTGCCGTGTTTTTCAATGACCCCAAAGCCGGTGGTGCGCAGGCCAGGATCGATGCCAAGAATAATCATCGCCAGATTCTATAATGAATACGGCAGGCACCGGTGAATAACCGGTGCCTGCCGTTCGGGGTCTGACCCTTCGGGTCATACCCCAGCCCTTGTTTGGGGTTTAATCAATGACGGAAGTGACGCGTACCCGTGTAGAGCATCACGACGCCGCGCTCGTCCGCGGCATCGATCACTTCCTGGTCGCGCATGGAGCCGCCCGGGTGGATCACGCAAGTCGCGCCCGCATCGACGACGACGTCGAGGCCGTCGCGGAAGGGGAAGAAGGCATCCGACGCCACCACGGAGCCCGTCAGCGACAGGCCCGCGTTTTGCGCCTTGATGGAAGCGATGCGGGCCGAGTCGATACGGCTCATCTGGCCAGCGCCCACGCCCAGGGTCATGTTATTGCCGCAGAAGACGATGGCGTTCGACTTGACGAATTTCGCCACTTTCCAGGCGAACATCAGGTCGGACAATTGTTGCGGCGTAGGCTGCAGCTTGCTGACCACGCGCAAGTCGCCGATGCCGACGTTTTTCGCGTCCGGCGATTGCACCAGCAAGCCGCCACCCACGCGCTTGAAGTCCATGGCGTTGACGCCGCTGCCCAGCGGGATTTCCAGCATGCGCACGTTTTGCTTGCTCGACAAAATCTGTTTCGCTTCCGTCGAGAACGATGGGGCGATCAGCACTTCGACGAACAGCTTGGCGATTTCGCCGGCGGTGGCACCGTCGAGTTCCGTGTTGAAGGCGATGATGCCGCCAAACGCGGAAGTCGGGTCCGTCTGCAGGGCACGCGCATACGCTTCGGCCGCATTCTTGCCCAGGGCGACGCCGCATGGGTTCGCGTGCTTGACGATCACGCAGGCAGCGCTTTGCTCGAAGCCGCCCAGGCTCTTCACGCATTCCCAGGCCGCATCGGCATCGGCGATGTTGTTGTACGACAATTCCTTGCCTTGCAGCTGGCGGTAGTTGGCCAGCGCGCCATCGGTGACGGCCAGGTCGCGGTAGAAGGCGGCGCTCTGGTGCGGGTTTTCACCGTAACGCATGTCTTGCACTTTCTCAAATGCAACGTTCAGGATTTGCGGATAGGCGCCGCGCTCGGCGTGCACCTTCGTCGGGCCCAGGCTGGTCAGGTAGTTGGTGATGGCGCCATCGTATTGCGCCGTGTGCGCAAAGACTTTTTTCGCCAGCATGAACTTGGTGTCGTAGCTGACCGTGCCGGCCGAGCCGTCGGCCGAGCGCAGCTCCGCCAGCACGGCGTCGTAGTCGGTCGGATCGCAGATGACAACCACGTCCTTGTGGTTCTTGGCCGCCGAACGCAGCATGGTCGGGCCGCCGATATCGATGTTTTCGATCGCGTCTTCCAGCGTGCAATCGGCCTTGGCGACCGTGCCCTGGAACGGATACAGGTTGACCACCACCATGTCGATGGTCGGCATGTCGTGCTCGACCAGTTTCGACATGTGCTCAGGGAAATCGCGGCGCGCCAGGATACCGCCATGCACTTTCGGGTGCAGGGTCTTCACACGGCCATCGAGCATCTCCGGGAAACCCGTGTAATCGGCAACTTCCGTGACGGGAACACCGTTGTCTGCCAGCAATTTGGCGGTGCCGCCGGTGGACAGGAGGTTGACGCCGAGGGCAGACAGGGCGCGGGCGAATTCGAGAACGCCGGTCTTGTCGGAAACGGAGAGGAGAGCTTGTTTGATCATGGCTGTGGCTAGGTGGTTAAGTGTTCTTGGCGAATGGCGCAGGCCCGGTGCCGGGCTGCGGCGGATTCAAATCTTGGCGTCACTTGCATGCCGGCATTACAGCAAACCGTGCTCCTGCAATTTCTTGCGCAGGGTATTGCGGTTGATGCCCAGCATCTGCGCGGCGTGCGACTGGTTGCCATCGGCGCGTGTCATCACGACTTCCAGGATGGGCTTTTCCACGGTCAGCACGACCATGTCATAGATATTCGATGCTTGCTGTTCGCCCAGGTCATTGAAGTAATCTTCTAGACTTTTCTGTACGACTTCCTGAATGCTTTCTTTGCTCATTTTTTGTATGCTTCAACCGGCTGAACACCTGGTAATCCGCTGCCGCGCCGCTCATGCGGTCCGCCTGCTGCCGTCTTGCCTCGGTGTTGTAATTAATATTGCATGACGCTCTGTATAGGCGCTCGCCCTTGTACTGCTGGTAACTGATTTACCCTACTTATTGCTATCTGCTCATGCTACCGTGGCCGTTTCTAGCAGGCCACTTTCACTGGATTCGGAGAGGCGGTATTGTAACCGTTCGCCAAATTTCCATTGCGACTCAAAAAATTGATCCACGGCCAGCAATTGCGCATCCGTCGACTCCAGCAAGTTCATTTGCTGGCGGAACGCTTCGCCGCCTTCCAGATCTTTCACATACCAGCCGATGTGCTTGCGCGCCGTGCGCACGCCGAGGAATTCACCGTAAAACGCGTAATGGGCGCGCAAATGCTCATCCATCAAGGTGCGCACTTCATCCACGTAGGGTGCCGGCAATAAAGTGCCGGTGCGCAGGAAATGGTCGATCTCGCGGCAAATCCACGGCCGGCCCTGCGCCGCGCGGCCGATCATGACGGCATCGGCGCCCGTTTGATCGAGCACAAAGCGGGCCTTTTCCGGGCTGCTGATGTCGCCATTGGCCACCACGGGGATGCCCACCGAGGCTTTCACGGCGGCAATCGTTTCATATTCGGCATCGCCCTTGTAGCCATCGGCGCGCGTGCGGCCGTGCAAGGTCAGCATCTGGATGCCGGCTTGCTCGGCGATGCGGGCGATGGTCAGGGCATTCTTGTTTTCGCGGTTCCAGCCCGTGCGAAATTTCAGGGTAACGGGCACATCGACGGCGTTGACGACGGCATGCAATATTTTTTCGACCAGGCTTTCGTTTTGCAACAAGGCCGAACCGCACCAGCTGTTGCACACCTTCTTCACGGGGCAACCCATGTTGATGTCGATGATCTGCGCGCCCCGGTCCACGTTGAACTTGGCGCAATCGGCCAGGTCTTGCGGATCGGCACCAGCGATTTGCACGGCCTTCGGCTCCATTTCGCCTTCGTGGTCCGTGCGACGCGCGCTTTTTTCCGTCGCCCACAGGCGCGGATTCGACGCCGCCATCTCCGACACGGCATAGCCTGCCCCCAGCTGCTTGCACAACTGGCGGAAAGGCCGATCCGTCACGCCCGCCATGGGAGCGACGAAAACGTTGTTGCGCAGAATGTGAGGGCCGATTTGCACTGAAGAACCTGGAATGGACGGAGGAACCTGCTATTTTAACCGATTCCCTGCCTATTTAATAAGCACTATTTTTTTGTTTCAGTGCGCCAGAGTGGGCGCCACGCTTGTGCAGCACAGCAAAACGGACCGCCGGCGGGGTGCGGCCCGGCGACTCACTCAACGCTTAGCTCAGCTCGTCCATTGTGGGCACGTTCAGGTGTTCGATGTCTCCCCAGTGCTCTAAATGCAGCTTGCCGTCCGCATACAAAAAGCGGTTGACGCTGGCATTTTGGACCTGGAAGTCGCGCGGACTGTCGAGCGCCATGCCGAGCGCCTCGCGGTAGGCACACTCGAGCACGCCGCCGTGGGCCACGATGGCAATCGTCTGGCCGCCATACAGTTCGGCCCAGCGGGCGATGGCGCCGTTCGCGCGCGCATAGAACTGGCGAAAGCTCTCGGCCTGGCGTTCGCCCGATGGCATCACGGCGTCGATCTGGCGCGATTGCCATTGCGCATACTCGTGCGGATAGCGCGCGGCGATGTCCGCATACAGCAAGCCTTCGAAGGCGCCGTAGCAGCGCTCGCGCAGCAAGGGGTCCGTCTGCACCGGCAAGTCTTTCACGCCGGCCACGGCTAGCGCCGTCTGCTGCGCGCGCTGTAAATCGCTGGCAATGATGGCGGCCAGCGGTGCATCCGCCAGCGCCTGCCCCAACGCTGCCGCTTGCGCCAGGCCCGCTTCGTTCAGGGCGATGTCGATATGGCCCTGCAGGCGGCGGCCCGCATTCCAGGCCGTTTCGCCATGGCGTATCAGTAAGATCGTGGTGCTCATGCTTTATTTCTTCAGGGTAAGTGCCAGCTCGGGGTTGAGCGAATAGGCAACGACGAGCTGGGCTTCGTCGAGGATGTGACCGTAAATGGCGGCATGCGCTTGCTGCCCTGTAAAACGCTCGGGCAAGGCCAGGCGCGGCACGTCGAGCGCATACAGGCGGAAAATGTAATGGTGGATGCGCTCGTCATTCCACGGCGGGCACGGACCATCATAGCCGTAATAATCGCCGGACATATCAGGATCGCCGGCAAACCAGTCCGTGTAGTCGTTGATGCCCTGGCGCAATTGCAGCCTAGTAGCAGTGCCGGCAGCCTTGCCGCGCGGCGTGATGCCGCTGGAAAATTCACCGGCGGCAATCGAGCGCATGGCTGGCGACAAGTCGAGCAAGCTCCAGTGATAAAAGTCGCCGCGCGGCGCCGTCAGCGGCAGGGTCTGGTCATCGCGGTTGGCCAGGCTGGCGTCTTGCGGCGCATCAGGGTCAATGCAGAACAGGGCCAGCGACTCGGTGCCGTTCGGCACCTCGTCCCAGGCCAGATGGGGATTGCGGTTGCCGGCAAGGCGCACGCGGCTGGCCGGGTCGATCTCGGCAAACGCATATTCGGCCGGCATCAGGCCGCCATCACGAAACGTCTCGCTCCACAATTTCATCGCTTGCTCCCCTTGTATTTATTGTTTGACGCTTATTTGGCGTTCACTTGCAGCCAGAACGTGACGGGTCCATCGTTCGTCAGCGACACTTGCATGTCGGCGCCGAACTGCCCCGTTTGCACGGTCGCATGGCGGCCGCGCGCCTGCTCCACGAAATGCGTGAACAGGCGCAAGCCGTCCTGCGGCGCGGCCGCCGGCGTGAACGACGGGCGCGTGCCGGACTTGGTGTCGGCCGCCAGAGTGAACTGCGGTACCAGCAGCAAGCCGCCGGCCACGTCTGTCACGCTGCGGTTCATCTTGCCCGCCTCGTCGGCAAACACGCGGTAGCCGAGCAGCTTGGTCAGCAGGGCGTCCGCTTCCTTCTCCGTATCGCCCCGCTCGGCGCACACGAGCACCATCAGGCCGGCGTCGATGGCGCCGACGGTGGCGCCGGCGACATCCACCTTTGCCTGCGTGACTCTCTGCAGCAGCGCAATCATGCCGTCAAGGTGACGCGCGCGAAACTGCGCTTGCCAACTTGCAACACAAACTGGCCCGCCGCCACTTGCAGGCCCTTGTCGCTGATCACGGTGCCGTCGATGCGCACGCCGCCCTGGTCGATCTTGCGCATGGCTTCCGACGCGGACGGGCACAGGCCAGCCTGTTTCAGCAATTGCGGGATGCCCAGCGGGGCGCCAGCCAGGCTGACTTCCGCGATATCGTCGGGAATGCCGCCCTTCGAGCGGTTGACGAAGTCGGCCAGCGCATCTTCCGCTGCCTGCTGCGAGTGGAAGCGGGCGACGATCTCTTGCGCCAGCGCAACCTTGGCATCGCGCGGATTGCGCCCGCCCTCCACTTCGCTCTTCAGCTGCGCCAGTTCGGCGATCGAGCGCCACGACAGCAGCTCGTAGTAGCGCCACATCATGACGTCGGAAATGCTCATCAGCTTGGCAAACATGGTGTTGCCCGGTTCCGTGATGCCGATGTAGTTATTCTTCGACTTGGACATTTTTTCCACGCCGTCCAAACCTTCCAGCAGCGGCATGGTCAAAATACACTGCTGCTCCTGTCCGTACTGCTTTTGCAGTTCGCGGCCCACCAGCAGGTTGAACTTCTGGTCCGTGCCGCCCAGTTCCAGGTCCGATTTCAGGGCCACCGAGTCGTAGCCCTGCATCAGCGGGTACAGGAATTCATGTACGGAAATAGGAATGCCGCCCTGGAAGCGCTTGGTGAAGTCGTCGCGCTCGATCATGCGCGCCACCGTGTAGTGGGAAGCGAGCTGGATGATGCCACGCGCACCCAGCGGATCGCACCACTCGGAGTTATAGCGGATTTCAGTCTTGCTGGCATCCAGCACTAAAGATGCTTGCGCGAAATACGTCATCGCGTTAATCTCGATCTGTTCCCTGGTCAAAGGCGGGCGCGTGACGTTGCGGCCCGAAGGGTCGCCGATCATCGAAGTGAAGTCGCCGATGAGGAAAATGACTTGATGGCCCAGGTTTTGCAACTGGCGCATCTTGTTCAGCACGACAGTGTGGCCCAGATGCAAGTCGGGTGCAGTCGGGTCCAGGCCCAGTTTGATGCGCAGTGGAACACCGGTTTTCTCGGAACGTGCTAATTTTTGCGCAAATTCGCTTTCGATCAAGAGTTCGTCGACGCCACGCTTGGTAATCGCGAGGGCTTCTTGTACTCTGTCCGACAGTGGAAGTGCGGTCTGAGCGGCGTTAGCCTTTACAGGCGATGCGGTGGTGTTGATTTCCATAAAATTTGACTGTAGATCTCAAAATGGTAGTAGGTTTGCGGAGTTTGCTATAATGCTCGATCCCATCAATCTTGCCGTATGAAAACGAACCAAAATAACAATAACAAAGAGCACTAGTTCAGGTCACGTTCAAGGGCAAATTTTAACTGATTGCATGAACCCTATACATAAAATCACAGGCTCACGCTTGTACACACAGCTGACGACGACACGCAAGGCACGCATTATCGGCGTGTCGGCAGTGCTGCTCGCCGTTACCGCCTTTGGCGCTGTCGCTGTGTCTCCCATGGCGCCCGACGCATCCGACTTGCCGGTCACGTCCATCGCCCAGAACCTGGAAATGCCTGATCTCGCCTCGCAAATTTCCGCGATGGAACAGGTAGACCAGAATTTCACCCACGAAGAAAAAGTCCGCGCTGGCGATACCCTCGCCACCCTGCTGACCCGTCTCGGCGTGGATGATACGGCGGCCGCCAATTTCATCAAGACCGACAAGATTGCGCGCGGCGTGATGTTGCTCAAATCGGGCAAGCGCGTGCAAGCGCAAACGTCCGAAAACGGCGACCTCAACTGGATGCGCGCCACCCTCGTCGATGGCAGCGACAAATCGGTCAAGAACATCCTGATCACCCGCAAGGGCGACAAGTTCGTGGCCACGGAAGTTGCAGCCCAGCTGGAACGCCGCGTTGAAATGCACGCGCGCAAGATTACTTCCACCCTGTTCGCCGCCACCGACTCCAGCCTGGACGGCACCCGCCTGCCAGACTCGATTTCCGCGCAAATCGTGGAAATGTTCTCGACCAATATCGACTTCCGCTCCGACCTGAAACGCGGCGACGCGTTCAATGTCGTCTACGAAACATTCTGGCAAGATGGCGAATTCGTCCGAGCGGGCCGCATCCTGGCCGGTGAATTCACCAACCGCGGCACGACTTACCAGTCCGTTTGGTTCGAAGACCCAGCCAGCAAACAAGGCGGCGGTTACTACAGTTTTGACGGCAAGTCCCTCAAAAAAGCCTTCCTGAAATCCCCCCTCGAATTCTCCCGCATCTCGTCCGGCTTCTCCATGCGCGTGCACCCGATTTCCGGCAACTGGAAAGCACACAAGGGCATCGATTTCGCTGCTGCAACCGGTACGCCTATCCGCGCCTCGGGCGACGGCGTGGTCGATACCGTCGGCAGTCAAAACGGCTACGGCAATGTTGTTGTCCTGAAACACTGGGCCAACTACACCACCGCCTACGCCCACATGAGCCGCTTCGCTTCTGGCTTGAAAAAAGGTCAAAAAGTAAGCCAGGGTGATGTGATCGGCTATGTCGGCACCACCGGCTGGTCCACGGGCGCCCATTTGCACTATGAATTCCGCGTCGGCGGCGTGGCACAAGACCCAAGCAAACTGAACGTCCAAGCCCAGGCGCCGCTGACGGCCGCCGAGCTGAGCCGCTTCCGCATGGTGTCCAATGACATGATGCACCGCTTCACCCTGCTGCGTCCGAACGACACGGCTCTGGCGTCGCGTTAAACGACACTGCGACACTGCGACATTGCCCCCGGGCAACATATAAAGGCACCGCCCATGCAGATGGCCGGTGCCTTTGTTTTTCCCGCGCGCTTTTGCATACGGCACAAATGCGGCACAATGTACCCAATCACTTACGCACGCGAGGAAACACCCATGCTGTATATCGGTTTGATGTCGGGCACCAGCCTCGATGGCGTCGACGGCGCCTTGGTCGACTTTTCCGACGATGGCAGCGTGCGCAGCCTGGGCGACGCCTATATTGCCTTTCCCGCCAGCCTGCGCGCCGACCTGATGGCATTGCAAAGTGCCGGCCAGAATGAAATCGAACGCGAAGCGCTGGCGGCCAATCAACTCGTGCGCCATTACGCCGACTGCGTCACCATGCTATTGAGCAACGCGGGCATAGTCGCGGACGCCATCGTCGCCATCGGCGCGCATGGCCAGACCATCCGCCACCGCCCCGAGCTGGGCTTTACGCGCCAGTTGAACAACCCGGCCTTGCTGGCCGAACTGACGGGCATCGATGTCATCGCCGACTTGCGCAGCCGCGACGTGGCCGCCGGCGGCCAGGGCGCGCCGCTGGTGCCGGCCTTCCATCAAGCCATTTTCAATCTGCCCGGCCACACGCGTGTGCTGGCCAATATCGGCGGCATCAGCAATATCAGCGTGCTGCATGCAGACGGCACGGTAACGGGCTACGACACGGGCCCCGGCAATGCACTGATGGATGGCTGGGTCTTGCAGCACCTGGGCCAGCCGTACGACGCCAACGGCGCCTGGGCCGCCACGGGCAAGGTCATCCCTGCCCTGCTGGCAGAATTGCTCAATGAAGCGTATTTTGACTTGCCGGCGCCGAAAAGCACGGGACGCGACCTGTTCCATGCCGACTGGCTGCAAGGCAAGCTGACCAAGCATCCAGCCGCCCTGCCGGCCGACGTGCAGGCGACCTTGACGCAACTGACTGCCGCCAGCCTGGCGCACGCCATTACGCGCGACGGGGCGCAGGCGGAAACGCTGTATGTGTGTGGCGGCGGCGCGCAGAACGCCAGCCTGATGGCGGCGCTGGCCGCTGCATTGCCTGGTATGGCGGTGGCGTCTACCGAAGCGCTGGGCGTGGCGCCCAGCCAGGTCGAGGCGCTGGCGTTTGCCTGGCTGGCTTGCCGCTTTACGCAGCGCAAGCCGGGCAACTTGCCGGCCGTGACAGGCGCGCAGGGTTTACGAGTGCTGGGTGCGCTGTATCCGCGTTGAGCAGACGTAGAAACACAAATAGCGGATCATCGATCCGCTATTTTCTTACTTGCTCCGTTTAATACTTAAACGGAGAAGGACGAACCGCAACCGCAGGTAGAAGTCGCCGTTGGATTCTTGATCACGAACTGCGCGCCTTCCAGGTCATCCTTGTAATCGATTTCCGCGCCGACCAGATACTGGTAGCTCATGGAATCGATCAACAGCTGGACGCCGTTCTTGACCATGGTGGTGTCATCTTCGTTGACGATTTCGTCGAAGGTGAAGCCATACTGGAAGCCGGAACAGCCGCCACCCTGCACGAAGACGCGCAATTTCAGGTCGGGATTGCCTTCTTCTTCGATCAACTGCGCGACTTTTTCAGCGGCGCTATCGGTAAAGATAATGGGTGAAGGGATCACATCTTGCATTTCAGCGACGGCATTCATATCAGACACTCCTACTAGAAAACATTAACTCATTATAGACTGTTGGCGCAAGTCGCGCTGCGACCGCCGCTGACGCGGCTGGACGGTGTTGTTCCTGCTCACATTTCAGACACGGCCAGGTGCAGCACGGGGTCGGCGCTGTCGTGGCGACTGAGCTTGCCCTGCACCAATGCGCCACTGTGCATTTCCAGCACCTTGTAATAGACCTCTCCTAGAATGCGGGCTTTCGGCTGGATTTCAAGCATTTCCGACACGTACACGGGGCCATTGATCTCGCCGCTGACGACCAGGCATGAGCAGCGCACTTCGCCATCGATGCGGCCTGCCTCGCCCAGCACCACATACGTGGGCCCGCCCGCCTCGCCCGTGACATTGCCGCGCACATGGCCATCGATGCGCAAGCCGCCGCAAAACAGCAAGTCGCCCTCGATCCGCGTGGAGGCGCCGATCAGGGTGTCGATGGGGTTTTTCGCGTTGCGCTCGAACATGAACGTCATCCTGTCGGGGTAGCTGGCAGTCCAATTTATCACAGGTCCGGCAAAAAGGCGCCGCACCTGCACAAGCACGGCTGCCTATTTTTACGGCAGCAGGGCGATGTGTTGCAAACCAGCTGTTTCTTTCAAGCCAAACATCAAGTTCATGCACTGCACAGCCTGGCCCGAGGCGCCCTTGACCAGATTATCCTGCACCACCAGCACGATGACGGTGTTACCGCCTTCAGGGCGGTGCAAGGCCAGGCGCAGCATGTTCGAGCCACGCGTGGAGCGGGTTTCCGGGTGCGAGCCGAATGGCATCACGTCGACGAAAGGCTCATCTTTGTATTGCTCTTCGAACAAGGCTTGCAATTCCTCATTGCTGACATCCTTGTTCAGCTGCGCGTACAGGGTCGAATGCATGCCGCGGATCATCGGCACCAAGTGCGGCGTAAAGGTCAGCGCCACTTTTTCGTCCGTGAAACGTTGCAGTTGCGCCGTCGTTTCCGGCAAGTGGCGGTGGCCGGCCACGCCGTAGGCTTTGAAACTGTCGCTGCTTTCCGAGAACAGGATGCCGATTTCCGCCTTGCGGCCGGCGCCGGAGACACCCGACTTGCAGTCGGCGATCAAGCCGCCCGCATGGACCAGGCCGGCCTTCAGCAGCGGGTAAAAGCCCAGTTGCATGGTGGTCGGGTAGCAACCGGGGTTGGCGATCAGGCTGGCTTTTTTAATATCTTCACGATTCAGTTCCGGCAAGCCGTACACGGCTTGTTCGATCAGCTCGGGCGCCGTATGGGGAATCTTGTACCACTGTTCGAACTTGGCCTGGTCTTTCAGGCGGAAGTCGGCGGCCAGGTCGATGACTTTCACGCCGGCGGCCAGCAGCGCTGGTGCTTGCGCCATGGCAACACCGTGTGGCGTGGCAAAGAAGACCACGTCGCACTGCTCCAGCTTGGCCTTGTCCGGCGAGGAAAACGCCAGTTTTACGTGGCCACGCAGGGAAGGATACATGTCAGCAACGGGCAAGCCATCTTCCTTGCGCGAAGTAATCGCCGTCAACTCGACATCTGGATGGGTAGCGAGCAAGCGCAGCAATTCCACGCCCGTGTATCCAGTGCCGCCGACGATGCCAACTTTGATCATGTTCTTTCCTTGTATAGATACTGCATAAAGATGAAGGGAAATGCTACCCCTGAGGGTTTTCCGCGTATTTTACAGCGCAACGGCGCATCCCGCTGAAATGCAAAAAAGCCGCAGGACCGAAGTCCAGCGGCTTTTCGAGCAGCACCCGAAGGTGCTGTAGCGTAGAAATTAACGCTTCGAGAATTGCTTTGCGCGACGTGCTTTGCGCAGACCAACTTTTTTACGCTCGACTTCACGTGCATCGCGGGTAACGAAGCCGGCTTTCGCCAGTTCCGGTTTCAACGCTGCATCGTAGTCGATCAGAGCGCGGGTGATGCCGTGACGAACTGCACCAGCCTGGCCCGACTCACCGCCGCCATGGACGTTGACTTTGATGTCGAAACGCTCGACATTGCCGGTCAGTTCCAGAGGTTGACGGATGACCATCAGACCCGTTTCGCGCGAAAAGTATTCGTTTGCTGGTTTGCCGTTAACAACGATCAAGCCTGTGCCAACTTTGATAAAAACCCGAGCCACTGCACTTTTGCGACGGCCGGTTCCATAATTGTAATTACCGATCATGTCAGTTCCTTAGAGAACAAGTGCTTTAGGTTGCTGAGCAGCGTGCGGATGGGAACCTTCCGCGTACACTTTCAGCTTCTTGATCATTGCGTAGCCGAGTGGGCCTTTAGGCAACATGCCTTTGACCGCTTTCTCAAGCGCGCGACCTGGAAAACGCTGTTGCATTTTCTGGAAGTTGGTTTCGTAGATGCCGCCTGGATAGCCAGAGTGACGGTAGTAAATTTTCTCAGTAGCTTTGGTACCGGTCACACGCAGTTTGCCTGCGTTGATGACGACGATAAAGTCGCCGGTATCGACGTGAGGAGTAAATTCTGGTTTGTGTTTGCCGCGCAGTCGGAGTGCCACTTCGCTGGCAACACGTCCGAGGACTTTGTCCGTCGCGTCAACCACGAACCAATCGCGCTGGACTTCATGTCCTTTAGCGGAAAATGTTTTCATGTTGACTTCCTAATAGATTACACGCTCAAATGGTGGTTCCGCCGATGCTGCTATGCGGACTCTGCCTTATTTACTTTTCCTGAGCGAACGGAAAGCCGACAAGTATAAGCGGCTTTGCCTTGTCGCGTCAAGCCACGATGCAGACCCGCTGCGGCCCGGCGGGCGGCACATGGACAGGCATTCCTCTATTACAATACAAAACGCTTACAATTTTCGGAGAGTACGATGGAATGCAAAGTCAGCTGGAATGGCCCGTCGGGCATGAGTTTTCGGGCAGAAACCGGTTCCGGCCACCTGGTGACCATGGATGGCGCGCCCGATGGCGGCGGCCACAACCTGGCGCCACGCCCCATGGAAATGGTCTTGCTGGGCACGGGCGGCTGCACCGCCTATGACGTGGTGCTGATCCTGAAACGGGGGCGCGAAGCGGTCAGTGGCTGCGAAGTGAGCCTGAAGGCCGAGCGCGCCGAGACCGATCCGAAAGTGTTTACCAAGATCCACTTCCATTTCACCGTGCGGGGCAAGGCCCTGAAACCGACGGCCGTGGAACGAGCCGTGGCCTTGTCGCATGACAAATATTGCTCGGCATCGATCATGCTGGCGAAAACTGCGGAAATTACGCATTCCTTCGAAATCATCGAGGAATAATCGGCACAATTTGCTTGGATGCAGCAGAAAACTGGGGTCAGACCCGACGGGTCTGACCCCGGCTCTTTTCTGCGCCTAAATATAGTAAGCCGTTTTTGTCATCACTTTACCCATCAGCCCCATCAACGCCTTCACGGGCGCCGGGGTATCGATGGCGCCCAGGCGCTGGGCGGCGGCGCCGTGTTCCACTTCGTCAATCGCCATCTGCTTGACGATGGCGCGTGACTTGGCGTCCTGCGGCGGCAATTCCTGCAAGTGGCTGGCCAGGTGCGCTTCCACCTGGCGCTCCGTTTCCACCACAAAACCCAGACTGCGGCCGTCGCCCATGCGCGCGGCAATGGTGCCCAGCGCAAAGGAACCCGCATACCACAGGGGATTGAGCAGGCTCAGACGCGAGCCCAGCTCCGTCAGGCGCTGCGCCGTCCAGGCCAGGTGGTCTTCCTCTTCGCGTCCCGCCTCGTCGAACTGGGCACGGATGGCCGGGCTGTGCGCATAGCGCGCCTGCGAGTTGTACAGGGCTTGCGCGCACACTTCGCCCACGTGGTTGACGCGCATCAAGCCGGCGCTGTGGCGCTGCTCGGCCGCGCTCAACGCCGCATCGGGCGCGTGCGCAGCCGGCGTGGGGCGCGAGGCCGAGGCCACGCCTGCCATGACGCGCAGGGCCTTGTCGGCGCCAACAATCAAACGATCCAGGGGGTCAAAATATCGGTTCGCGCTCATCGTGGCTATTATTCATGTAAGGGAAAACATGAATTATAGGACGATCGGGGCCAGCCGTACCCACGCCGCGCGCAGGGTGAACGGGGCTTTATTGACTTGTGCGCGCTTTTTCCTGCTCGATCCAATCGACCACGGGGCCGACGGCGTCCAGGCCGGACAGACTTTTCGCCACGCCCAGGTTCAGTGAAATCAGGAAAGAAATGCTGTCAACGGGGATGTCCGGGCAATGCTGGGCAAACGCGGCGCGAAAACGCTCCGATTGCAGCACGCGCAAGACTTTCTCGCCGCTCATGAATTGCAGCACGCTGGCGATGCTGTGCCCACCACCGATCGAGTGGTAAATAAAACGGTTGTACTTCGCATCGATCTGCTTGAAATCGAGCGTTTCCTCCGTCATCAGGCCGGCCAGGTAGTACAAACCCAGGCTGACGCGGAAGAAACCGATGGCTTCGGCACTCGTCATGCCGGCGCGCGCTACGGCAAGTACCTTGTCCTGCATTGCCTGATCGATCGTTCGCATTGCGCTCTCCCGCGCCGTCCGCCGGCGCCCACCAGGCCAGCTTGCATGAAGATGCTGTTTTTTTCAATAGACCAAACGATATTTCCATCTTGCAAGTTACATTTTTTGCATGCTACTCTCGCTTTTCACCGTCAAATGGATGAAACACATGATTGAGGTCAAGCACCTGGCAAAACGTTTCCGCATGCCGCCCCACAAGGGCAAGGGCGTGCACGTCAGCGATCCGCGCGAACATGAGGGCTGGTTTCACGCCGTGCGCGACGTCAGTTTCAGCTGCGCCCCGGGCGAAGTGCTAGGCCTGCTGGGTCCGAATGGCGCCGGCAAGACCACCACCTTGCGCCTGCTGTCGACGGCCCTGCAAGCGGACGCGGGCAGCGCTCTGGTGAACGGCGTCGATGTGCTGCGCCAGCCGCTGGTGGCGCGCCAGAGCATCGGTTTCCTGTCCGGTTCTACGGGGCTGTATGGCCGCCTGACGGCGCGCGAGAACGTCGAGTACTTTGGCCGTCTGCATGGCATGCCGGCCGACAAGCTGAAACGCCGCTGCGACGAGCTGTTTGCCCTGCTGCACATGGAGGAATACGGCGGCAAGCGGGCCGATCAGTTATCGACGGGCATGAAACAGAAGTGCGCGATCGCCCGCACCGTCGTGCATGAGCCGCAGGTGGTGATCCTCGACGAACCGACGACGGGCCTGGACGTGATGTCGGCCAAAATTTTGCTCGACTTCATCGCCAGCTACAAGGCGCTGCGCGTGCCGCTGATCTTTTCCACGCACCATCTGCACGAGGTGGAAAAGCTGTGCGACCGCGTCTGCATCATCAATCGCGGCACCACCGCCTTCAATGGCACGGTCAAGGAACTGCGCCAATTGGGCGGCAGTGCCGATCTGTACGATGCCTTTGTCAGCGTCATCAACCAGGGAACCTGAGCCATGTGGACCATTTATCTGAAAGAGTTGCTGGAACTCACGCGCGACCGCAAGACGCTGATCTTTACCATCCTCATCCCCATCTTTGCCATGCCGCTGATCTTTGGCGGCTTCGCTTATGTTTCAAGCAATATGTTCAAGAGCGCCAAGACGGCGGAAATGCGCTACACCCTGTTCGGCAAGGCCCATTCGCCGGGCTTGAGCGCGCGTTTTGCCCAGCAGCACAACTTGCGCGAAGTGCCACTGGCCAGCGAGGGCGACATCCGCCGCGCCATCGGCGACGACACCATCAAGTTTGCCGTGGTCATTCCGCCCCAATTTGAAGAGGCGCTGCAGCAACAGCAGCAAGCCAAGGTGGTGCTGCACTACAACAGCGCCAGCACGGTCGACGTGACCCAGCAGCGGGTGCGCGACATTGTCGAGACCTACAACGCCAGTCTGCGCGAAGGGGCGCTGTCGGCCCTGAACCTGAGTCCGGCCCAGCTGGCCTTTGCCCTGCACCCCATCGTGCTCGACAAGCAATCGACGGCCAACGAGCGCGAGCAGATGGGCGCCATCGTCGGCGGCATGCTGCCCTATTTGCTGCTGATGGTGTGCCTGACGGCGGCCATGTACCCGGCCATCGACCTGGGCGCCGGCGAAAAGGAACGGGGCACCCTGGAAACCCTGCTGCTGGCGCCCGTGCCGCGCAGCGCCATCGTGCTGGCCAAATTCCTCGTGCTGTTTACCGTCGGCATGACCTCGGCCGTGCTGATGGTAGGCAGCATGGGCGCCCTGCTGGCCATCTTCGGCAGTTCGCTGGAAGGCCACATGGCCATCATGGTGCGCAGCATCGGCTTGCCCGACCTGGCCATGGTGACCCTGATGCTGGTGCCGACGGCCGCCATCTTTGCCTCGCTGCTGCTGTCGATCTCGATCTACGCGAAAAGCTACAAGGAAGCGGCTGGCATGATCACGCCATTGATGCTGTTTGTCATCCTGCCCACGGTGGCGGCCATGCTGCCCGGTGTCGAACTGAACTGGATCTGGGCCATGGTGCCGCTGACGAATGTGTCGCTGGCCATGAAGGAACTGGTGAAAGGCACCATGGATTACCGCATGTTCGGCGTGATCCTGGCCTCGACCACGGTGATCGCGGGCGCCCTGCTGATGCTGTGCCGCTGGTGGTTTAACCGCGAATCCGTTCTCTTCCGCAATTAGACACGCCAGCAAGGGTGAAGCGGGGTGCCATCCACCCCGCCCATCTGCACTCTGGGCACGCGAAAATGCCGTGTATCGCATGCAACTGCCCAGTACGTCTTAAATTCAATACAATGCCAGCATAGAGTAGCCTTGTAGCATCGGGCAACAACGCATGAGTTAGGAGTTGTATGGAATTGCAGATCCGTAAATTGTCGAAGACCTACGCGAATGGCGTGGTGGCGCTGGATAACGTGTCGCTGACGATACCGCCCGGGATGTTTGGCTTGCTGGGCCCGAATGGCGCCGGCAAGTCGACCCTGATGCGCACCCTGGCCACCCTGCAGGAGTGCGATTCCGGCTCCATCTTCTTCGGCGACTACGACGTGCTCGACGACAAGGACGAGATCCGCCGCATGCTGGGCTACCTGCCGCAAGACTTCGGCCTGTACCCGAAAGTGACAGCCTACGAACTGCTCGACCACTTCGCCACCTTGAAAGGGCTGTCGCAGCGGGCGCGCCGGCGCGAAGTCGTCGATGGCCTGTTGCAGCAAACCAACCTGTTCGACGTGCGCCACCAGCGCCTGGGCAGCTTTTCCGGCGGCATGCGCCAGCGCTTCGGCATCGCGCAAGCCCTGCTGGGCGACCCGAAACTGATCATCGTCGACGAGCCGACGGCCGGCCTCGACCCGCAGGAGCGCGTGCGCTTCCACAACTTGCTGTCCGACATAGGCGAAGACAAGACGGTGATCCTGTCGACCCACATCGTGTCCGACGTGGCCGACCTGTGCGCCAACATGGCCATCATCAACAAGGGCCATTTGCTGCTGTGCGGCAAGACCCAGGAACTCATCGACGAAGTCAGCTGCAAAATCTGGGCGCGCTTTGTCGAAAAGAAAGAGCTGGCCAGCTTCCAGCAGCGCCACGCCGTCATTTCCACGCGCTTGCTGTCGGGCCGCACCTTGATCCACGTCTACAGCGACGATGACCCGGGCGACGGCTTCGAGGAAGCCATCGGCGACCTGGAAGACCTGTATTTCGCCACCATTGCCGGGCGCCACCGCGTCGCCCCGCAGTGCGACTGAGGGGGCGGCCATGTTTGCCATCGCCCGCTTTGAAGCGCGACAGCGGCTCAAGCTGCTGTCCACCTGGGTGTATTTCGTCATGTTTTTGGCGCTGGCCATGCTGTGGATGGCTGCCGCCGGCGGCGTCTTCAAGGAAGCGAGCATCAGTTTCGGCGGCAAGTTCCTGATCAACGCGCCGCGCTCGCTGGCGTTCACATGCAGCCTGCTGGGCTGCTTCGGCGCCGTGGTGGTGGCCGCCATGATGGGCCGCTCGGTGCAGCAGGATTTCGAATACGGCATGCAACATTTCTTCTTCAGCGCGCCGATCAAAAAATACCAGTATGTATTTGGCCGCTTCCTCGGCGCCTATCTGGTGCTGGCCGTGGTGTTTTCCAGCATCGTCATCGGTGCGTGGCTGGGCGCCTGGCTGCCCGGCATCGACCCGGAACGGCTGGGCCCGCAACGGGCGCTGGCCTATCTGATGCCGTATGTGTTTACCCTGCTGCCGAACCTGTTCATCTTCGGCGCCATCTTCTTCGTCATCGCCGCCCTGACGCGGCGCATGCTGCCCGTGTACATCAGCTCGGTAGTCATGCTGATCGGCTACCTGGTGGCGCCCTCGCTGGCACGCGACCTCGACTACAAGACCCTGGCCGCCCTGATCGACCCCTTCGGCACCACGGCGCTGATACGCCTGACGGAATACTGGCCGAACGCGGAGCGCAACACGCGCCTGGTGAACCTGGAAGGCGTGTATTTGCTGAACCGCGCCATCTGGTCCGGCTTCGCCCTGGTGGCCTTGCTGCTCGGTTACTGGCGCTTCCAGTTCCACGCCACGACGGACGCGGGCGCCGGCAAGCGCCGCAGCGAGGGTGACGTGCCGCTGCGCCTGTCGAACGCCTCGCTGTCCACGCAGGAAGCGCCGGACTTCGCGCAGCGCAACCTGGCCGCCCTGCTCGTCAAGATGAGCTGGCTGAACCTGCGCGAAACCATCAAGAACATCTATTTTGTCGTCATCGTGCTGGCCGGCGTGCTGACCATGTATGGCGGCGCGCTCGACATGGGCTCCATGTATGGCACGAATACCTATCCGGTGACGGAAAAGGTGCTGGAAATGGTCAGCGCCTCGTTCGCCCTGTTCATGCTGATCATTACCACCTTCTACGCGGGCGAGCTGGTATGGCGCGAGCGCGAGGCGGGCACGCACTTGATGCTCGACGCCCTGCCCGTGCCGAACTGGCTGCCCCTGCTGTCGAAACTGTTTGCGCTGATCGGCCTGCAAGCACTGCTGAGCCTGGTCATCATGCTGTGCGGTATGTCGATCCAGATCTTCAAGGGCTATTACCGCCTCGACCCCGGCCTGTACGTGGAATCGCTGTTCCTGTCGCACCTGCCGCATTACGCACTGATTGCCGTGCTGGCCATCTTTTTGCAGGTATTGATCAATCACAAGTATCTGGCGTATTTCGCCATGATTCTGTACCACATCGCCAGCATCAGCTTTTCCTCGCTGGGCTTGGGCGACCCGCTGCTGCTGTACGGCAACACGCCGGACTTTATATATTCGGCCATGAACGGCGCCGGCCACTATGTGTTGCGCGAGCGCTGGTACTTGCTGTACTGGAGCGGCGCGGCCGTCATGCTGACGGTGCTGTCGCTGCTATTCTGGCCGCGCGGCGCGCAGGACAGCTGGCGCATCCGATTGCGCCTGGCGCGCCACGGCCTGACGCAAGGCGTGCTGGCCAGCTTTGCCGGCGGCGTCCTGATCTTCGTCGGCGCCGGCGCCGTGCTGTTCTACGTCTTCCACGTGGCCAACGATTACAAATCCGACTACGCCCGCGATGCGGACCGCGCCAGTATCGAGCGCCAGTACCGCAAGTTTACCGCCACGCCACAGCCGAGAATCACCGACGTGAAACTCGACGTGGCCATCTACCCGGCGCAGCGCACCCTGGCCGTCACGGGCCGCTATGTGCTGCAAAACACAACCAGCCTGCCGATCAGCCACATTTTTGTGCAGCAAGACCCGACCTCCACCATGCGCCTGCGTTTCGATGCGCGCGTGCATCCCGGCCTCGATGACGGCAAGCTGGGCTTTTATAGCTACCGCCTGGCCGCGCCGCTGGCGCCGGGCGCCAGCCTGGGCCTCGATTTCGACATTTCCTATGCGCCGCGCGGCATCTTCAGCCTGGGCCAGGACACGCCCGTGGTGGCCAACGGCACCTTCTTCACGAATGCCGTGCTGCCGCACATCGGCTACCAGCCGCAGCAGGAATTGACGGACCCGCGCGACCGCAAGAAACACGGCTTGCCCGCGCGCGAACGGGCCTTGCCGCGCGACGATGCACGGGGGCTGGCCGACAACTACGTCAGCAACGACGCCGACCGCATCAACTTTGACGCCACCGTCAGTACCGTCGACGGCCAGACGGCCATCGCGCCGGGCATGCTGGACAACGACTGGATCGCCAAGGGCCGCCATTACTTCCATTACACGATGGAGCAGCCGATCCTGAATTTCTACGCGTTCCAGTCGGCCCGCTACGCCGTCAGGCACGAGCGCTGGCAGGACGTGGCCATCGACGTGTATTACCAGCCTGGCCATGAATACAACCTCGAGCGTTTCGTGCGTGGCAGCAAGGAAGCGCTCGATTACTACACGAAGAACTTCGGCCCCTACCAGCACAAGGTCTTGCGCATCGTCGAATTCCCCCGCTATGCCACTTTTGCGCAATCGTTCCCGAACACGATTCCGTATTCGGAAGGCCTGGGTTTCATCGCCAAGGTGGACGACAAGAACCCGAAAGATATCGACTATCCGTTCTACATCACGGCGCATGAAGTGGCGCATCAGTGGTGGGCGCATCAATTGGTCGGCGGCGACACACGGGGTGCCACCGTGCTCAGCGAAACCCTGGCCGAATATTCGGCCCTGATGGTGATGAAGAAAACCGTGGGGCCGGCCAAGATGCGCCGCTTCCTGCGCTATGGTTTGAATCAATACCTGATGGGACGCAGCGAAGAGCGCAAGAAGGAACTGCCGCTGGCCGAGAATGAAAACCAGGCGTACATCCATTACCACAAGGGCAGCCTGGCCATGTACTTGCTGCAAGACATCATCGGCGAAGACAAGGTCAACGGCGTGCTGCGCGAGCTGCTCAAGACCCATGGCCAAAAAGGCCCGCCTTACGCCAGCGTGACGGCCCTGATTGCCGGCTTGCGCCAGGTCACGCCACCCGAGCAGGCTTACCTGATCGATGATCTGTTCGAGAAAATCGTGCTGTTCGACAACCGCGCCCTGGCGGCCACGGCCACGAAACGCAGCGATGGCAAGTACGCCGTCACCCTCAAGGTGCAGGCGAGCAAATTGACGGCAGGTGAACAGGGAGAAGAACACGACGCGCTCCTGCACGACTGGATCGAGATCGGCGTCGACGATGCGAATGGCCAGCCGCTGCTGCGCGAACGCCTGCGCATGACGGCACGCGAAGCGAGCTATACCGTCATCGTCGGCAGCCGGCCCGGCAAGGCAGGCATCGATCCCGACAACAAGCTGATCGACCGCAAACCCGATGACAATATGGTCACCGTCGAGCTCGAAGAACCGTGACGAAAAATGGCCGCCCTGAACAGGCGGCCATTTTTCTATGCATCCACGTCAGGCCCAGGTATCAGGCTGCGGCGGAACGCGTCACCAGGCTCAGGCTGATGCCCATTTCCGTCAGGTGCTGCATGTCGGTCAGGGTCAGGTCCAGCGGCGCGTCGACCGTGTCGTCGCCGTTCAGCTCCAGTTGCAGCTCGGCCACGATGCGCGGCATGGTGAACGTGACGCCGCGCGAGCGGCATTCGGCCAGGTAGCTGCGTATGCGCGAGGGCAGCACTTGCGCTTTGGACGCCTGCGCGATCAGCACGTCGAAGCCGGAATCGAGATGCACGCGGCCCGCGCCCTTCGCCTCGCCCTTGCGCCATTGCCGTTCCGGATCGGTGGGCAAGACTTCCAGGATGGATTTGAGCGTGGGGTCGTCCCCATGCACCGACAGCTTCGCCATATTCATATTGCAGGACTTTCTAGTCAGGACGCCGCCAGGACGACGGCGCAATCATCAGACCGACAAGTCTACGCATGGAAGACAAATATGTCCATACGGCAATATTTGGTATCACCCTCTAATTTGTGCTGCATCAACAACAGGCGGAACAAACCTGTTCCGCCTGTGATCGCTGATTACAGTGCCACGCCGCGTGCCTGCAAGGCTGCCCGCACGCCGGCGCCGTAGGCGGCATCGGCCCGGTCGAAGTGGCCCAGCTGACGCTGCAGGGTTTCCGGCCGCACCTGGCTCAAGGGGCCGGCCAGGTTGTCGAACAGGTTCTGCTTGGCCTGTGCCGACATCAGGCGGAACAGATTGCCGGCCTGCGTGTAATCGTCTTCCACGCCGCGCCCATCGTAGCGCGCCGCGCCGCCATCAAGCGCCAGCGCCCCCTCGCCATGGCCCAGGCCTTGCGGCTGCGTGCCTGCCGCCGCCACGTTCGCGTAATTCTGTGCCGCACCGCCATTGTTGATCGCCATGCCGCCGTCGCGCTGCTGGTTGTGGAAGGGGCAGCGGGCCGCATTCACGGGCAGATGCTGGTGGTTCGTGCCGACCCGGTACAACTGGGCGTCGTGGTAGGCGAACAGGCGGCCTTGCAGCATCTTGTCCGGCGAATAGCCCATGCCCGGCACGGCGTTGGCCGGCGAAAAGGCAGCCTGCTCGACTTCCGCGTGGTAATTGTCCGGGTTGCGGTTCAGCTCGAAAATACCCACCGGCAGCAGCGGGAAGTCGGCGTGCGGCCACACTTTCGTCAGGTCGAACGGGTTCCAGGCCGTGCGCTGCTCCCATGCATAGAGTTGCTCCTGCGTCGCCACTTGCAGCTTGACTTCCCACTGCGGGAAATCGCCGCGCTCGATGGCGCCGAACAGGTCGCGCTGGGCGTAGTCGGGGTCGGCACCGGCCAGGCGGCCCGCTTCCGCCGCAGGCAGATTCTTGATGCCCTGGCGCGTCTTGAAGTGCCATTTCACGTACACGCGCTGGCCATCGGCATTGATCAGGCTATACGTGTGGCTGCCGAAGCCATCCATGTGGCGGTAGCCGTCCGGCGTGCCGCGGTCCGAGAACAGCATGGTGACCTGGTGCAGGCTTTCCGGCGCATGGCTCCAGAAGTCGAACATCATCTCGGCCGATTTCAGATTGCTTTGCGGATCGCGCTTTTGCGTGTGGACGAAATCGGGGAACTTGATCGGGTCCTTGATGAAGAACATGGGCGTGTTATTGCCGACCAAATCCCAATTGCCTTCTTCCGTATAGAAGCGTACGGCGAAGCCGCGCGGGTCGCGTTCCGTATCGGCACTGCCGCGTTCGCCACCGACGGTAGAAAAGCGCGCGAAGGTCGCCGTCTGCTTGCCCACTTCACTGAACAGCCTGGCCTTGCTGTAGCGCGAAATATCGTGCGTGACGGTAAAAGTGCCATAGGCGCCCGAACCTTTCGCGTGCACGACGCGCTCAGGGATGCGCTCGCGGTTGAAATGCTGGAGTTTTTCGATCAGGTGGAAGTCTTGCAGCAGCAGCGGGCCGCGGGGACCGGCGCTGATGGAATTCTGCTTGTCGGCGACGGGGATGCCCGAGGCGGTACTGAATGGCGGCTGTTGGTTCATGGCTGCTTTTCCTTCGTTGTTGACTAATGGAAGCAGTGTAACGAGGTCAACAACAAAGGAAAAGATAATTGATTTTATCGAATCGATAGAAATTTACAATGTACAACCGCGGGCATCGCACACACCGCCCAGTTGCGCCTGCAACTTCGCCGGCTGGCCCAAAAAGCCCCCGATATCGATCACGGACAACTTGCCGCTGCCATCGTCGAGCACGAATGTGGGAAAGCCCTGCCCGCCCACCTGCGCCAGCAAGGTGCGGCTGGCATCGATGTGCTGCTGCGTGGCGGCGCCCGCCTGCAGCGCATACTCTGCCTGGAATGCAGCGCCATCCATGCCCAGTTCTTGTGCCAGCGCCAGCAGCACGGGCAAGTCGGCGATGCGCAAGCCGTCCACGTAATGGGCGCGCTGCACGCGCTGCAGCATGTCCAGGCCCTTGCCGGCCAGCATTTCAGCCGCCAGGATGGCCGTGATCGGCGGTTCGGAATCCATCATGGCCTTGGTGTCATTGAGCAAGCCGTTGACATAGGCGTCGCCGAATGGCTGGCCAGATAACTGCTCGATGCGCCGGTCATGCGGCAGCACATAGCCGCGCCATTCGGGCGTGATCTGGCGGCGATTGCTGCCCGTCATCATGCCGCCGCCGTGAAACGCCACCGTCAGACCGGGCACGGCGCGCGCCGCCTCGACCAGCGGCGCGGCGCCGTAGCACCAGCCGCACAGGGGATCGAAAATGTAGTGCAGTGTGGGCATGACGACCTCCCTGTTGCCGCTTACCATTTCATTTCGCCCTTGGCGACTTTTGCGCTAGTCTCCAGCGCGCCATCGAGGCCCAGGCTCGGGTAGTGCTGTTTCATGGCCTCGATCAGGGCGACCGAATTGGCGGCCTTGGCCGTTTCCGCTTCAAACGTCACCAGGTAGTCGCGCGTAAAACCGATGCTGTCGGACGTCAGGGACGAGCCCACCTTGAAGTGGCCGGGCACGACGGTGACCGGTTTCAGTGCGGCAATGCCATCGAGCGTCTTGAGCCAGTCCTGGCGCGATTGCGCGCTTTGCGTATCAGCCGTCCACACGTGCAAGTTACCAAACAGCACCACGCCGCCGACGACGGCCTTGATCGAAGGAATCCACACATAGGTGCGCGCTGGCGTCAGGCCGGCGATGTCCAGCGACTGGCCTTCCAGGGTGATGCGCTTGCCCTTCAGCGCATCGGGAATGACGATGCCATGCGGCGCATTGTCTTTCAGGATCGGGCCCCAGTAGGCGACCTTGGCCTCGGCCTTGCGGCGGATTTCCGCGACCGTTGCCAAAGTGGCGACGATTTTTGCCTGCGGGAAAGCGGCCTTGATCACATCGAGGCCAAAGTAAAAATCGGGATCGCTGTGGCTGATGTACACCGTCGTCAGTTTCTTGCCGCTGGCGCGGATTTTCTCCACCAGCTTTTGCGCTTCGGCGCGCGAAAACTGGGCATCGATCAGCACGGCATCATGCTTGCCTGCGACCAGCACGGAAGCGACGGGGAAGATGGCCGCTTCGCCCGGGTTGAATACTTCCAGGGTCAAGGGAGCGCTGGCGGCGGCCGAGGCGGCGCCGGCGGCAAACAGGGTGGAAACAAGAACGCTGCTGATGGATTTGGAGAACATGATGCGCCTTCACAAGATGATGGGATGCATGCATCTTACGTTGCTTAATCCGGTAGAAAAACCCAATAAACCGCAATAATTTGTTGCTTGATTCGACGCAATCATCGATTCAATCGAAGGCCGACAAACACGGCACAGTGCACTCTTCCACCGGGGAGGTGCGCTGAAACAACACGGCAGCGGACGCGCATCAGCATGTCAAATGTGTCACAGGGTCATGAGGGTGTCACATTGGATTGTTATCTTGCTAGCTCTTTCAAACCTAGCCGGATGAACCACATGACACGCAGAAAAATTTCCGTCGCTGGCTGCAGCGTCGCCATCACCCTGATGCTGGCCGCCTGTGGCAGCGATGCCAAAAAAGAAGAGGTAGTGGCTGAAGCGCCACCGAAAAACGTCATCTTCTTCCTCGGCGATGGCATGGGCCTGACCACCATGACGGCCGCGCGCATCTATTCGGTAGGCGAAGAGGGTGCGCTGACCATGGACACGCTGCCGGAAACGGCTTTCGTCAAGACCTTCTCGAACGATGCGCAAGTCACCGACAGCGCGCCATCGATGGCCGCCTACATGACGGGCGTCAAGATGAACAATGAAGTCATTTCCATGTCGGCCAACACGCTCGCCATCGATCCGGGCAAGGATGCCAACGGCAACAAGCTGGTCAACAAATGCGGCACCGGCAACGGCACGCCCGCCACCACTTTGCTGGAACTGGCCAAGGCCAAGGGCTACGCGGCCGGCGTCGTCAGCACGGCGCGCGTGACGCACGCCACGCCGGCGGCCACCTACTCGCACATCTGCCACCGCGACCTGGAAAACGATATCGCTGCGGCCCTCGTGCCAGGCGGCACCGGCTACAACAGCGCCCTGGGCACCACCGGCCTGGAAGTGGTGCTCGGTGGCGGCGCGCAATTCTTCAAGCCGTTCAAGGACGGCGGCAAGCGTTCCGACGACCGCGATCTGGTGGCCGAGCTGAAAGCGAAGAGCTACACCGTCGCCAACAACGCCATCGACTTCAAGGCCGTCGATGCTGCCAAGACGGACCGCCTGTTCGGCGTGTTCACCTCCAGCCACATGAGCTACGACCTGGACCGCGATGCGGCCAAGGAACCTAGCCTGGCGGAAATGACCACCAAGGCCATGGATGTATTGGCCAAGAACAAGAAGGGTTATTTCCTGATGGTCGAAGGCGGCCGCATCGACCATGCGCTGCACGAAACCACGGCCAAGAAAGCCTTGCAGGACACCGTCGCGTTCGATAACGCCATCAAGGCCGCCATCGAGAAAGCCAAGCTCACCGATCCGACCCTGGCCAATACCCTGATCGTCGTCACGGCCGACCATGACCACACTCTGGTACTGAACGGCTACGCCAAGCGCACGGGCAAGACGGCTGCCGGCAACGCTGGCGTGCTGGGCGTGGTGAAGAATTACGTGACGGGCGCGGTCGAGAAAGACCTGGACGGCGCACCGTATTCGATCATCGGCTTCGGCAATGGCGAGAACCGCACGCAATCGAGCCGCGCGGCCATGGCCGGCCTCGACGAAACCGTCACCGGCGCCAACACCTACCACCAGGAAGCGGTCATCCGCACCGCGGTCGGCAATGAAACCCATGGCGGTACCGACGTCTTCCTGGGCGCCATCGGCAAGGGTTCGGAAACCTTCCTGGGCACCATCGACAACACCACAGTATTCGGCCTGGTCAAGACCGCCGGCGGTCTGTAATCCCCAAGAGACAAGAATTGGACAAGCACATGAAACTTGCATCGAAACCCGCCGCTCTGAAATCGGCCCTGAAACTCTCCTTGCTGACCACGCTCGTGGCCGCCAGCGTCGCCAGCGCCTACGCCGCCGACGCCAAGAACGTCATCTTCTTCCTCGGCGACGGCATGGGCCCTTCCGTCGTGACGGCAGCGCGCATCTTCAAGTACAAGGAAGAGGGCAGCCTGAACATGGACAAGCTGGAACGCACGGCGCGCATCAAGACGTTCTCGCACGATGCGCAAACGACGGACAGCGCCCCATCGATGGCCGCCTACATGACCGGCGTCAAGATGAACAATGAAGTCATTTCGATGGCGCAAGACACCATCGCCAAGGAACCGGGCCGCGACGCCAATGGCAACCTGGGCGTGGACAACTGCCCGGCCGGCGGCAAGAGCGTGCCCACCATCCTGGAACTGGCGAAAGCCAAGGGCAAGGCCGTGGGCGCCATCACCACCACGGAATTGACGCATGCCACGCCGGCGACGACCTTCTCGCATATCTGCAACCGCAATGCGCAATACGCCATCGCCGCGCAAACGGCGCCGGGCGGCACCGGCTACAACACGGCCCTGGGCGACGGCGTGGACGTACTGATGGGCGGCGGACGCAACCACTTCACGCCATGGTCCGCCAGCAACAAGGGCGGCCGTGCCGACGGCCGCGACCTGCTGGCCGAATTCGCGGCCAAGGGCTACACCGTGGCCGCCAACAAGGCAGAAATGGCAGCCGCGCCGGGCAACAAGAAGTTCATCGGCCTGTATAGCGCGAAGAGCCACCTGGAATATGAACTGGACCGCACCGCCACGCCACCGCTGGGCGAAGGCGCGACCCAGCCTAGTCTGTCGGAAATGACGCTGAAAGCCATCGACTTGCTGTCGAAAAACAACGCTGGCTACTTCCTGATGGTCGAAGGCGGGCGTATCGACCACGCCTTGCACGGCATCAATGCCAAGCGCGCGCTGACGGACACCATCGCCTTCGACGACGCCATCAAGGCGGCCATCGACAAGGTCAGGGAAACCGATCCGAAGCTGGAAAATACCCTGATCGTCGTCACGGCCGACCACGACCACACGCTGGCGTTCAACGGCTACGGCAAGCGCGGCAACCCTATCCTCGACATCAACCGCGGCTACAAGGATAACCAGCCAAGCAAGGATGAAGACGGCAATACCTACACCACCCTGGTATTCGGCAACGGCCCGAACCGCCCTGACCTGCGCACCAACGTCGACAGCGCCACGGCCCTGTCCGACAACTACAAGCAAGAAACAGGCGTGCGCCTGGCCAGCGAAACCCACGGCGGCGGCGACGTCAAGCTGCTGGCCACGGGCGCCGGCGCCAAGGCCTTCAAGGGCACGCTGGACAACACCAGAGTATTTGACTTGCTGAAGGCGGCATTCGGCTTCTGATCTGCATCAACACGGTAACCCCACCGGGGCGGAAGGCAGTTTTGCCCTCCGCCCCCTTTGCACGATAAAGGCAACACCATGAAATCGACCCTGATCGCCGTCCTGCTCGCTGCCGGCTTCGCTGGCACCGCGCAAGCGGCCGCCCCTGCCGCCGACCTGGACCTGGGCATCACCTATTACAGCCGCGTGCTGACGCCGGAAGGCGTGACGCGCGAAAGCCGCTACGAAGAAAAAATGCTGCGCCGCCCCGGCCACGTGTGGGTCGAGCGCGTACTGGCGCCGGCCACCGACGCGCACGCGGGCCATAAGCATGGCGAAAACACCAAGGTGGCGTTGAAAACGTCGACTACGGCCACGCAGCAGGAGCACAAGCATTTCAATCCCGTGCTGATTCCCCGCCACGTGATGCTCGAAAAGAACACCGTGCGCGTGGAATACATCGATGCGCATGACAAGATCGTCGTCTCCATCCCCAAGGCCGAATACGAAAACGTGAATTTCGACGGTTCCTGGGAAAACAGTTTTTATCTGCTGGACCCGAAACTGGTGGCCGCCATGCCGCTGTCGAAACAGGCATCGAACGTGACGGGCGCGCGCTGGCGCGAAGTGGAAAAAAATGGCGTGTTCCAGCGCATCCTGTGGGATGAGCAAAAACAGATTCCCTTGATCATCGAAAGCGGCGACCGCGCGAACACCTTCTATCGCAGAGTCGACGTCAAGCTGCAGCCGACCGTCAGCAAGGCACAGCCGTGGGCCAACCTGCAACATTACGCGCAGCGCGAGTATTCCGACTACCTGGACTAAGCTTGACCGGTCCATGCCCGCTCGCTAGTATCGACAAGGTACACCAACGGGAGCGCAGCATGGATGAACAATTCGAGAATGGTTTGCGCATGCGCAAACAAGTGATGGGCGACGCCTTTGTCGAGCGCGCCTTCGCCCAGGTGGACGCCTTCACGGCGCCCTTGCAGGACTTCGTCACGCGCAACGCCTGGGGCACGACCTGGTGCCGTGACGGCCTGGATTTAAAGACGCGCAGCCTGGCGACAATTGCCATGCTGACGGCCCTGGGCCGCGCCCAGGAGCTGCGCGGCCACGTGCGCGGCGCAGTCAACAATGGCGCATCGATGCAGGAAATCCAGGAAGTGCTGCTGCACGCGGCCGTGTATTGCGGCATGCCGCTGGCCATCGACGCCTTCCGCTCGGCGCATGAAGTGCTCAAGGAAATGGGGCTGGTGACACCGGCCGCGCCATGTGGGGTCAGACCCGCCGGGGGAATACGCTCCAATGGAGCGCATTCCGATCCCGAAGGGACTGAACTCAGCTGAAAAAAAAGCCAGGGAGCGATCCCTGGCTTTCGTCTGGCTGGCGCCGGATTACTCCGCGGCCGCTGCCTTCTTCGCCGGTGCCTTCCTGGCGGCCGGCTTCTTCACGGCCGCAGCCTTCTTGGCCGGCGCTTTCTTCACGGCCGCCTTCTTGACCGCCGTTTTCTTCGCTGGCGCCGCGCCCTCTTCGCCTTCCACCTCAGTGGCTGCTGCCTTCGGCTTGGCGCCCGGCTTGGCCTTGCGTTCTTCAAACTCGAAGCTCACCTTGCCATCCTTGCCGCGCACGAGGAAGGCCTTGAACGGGCGACGGGTACGCTGGGAAACAAAGCCCGGCAGCAGATCCGTCTTGCCATCGTTGAGCAGTTTCGCCATTTGTTCCGGCAAGATTTCCTGCTGCAAGATGATGCGGCCGCTGCGGAAGTCGCATGTCTTCGGCTTGGCCATGCTGTGCTCGCACACATAGGCCAGGCCCATTTCATACACGCCGGCGTTACACTTGGGGCAAGGTCCCACGGGCGTCTGGCCCGTGAAATCGACGCCTTCGCCATCTTCGCTTTCGTCGTTCTGGCCGAAATCGAATTCCAGCTTGAAGTTCTTGATCTCTTCATCGCGCACGATGCGCAGGATGGCGGCGAACGGACGGCCCATCTTCGAACGGAAGCCTTGCAGCGGGCCGATGGTGCGGTCCTTCAGCAATTGTTCCACCTCGGCGATTTCGAACTGGCGCGAACCCGGCGTCTTGCTCATCGAGAATTCGCACTTGGTGCAGGCGAAACGACGGTAGTTTTCCTTCACCACGCCGCTGCAATTCGGGCAGGGCGTTTCCAGGGTGGCGTAGTCGCCGGGGATCGTGTCGTTATCGTATTCCTTGGCGCGCTTGACGATGATTTGCGTCATCTGGGCGATTTCACGCATGAATTCTTCACGCGAAATCTTGCCTTTTTCCATCTGCGACAGCTTGTATTCCCACTCGCCCGTCAGTTCCGGCGCCGTCAATTCATTGACGCCCAGGCCTTTGAGCAAGGTCATCAGCTGAGAAGCCTTGGCTGTCGGAATCAATTCGCGGCCTTCGCGGATCAGGTAGCGTTCCGTCAGCAAGCCTTCGATGGTGGCCGCGCGCGTCGCTGGCGTGCCCAGGCCCTTGCCAGCCATCGCGTCGCGCAGCTCGTCGTCGTCGATCAGCTTGCCAGCGCCTTCCATGGCCGACAGCAAGGTCGCCTCCGTGAAGCGCGCAGGTGGCTTGGTGACCAGACCATTGGCGTTGACGCTTTCCGTCTGTACTTTCTCGCCCTTGGCGACGGGCACCAGGTTGCCGTTGCCATTGTTTTCCTTGTCGGCGTCCGTCGACGCTTCCTTGCCGTAGATGGCCAGCCAGCCCGGATTGGTCATGACCTTGCCTTCAGTCTTGAACTGATGGCCGGACACTTCCGTGTAACGCGTGGTGACCTGGAATTCCGCAGGCGGGAAGAACACGGCCATGAAGCGGCGCGTGACCAGGTCGTACAATTTTTGTTCCGGCTCGGACAAATTCTTTGGCGCGATCGTCGTCGGGATGATCGCGAAGTGATCCGAGATCTTCGTGTTGTCGAAGATGCGCTTGTTCGGCTTGACCCAGCCCTTGTCGACGATCTGCTTGGCGAACTGGTGATAGTTGCTGTTTTCCTTGACCGTTTCCAGCGCCTGCAGCACGGTCGGGATGTAGTCTTCCGGCAAATGGCGCGAATCGGTACGCGGATACGTCAATACCTTGTGTTTTTCGTACAACGCCTGGGCCAGGCCCAGGGTATTTTTGGCGGAGAAACCGAAACGCGAGTTCGCTTCCCGTTGCAAACTGGTCAGGTCGAACAGGCCCGGTGCCATCGAGGTGGTCGGTTTCGATTCTTCCGTGACGATGCCTTGGCGGCCGCGGCAGGCGGTGGCGATCGAGTCGGCAGCCGTCTTGCTCCACAGGCGCTCGGCGCGCTTCTCGGGATCGTTTTCGTCCTTCTTGAACTTCGTGTCGAGCCAGCGGCCTTCATAGATGCCGGCTGCGCAAACAAATTCGGCGCGCACTTCCCAGAAGTCGCGCGGCACGAATTTCTTGATCTTGTCTTCGCGTTCGACGACGATGGAGAGCGTTGGCGTCTGCACGCGGCCCACGGTGGTCAGGTAGAAGCCGCCTTCTTTCGAATTAAACGCCGTCATGGCGCGCGTGCCATTGATGCCGATCAACCAATCGGCTTCCGAACGGCAGCGGGCCGCGTCCGCCAGCGGCAGCATTTCTTCATCGCTGCGCAGGTGCGAGAAACCGTCGCGGATGGCGCCCGGCGTCATCGACTGCAGCCACAATCGCTTGACCGGTTGCTTGGCCTTGGCGTTTTGCGCGATCAAGCGGAAAATCAGCTCGCCTTCGCGCCCCGCATCGCATGCATTGATGAGGGTGGTAACGTCTTTACGTTTGATCAGCTTGTTCAATACTTTGAGGCGCGCTTCCGTCTTGGCGATCGGGTTCAGCGCGAAATACGGTGGAATCATCGGCAAGTGCGCGAAACTCCATTTGCCGCGCTTCACATCGAATTCTTCCGGTACGGCGATCTCCAGCAAGTGGCCGACCGCCGACGACAGGACGTATTCATCCGATTCAAAGTACTCATCGTGCTTGGTGAAGCCGCCAAGCGTCTTCGCGATATCGTTCGCGACAGAAGGCTTCTCGGCGATGATGAGGGTTTTTGTCATATTTTTTAGTCTCGAAAAATGCTCTAGGATAGTTTCAGCATGCGCATCATACAGTGCATTGTCAGGCGCCGACGCTTTTGTCTGCGCAAGGCCCTGTGACTTGTGGTCTTGTCAAGCGGCCAATGATAAGCGCCTATTGAAGAATTCGGCAAGTTATCTGCAAGCAAGACTGCGCCAGCGCAAACACAATGGTCTAGCGGGCGCGCTGGTGCAGTACATCTTAAAGGGGATGGCGCGGCAGCGGCGCCAGGGTCAGGCCAACGGCTGCAGTAGCAGCCAGCCAGCGCTCTATATTAGTGTAGCAGGCGGGGAGGCAGGTCTTCGTCGTCTACGAACAGGTCGTCAAACATCAGGGCATCCGGTTCCTTGCCCTGGCTCCACAACAGCATCAGCACGATGACTTTCAGCTTGCCCAGCGAGACGGGCGCCTCGTCGAGCGCCAGCGCCCGTTCGATGACGATTTCGCGCTGCAGCGGCGAGAGCACCTTGGCGCTTTCCAGGAACTGGATGAAACCGATGGCGGCCGTGCCCAGCACGTCGCTTTCCTGCTGCACATAGAAGCGCGTGCCCGTGGCACTGGCCGTCAGGATTTGCTCGACGCCGGCCATGGCGTTCAAGTCCGTCAGCCACACGAGCGCTTCGGAAATCTCCACGTCGTCGAAACCGACGGCCGACAGTTTGCGCGCCAGGACGGCCGGCTCGGGGCAGGCGTCGGGGCGATAGTAAGTCTCGTAGAGGTACACCAGGATATCGAACATGGCTCTACTCTATCAGCTAAGTTCGCTGCGACACAAGGGTGTGCACCGACAAAGCGCGCCCGTGCGGCAAGGCCGCCACACAAGTGACTAGCTGTCATTTACAACGTTGAAACAGTCCTCCCGGCAAGCGCTCGACCAGGCCCGCCAGCTCCAGCGCCAGCAACTCACCCATCAGCGCGCCCATGGCCAGGCCGCTGCGCGCAGCCAGGGTATCGGCATCTAGGGGATCGTGGCCCAGTGCGGCCAGCAGCGGCGTCTCCACGACCGCCTCGTCCTGCTGCGCCGCCGGCATGTCCGCCGGCATCCCCAGCCAGGATAATTCCTGCAGCACGTCATCGGCCGACTCGACCAGCTTGGCGCCCTGCTTGATGAGCGCATGGCAACCCTTGGCCAGGGTGGCATGGATGGAGCCGGGCAAGGCATACACATCGCGCCCCTGCTCGCCGGCCAGGCGCGCCGTGATCAGCGAACCCGATTGCGCCGCAGCCTCGATCACCAGCACGCCGCGCGCCAGGCCACTGATCAGGCGATTGCGGCGCGGAAAGTTACCCGGCATGGCCGGCAAGCCCAGCGCGTATTCGCTGACGATGCAACCCTGCTCGGCAATTCTTTGCGCCAGATCAAGGTTGCGTCGCGGATACACCAAATCGGCGCCCGTGCCGATCACGGCCACGGTGGCGCCCGCGCCGCGCAAGCCGCCCTCGTGCGCGTGCGTGTCGATGCCCAGCGCCAGCCCGGAAATAATGGTCAAGCCTGCCGCGCTGAGGGCGTGCGCAAACGCGGCCGCATTCTGCATGCCCTGCGCACTGGCATTGCGGCTGCCGATGATGGCCACGCCGGGACGCGACAGCAGTTCCGCCCGCCCCCTGACATATAACAACAGCGGCGGATCGGCGATTTCCAGCAGCAGGGGCGGATACGCGGCATCGGCCAGGGTCAGCACGGCATTGCCGGGCCGTTGCAGCCACTGCAGGGTAAGCGCCAGCTGGCTGTTGGCCACCGGCTTGGGCGGCTGCACGATGGCACGCGCCACGCTGGCCGGCACCACCTCGCGCAAGGTCTCGAACGGCGTGGCGAAGATTTTCGGCGGCAAGCCGAAGCGGGCCAGCAAGGCGCGCGCCGCCACCGGACCCACGCCGGGAAGATGCTGCAGGCGCAGCCAGTCCGCCAGTTCCGTGGCTGTGTCTGCCGTCCTTGCAATTGCATGCATGGCAACCTCACTGTGTACTGTGCCATCCCATGCTAGCGCCATGGCGCGCACGCGATGCCGACGCGCGCAAGGATGCGTGCAATGGCGCTGCAAAACGGTCCCTCATCCACAGGGCCATGGGCGTCTGTGATAAAATTTCCCTTTGCAGCAAACGAATAGTGCACTGGCAAACGCATCTGCCGCGCCGTTGTGCCATACGCGCCCAACCGTAGCGTACTCAAATAAAATAGCCCTGCCATCGTTCGCATGGCCCAGGCATGAATAATCCGGCGCACCGGCGCCCACCTTAACCAGTCGAATCCGTATGTCCATATTAAATATCCTGCGTTACCCCGATCCTCGCCTGCACACGATCGCCAAGCCTGTCACCGAATTTGACGCGCGCCTGCAAACCCTGATCGACGACATGGCCGAAACCATGTACGACGCCCCTGGCGTCGGCCTGGCCGCGTCGCAAGTGGACGAACATATCCAGATGATGGTGATCGACATCACCGAAGAGAAAAACCAGCTGCAAGTGTTCATCAACCCGGAAATCACCTGGGCCAGCGAAGAAAAACAGGTCTACGACGAAGGCTGTTTGTCCGTGCCTGGCGTCTACGATGGCGTCGAGCGCCCGGCCCGCATCAAGGTGCGCTCCCTGGACCGCCACGGCAAGCAGTTCGAGCTGGAAGCCGATGGCTTGCTGGCCGTCTGCATCCAGCATGAGATGGATCATCTGCTGGGCAAGGTATTCGTCGAATACCTGTCGCCGCTCAAGCGCAACCGCATCAAGGCCAAGATGATCAAGGAAATCCGTGGTCTCGAGCGCGAAGCGAGCCTGCGCGCACAGAACCGCCGCTTTTAAGCTGCTTTTGCAATACTACTGATAGACTGACCGTCACACCACGCCAGCCTGGCGCCTCCGGCACAGGCCTGCGCACCTCACGTCAAGGAAGCATATGAAAGTGATCTTCGCAGGCACGCCTGAATTTGCCGCCACGGCCCTGAAAGACTTGCACGAAGCGGGTTTTGACATTCCGCTGGTGCTGACCCAGCCCGACCGCCCTGCCGGACGCGGCATGCAACTGCACGCCTCGGCCGTCAAGCAATACGCGCAGGAACACGGCATCGACGTGCTGCAGCCCTTGTCCCTGCGCATGGACAGCAAGGACCCGCAGCGCGCCGCCGAGGCAAAGGCAGCCCACGAGCGCCTGCTGGCCACCGATTACGACGTAATGGTCGTGGCGGCCTACGGCTTGATCTTGCCGCGCAGCACGCTCGACATCAAACCCTGCATCAATATCCACGGTTCATTGCTGCCGCGCTGGCGCGGTGCGGCACCGATTCACCGCGCCATCGAGGCCGGTGACGATGAAACGGGCGTGACCATCATGCAAATGGAAGAAGGCCTCGATACGGGCCCCATGCTGGCCATCGAGCGCACGCCCATCGAAGCGGGCGATTCCACCGCCAGCCTGCACGACAAGCTGGCCACCCTGGGCGGCAAGATGATCGTCGAGACCCTGCGCAAGATGCAGCAGCAGCCGCTCGAAGCCGTGCCGCAACCGGAAGCGGGCGTGACCTACGCGGCAAAGATCGCCAAGGATGAGGCGGCGCTCGATTTCAGCCAGCCTGCGCTGGAACTGGGCCTGAAAATCCGCGCCTTCAATCCGTTTCCCGGCGCCTGCGGCCAGGTCGATGGCGTCACCATCAAGATCTGGGCCGCCGAGGTAATTGAAGCAGACAGCAAGGAAGCGCCAGGTCAGGTGCTGGCGGCCGATGCCCAGCACGGCATCGTCGTGGCCTGCGGCAATGGTTCCTTGCGCCTGACGGAACTGCAAAAACCGGGCGGCAAGCGCCTGCCCGCAACTGAATTCATCAAAGGCTTCCCGCTGGAAGGAAAACGTTTCGTTTAACCAGGCAAACCATACCGGCGGCAAGTGCCCATGGACCAGCTGACCGCCTTGCGCGCCCTGCGCCGCGTCGTGGAACTGGGCAGTTTCACGGCCGCTGGCGCCGCACTGGGCATGTCCCACTCCATCGTGTCGCGCCAGATCCGCCAGCTGGAAAGCCAGCTGGGCGCCCAGTTGCTGAACCGCACCACGCGCCGCTTCGCCTTGACGGCCGCAGGCCAGGAATACTATCTGGCCAGCCGCGACATCCTCGACGCGCTCGATGCGGCCGACCGCGCCGTCGCCATGCACCAGGCGCAACCGTCCGGCAGCCTGCGCATCAATGCACCGATGGCTTTCGGCACCCTGGAACTGGCCGCCTGGCTACCCGGCTTCAACCGCCAATACCCGCACATCCACATCGACCTCGTTTGTAATGACCGCATCGTCGACCTGATCGACGATGGCTTCGACGTGGCGCTGCGCCTGGCGCGCGGCTTGCCTGATTCCACCCTGGTGGCGCGCCAACTGGCCAGCAGCCGCACGCTGGCCGTCGCCTCGCCCGTCTACCTGGCGCGCCACGGCCGTCCGGCCACGCCGCAAGACCTGGCGCAGCACAATTGCTTGATGTACACATCGGGCGACAAGCCGGCGGAGTGGCTGTTCACGGATAGTGATGGCGCCGCGCACAAGGTGGCCGTGCGCGGCAACCTGCAAGCCAATACCAGCGTCGCCCTGCGCGAGGCCGCCGTGGGCGGCATGGGGATTGCCGGCGCCGCCGACTTCATCGTGCGCGAGGCGCTGCGCAGCGGCCAGCTGGTCGAAGTGTTGCCCGGCTACACCTTGCGTCCACGCACCTTGTACGCACTGTATCCGCACAGTCGCCAGCTGTCGCCGAAGGTCAGGGTCTTCGTCGATTTTGCCGTGCAGCACTATCAGGATCGCCACTGGGATTGATCACGGCTGCTGCAGCGCCTTGCGCACGGCGCGAAACTGCTGCGTCAAGCCGCCATAGCCCCAGGCCGCCTGGCGCGCGTCATGCACGTGAATGTAGCTGACGTCATGCAAGGCCCCGAGGCACTCCTGCATGGCGGCGAACACGGCGGCGATATAGGCAGCCTTTTCCGCGGCCGTGTTCGTTTCATCGCTGATCAGGATATCGAGGAAAAAACTGGCCTTGCCCTGAGCTTGCAACGAGGGGCCGCCGACAAACCAGTGCGCCGCATCGGCATGGCTGATCGCCACCGACGTCAATTCGGGCGCCTTGTGCAGCAGCCGCGCCGTCAGGCCGCTCAGGGCGGCAGCGATGGCGGCTGACTGGCGCGCATCGGGCGCGGTGGACAAACGCAGGTTCAGGATGGGCATGGGACGCTCCGCAAGTGGATGAAGGCCCATTCTAGGCAGGCGGAATGAAAAGTGGCAGCCCTCGCCAGGCACAGGATCTGTGCAGTTTGAGCACCAATGCCTGCGCACCATAAAAAAGGGCTTGCCACGGCAAGCCCTTTTTGCGTCCAGCACCCTTGCCTAGCGGCGCTGCACCTTCATCAAACGTCCGCCCACGGACGACGACAGGCTGACCTCGAAACGCCCGCCGGCCGGCAAGGCGCTCGCGTCGACGCTGGCATTGCCCCCCGTCAAGCCGCTGGCGAGCAGCGTCTTGCGGCCATCGGCGGCCACGTGCAGCACGGCCGCGTACGGCTCCGCTTGCGCATCCCAGGCCAGCCCCAGCTTGCCGCCGCTTTGCGTTACCTCAAAGCTGCCATCGTTGGCAGCCTTGCTGCGGCGAACCGGGCGGTCCAAAGTAGTCAATGGCTTGCCTTTTGATAATACTTTCACGTCGCTGATGTCGCCCGGGTTGGCGAAGCTGACGCGGAAGTGGCTCATGGCGCTGCCGCCATGGTCAGCCACGGTTACGGCATCGAAGGGCAAGTCGATAGTCGCTCCCGACGCCGTCAGGACCCGCAGGGTGTACGCCTGGCCGCTGCCGCTGGCCGCTGCGCCCACACGCGTGGACGAGGCAACGGCTGGACGCAAGGCCACGCCAGTCGGCGTGATGCGGCCGGAAATGGTCAGGTAGCCATTCTCGGCCACGGACATGCTGGCGGCCAGCACATTGCTGCGCGTCACTTGCGTGCTGCGTTTTTCCAGGAATTGCTGCACCCGCGCATAGCTGTAGTCGGAGAACCAGGCGCCGCTGCAATAGCTCATCACGTCCGTCATCGGCGTGCCGCCATACACTGCCTTGCTCAGCTGGCCGATGTTGCCCGCATAGTCGCTGTTATACAGGGGTTGCGGGCCGAGCTCGCCATTTGCATACGGGTAATCGGCAGCGGCGCCGGCCGGGCCGCCGCAGGCAACGTGCTGCAGCGAGTGATTGTGACCCAGCTCATGCACGAGCGTGGTCAGCCATTCTGGCCAGTCATTGCCGAAGGGATCGACCGATGCGATGCTGTTGAACCTGGCGTCCAGGCCGATGGCCGAGGTGAAGTCGTAGCCGCTGCTGCGCTGGTTGATGTAGGCCAGGCCGGCGGCACGCGTGGCGGACATCTTCGGCACGAAACCATAATAATAGGCGCCGCTGTCTTCCTGCGCGCGCTTGCTTTCCAGCTTGCCCAGGGTATCGCTCCACCAGCTGTCGGCCGTGCTGCTGCCAGGCATGCTCAGCGCAGCGCGCGTGGTGATGCTGATGTTTTCCGTCGCATACGGATACACGCGCAGCAGCGCGGCGCGGATATCCTGGGCGTCAGGCAGTTGTGCCACGCCATCATCGGTGCTCAAGGGTACGAGCACCAAACGGATTCTGGCCAGGCTGGCCACCACGGGCGCCGCTTCCTGGCTCAATTGCACGCCGTCATTGCCGACGGCCGTTACGCGCACGCGCACGCCGGGCAAGATCCAGCCAGCGGGCAGGATGGCACTGAAATTACCGTTGAAACTGTAATCGCTTTTCGCCGTCGGCAAGACCGATGGGCCGCTCATGCTGATGCTACCCAGGTTGCTGCCATTGGCGGCGGTCGCAACCAAGGTCACGGCGGGGCTGGCCTGACCCGCTTGCGTGGCCAGCACGGACACGCGCACGGCGGCCGGCTTGCCGCGCGTCAGGCGCAAGGCCATATTGCTGGCATTCAGGTTCATTACCTGCGCGAAATCAATGCTGCCCAGGGTGAAGGCCGACACCGTGCCCGCATTGACGGCGATGCGCGCAGCAGCTGACAGCATCACATCGCCCGTTGCAGAGCTTGGCGCGGACAGCAGCAGTTGGTTGGCACTGGCGCTGACGATGACGGCTGGCGTAATGCCCACCGAAGCCGAGCTGACCTGGTCAAGATTGCTGCCCTGCACCGTCACCGACAAGGTCCCGCTCCCGCTGTTGACGGCCGACGTGATCGATGTCACTGACACGCTCGCCAAGACCTTGTATGTATCGCTGCTAATGACATCGTTGTACGGACCGCGCACCGTCAGCGACCCCGTTGCCGCACCCAAGGGCACCACCACGGTCACGCTGCCGGCCGTCTGGCTTTGCGGCGTCGCCGCCGCGCCATTGCCAAACTGCACTGCCGTCACGGCGCCCATGCCGCCGCCCGCGATCGTCACGCTGGAACCGACGCCACCCGTCAATGGCGCGATGTTGCCCACGCTCAATGGCAGGTACACATTGACGTTATAGCTGGTGGCCGCCGTGCCGCTGGCGCTGACCAGGCTCAAGGCGCCCGACACGGGCACACCCGGCATGGCCAGGGTCACGCTGGTATCGCTGGCGGCGCTGGTGGCAAGCGTCACGCCGCCCACCTGGAAGGCAGTGACGCGGCTCAGATTGGCACCCGTGACCACCAGGCTGCCACCCACGGCAACATTCGCCGCCGAGACGGCCGTCACGGCGGGAATCACGACGGGATTGCCCGAGGTGGTCGCCACTATGGTATCGCCACCGCCACCGCCGCCGCCGCAGGCGGACAGGCCCAGCATGAGAAACAATGCAACAAGCAAATGGTTTTTCATGGCTGACATCCTTGCTGATGCAGCGCGATGCCGGGGAGGACACGAGAGAAATGTGACATATTGGTGACTTTTGGTGAGAATTTAATTTCAAGGAACCAACATTATCGGTTAATTCGATTCCATAAGACAACTATTAATGCTTTTGATTTAATTTGTTTTGATAATAATTAAAAGATCTACCTGGCAAACTTTATTTTCAGCATTACAGATCTCATTCTGCATTGCCTTACACCACAATTATTTTCCTTTGCAGCTATTGCCATTCCATTCATGAAAAATAATCGGAGCGGATACAAATAATGTGGAAAATTTTCCACAGCATAGAGGACATGCCTTCCTGCCAAACTTGGCGGAAGAATTAACATTTTGAGTAAGATTTTCAGGAATGGCATTTTCAGGTGCGGCCGCGATGTTGCCACCGCAGCGCTGGCCTTGGCGCCGTTGTGTTGCGCGAAACACGGCAGACTGGCCGGCGGCCGCTTTTGCTTAAAACCAAAGCAGCCTGATGCCGTATAATTTTAGACCCGGTGAAATCAGGCGATTGCCACCTTCTGCCTGCCCTATCCGGCTGGCACTCTCCGTCAGCTGATCCTGCTGGCCCGCATCCGCCTCGTAAAGTCTTGTCACCGCGCAGCCGCCCGTTTGCCTATTGAAAGCATGAAATGAACGATACCGTGATCCCCGCCATGTCCCCGACCGAAGCCACCTTGCGCGCCATTCTGGCGCAGCGGATCATGATTCTCGACGGCGCGATGGGCACGATCATCCAGCAATACAAGCTCGACGAAGAAGCGTACCGGGGCGGCCCCGCTGGCCGCTTCATCGATTTCGCCGCGCCGACCGATAGTGGCGCGCGTGAACTGTTCGTCAAGGGCAATAACGAGCTGCTGACCCTGACGCAGCCGCACATCATCCAGGAAATCCACGAGCGCTACCTGGCGGCGGGCGCCGACCTGATCGAAACGAATACTTTCGGCGCCACGACGATCGCGCAAGACGATTACCACATGGCCCACCTGGCTTATGAAATGAATGTCCAGGCGGCCAAGCTGGCGCGCGCCGCCTGCGACAAGTATTCCACGCCGGACAAGCCGCGCTTCGTCGCTGGCGCCCTGGGCCCCACGCCGAAGACGGCATCGATCTCGCCCGACGTGAACGACCCGGCCGCGCGCAACGTGAGTTTCGACCAGCTGGTGGCCGCCTATCTGCAGCAGACGCAGGGCCTGGTGGAAGGCGGCGCCGACGTGCTGCTGGTGGAAACCATCTTCGATACGCTCAACTGCAAGGCGGCCCTGTTCGCCATCGACCTGTTCTACGAGCAAAACCCGCATGTCGTGCGCCTGCCCTTGATGATTTCCGGCACCGTCACGGATGCGTCGGGCCGCATCCTGTCGGGCCAGACCGTGCCCGCCTTCTGGAATTCCGTGCGCCATGCGAAACCGCTGACCATCGGCCTGAACTGCGCGCTGGGCGCCGCCCTGATGCGTCCGTACGCGGAAGAGCTGGCCAAGATCGCCGACACCTTCGTGTGCATCTACCCGAACGCGGGCTTGCCCAACCCCATGAGCGACACGGGTTTCGACGAGTTGCCAGCCGACACGTCTGCCCTGCTGCGCGAATTTGCCGACGCGGGCTTTTTGAACATGGCGGGCGGCTGCTGCGGCACCACACCCGAACACATCGCCGCCATCGGCGAGTTGCTGTCGAAAAACACGCCGCGCACCGTGCCGGCCCCGTCGCACGACCTGCGCCTGGCCGGCCTGGAACCGTTCGTCGTCAACGAAGCATCGCTGTTTGTCAACGTGGGCGAGCGCACCAACGTCACGGGTTCGAAGGCGTTTGCGCGCATGATTCTCAACGAGCAATACGACGAAGCCCTGTCCGTGGCGCGCCAGCAAGTGGAAAACGGCGCGCAAGTGATCGACATCAACATGGATGAAGCGATGCTCGACTCGCTGGCGGCCATGACGCGCTTTTTGAACCTGATCGCCTCGGAACCCGATATTTCACGCGTGCCCATCATGGTCGACTCGTCGAAATGGTCGGTCATCGAAGCGGGCTTGAAATGCGTGCAGGGCAAGGCCATCGTCAATTCCATCTCGATGAAGGAAGGCGAAAAGGAATTCCTGCGCCAGGCGAAATTGTGCCGCCGCTATGGCGCGGCCGTGATCGTCATGGCCTTCGATGAAAAAGGGCAAGCCGATACCTTCGAGCGCAAGATCGAGATTTGCGCCCGTGCATATCATTTATTGATCGATGCACTGGACTTCCCGCCGGAAGACATCATTTTCGACCCGAACATCTTTGCCGTCGCCACCGGCATCGAAGAGCACAACAATTACGCCGTCGACTTCATCAACGCCACGCGCTGGATCAAGGAAAACTTGCCGTACGCGAAGATTTCGGGCGGCGTGTCGAACGTATCGTTCAGTTTCCGCGGCAACGACCCGGCCCGCGAAGCCATCCATACCGTCTTCCTGTACCACGCCATCAAGGCCGGCATGACCATGGGCATCGTCAACGCCGGCATGGTGGGCGTGTACGACAACCTGGACCCGGAACTGCGCGAGCGCGTGGAGGACGTGGTGCTGAACCGCCGCGAAGATTCGACCGAGCGCATGATCGAGTTTGCCGGCACCCTGAAAGCGGGCGGCAAGGCCGAGGCGCAAACCCTGGCCTGGCGCGAAGGCACGGTGCAGGCGCGCCTGTCGCACGCGCTGGTGCACGGCATCACGCAATTCATCGTGGAAGATACGGAAGAAGCGCGCCAGGAGCTGCTGCACAATGGCGGGCGCCCCATCCACGTGATCGAGGGTCCCTTGATGGCCGGCATGGACGTGGTCGGCGACCTGTTTGGCCAGGGCAAGATGTTTCTGCCGCAAGTGGTGAAATCGGCGCGCGTGATGAAGCAGGCCGTGGCCCACCTGATTCCGTATATCGAGGAAGAAAAGCTGCTGGAAGAAAAGCGCACGGGCATCGTCGCCAAGCCGAAGGGCAAGATCATCATGGCCACCGTGAAAGGCGACGTGCATGACATTGGCAAGAACATCGTCACCGTCGTCCTGCAGTGCAATAACTTCGAAGTGGTCAACATGGGCGTGATGGTGCCGTGCTCGGAAATCCTGGCCCGCGCCAAGGTGGAAAACGCCGACATCATCGGTCTGTCGGGCCTGATCACGCCGTCGCTGGAAGAAATGGCGTATGTCGCCAAGGAAATGCAGCGCGACGAACACTTCCGCATGCTGAAGATTCCCCTGCTGATCGGCGGCGCCACCACCAGCCGCGCCCACACGGCAGTGAAAATCGCGCACAACTACGAAGGCCCCGTGATCTACGTGCCGGACGCCTCGCGTTCCGTGTCCGTGGCGCAATCGTTGCTGACACCGGAACAGCGCGACAAATATGTGCAAGACATCGAACTCGACTACGCGCGCATCCGCGAGCAGCATGCCAACAAGAAGGCGCTGCCCATCCTGCCTTTGGCGCAAGCGCGCGCCAACAGGATGATCGTGCCCTTCGACGGTCCGTGCACGCCCGTGAAACCGAAGTTCATCGGCCGCCGCGTTTTCAAGAATGTCGACCTGGCCGCCCTGGCCCACTATATCGACTGGGGTCCGTTCTTCCAGACCTGGGACCTGGCCGGCCCCTTCCCCGCCATTTTGACCGATGAAGTGGTGGGCGACGCAGCCACCAAGGTGTACGCGGAAGGCCAGGCCTTGCTGAAAAAACTCATCGACGGGCGCTGGCTGACGGCCAATGGCGTCGTGTCCCTGCTGCCAGCGAACAGCGTCAATGACGACGATATCGAGGTGTACACGGACGATACGCGCAGTACCGTCGCGTTTACGTATTACGGCATGCGCCAGCAAGGCGTCAAACCTGTGGTCGACGGCGTGCAGCGGCCGAACCAGTGCCTGGCGGACTTCATTGCGCCGAAGGCATCGGGCGTGAAGGATTACATCGGCATGTTTGCCGTCACCTCCGGCCTGGGCATCGAAAAGTACGAAAAACGCTTCGAGGATGCGCACGACGATTACTCGTCCATCATGTTGAAGTCCTTGGCCGACCGCCTGGCCGAGGCGTTTGCCGAATACCTGCATGAGCGCGTGCGCAAAGACTTGTGGGGCTACGTGCCCGACGAGCAGCTGGGCAACGACGACATGATCGGCGAAAAATATGTCGGCATCCGCCCCGCGCCCGGCTACCCGGCCTGCCCCGAGCATACCGTCAAGAAAGAGATGTTCGAGGTCATGCAAGCCGAGGAAATCGGCATGCTGTTGACGGAATCGTACGCCATGTTCCCCGGCGCGGCCGTCTCCGGCTTCTATTTTGCCCACCCGGAGTCGAAATACTTCGTCGTCGGCAAGATCGGCATGGACCAGGTGGAAGACATGGCCAAGCGCCGTGGCGCCAATATCGAGGACGTGGAACGCTGGCTGGCGCCCAATCTGTCATAATATGTACAAGGCGCGCGGAACTTATCGCGCGCCGCAGCGCACTAACGCAGTATGCCGGCCGGCATGCTGCATGCCCGCTCCGGCCCGTTCCCTAACTGGCTAAGGAGGATATATGGCAAGCAATTTCAAACTGAAACGCTGGCAAGATCAAGTGATCCTGTTGCTGGGCCTGTGGCTGCTCGTCTCGCCCTGGGCCTTTTCCTATGCCGAAGGCTCGCCACAGATGCTCAATGCCTTTGTCTCGGGGCTCGTGATCGCCATCCTGGCCGCCTTCGACCTGTACAAGACGTATTTCTGGGCCGTCGTCGTCAACCTGCTGGTCGGCGTCTGGGTCGCGGCCTCGCCGTGGATACTGCGGCTGGCCGAACAGCGCGTCGTCATGTGGAACGAGCTGCTCGTCGGTATCGCCGTCGTCGTGCTGGCCCTGTGGGAACTGCGCACCGACCCCGAGCTGCACAAGCACTGGCCCGGTGCGGCGGCGTAGCGCAGCTACCGACGAAAAAAAGCCCCGCCGGGCAATGCCGGGCGGGGTTCTTGATCTGATATGCCAATTACAGGGCGTATCTCACAACGTTATCGCTCCACTCATAGGCGGCCATTTCCAGCTCCACCAGGTCGTCCGGCGACATGGCCAGGTCGCGCAAGGTCGGCACGATCTCGCCTTCCATGTCTTCGATGCGCTCGATGCATTCGGCCAGGCGCAGCAGGTCGCCGTAGAAGCCTTCGCGCGACAGCAGCGCTTCGGCCACTTCATCGATCACTTCGATCTGGCTGAGGATTTCCGACATCGGCACGCCGAACAGGGTATCCATCAGGGACATGATGCCGACCGTAAAGGCGATATCGGCCGAGTGGGCGTGGTTCGGGCGCAGTTTATGCGCCAGCAATTCGAGCAAACGGCCGCGCGTGGTGGCCAGCATCAGCAGCGGCGTCATGCTATGGCCGCGCTTGCTTGGCTCCGCGTACAGCATGATTTGCAGCCAGCGCTGCAATTGGCGGCGGCCCAGCACGGTCACGGCCTGGCTCAGCGAATCGATGCGCTGGCGCGCGCCCACGGCGGGCGTATTCACCAGACGCAGCAGGTTCAGCGCCAGCGACACGTCGCGCTTGATGGCGCGCTCGATATCCATATTGTCGGCGTCGGAGGTAACCAGGGTCATCAGTTCCATGACAGCCAGTTGCGACGGCGACAGTTTTTTACCCGTCATGATGGCGGGCTTGGCAAAATAATACCCTTGGAAATAATCGAAGCCCAGGTCCAGGCCGGACTTGAATTCTTCGCGCGTCTCGACCTTCTCGGCCACCAGTTTCTTCTGCTCCTGCTTGAAACGGGGGGCCAGCGCTGCCAGCACCTTCGGGTCGACCGTGCTCATGTCCATTTTGACATATTGCACAAGAGGCAACAACTGCTGTACTTGTGACGTATCGGCCACCACGTTTTCCAGCGCGAAGGTGAAGCCGTGGCCCACCAGTTCGCTGATGCGCACGCGCACTTCCGGCGTGACGGGCATCGATTCGACGATTTCCAGCACGACTTTTTCACGCGGCAGGAAAACGAAAATGTCGCTCATGATCACGTCAGCATCGACGTTGACGAAACCGAGTCCGTCGCCGATGACCTTTTCCATCCCCAGCTGGGAAGCGTGGGCAATCACGGACGCCGTGGCGGACAGGTCGCTGGTGATGTTGGCGGGACCGACCGGGGCGTTGCGGAATAGCAACTCATAGCCAAACAGGGCTTGATTGCGGTCAAGGATAGGTTGCCGACCCAGATAAAACTCGCGCACGCGCAAGGGTTTCGGGGTGATGTCGTTGCTGGAAATATCGATCATTAAGTCTTCATCAATCACGTCGAGTGACACCGGCCGCGCGGCGCCCGCATCAAGGTTCACTATTGACAATACTTTAGCTGAATTTCGCCCGCGCTGTGGGTATTTTGGCAGCAATCAAGCATATTGTCGTCAACAAATTAGGCCGCTGGCGTGTCTTGCACCATCCCGTCGACAAATAACTTCAATTCGCCCGGCGCAAACGCCGTCCATTGCTCATTCGTCGTCAGCGGCTGGGTAACGATCACGGCCACGCGATCCTGGGGCGTCGTCACCTGGGAAAAGTCCACGCTCAGGTCTTCATCGGAGAGTTTAGCAGTTGGAAACGGATGTTGTCGCACCAGATAGTGCAAGCTGGTCGAGCAATGGGCAAACAGCGCCTCGCCGCTCGACAGCATCATGTTGAAGGTGCCGTGGGCCGCGATGCTGGGCAACAACTCCGCCAGGGCGGCATGCAGTTGCGGCAACGCCGGCGGAGCGTCGCCAAAGCGCGCATGCAGCTCCTGCAGCAGATAGCAGAAGGCCAGCTCGCTGTCGGTGCAGCCGACGGGGCGGTAGCTGCCCGTCAGCACGGGATGAAACTCCTTCAAATCGCCGTTGTGGGCAAACACCCAGTAGCGGCCCCACAGTTCGCGCACGAACGGGTGGCAGTTTTCCAGCGCTACCTGGCCTTGCGTGGCCTTGCGGATATGCGCGATGACATTGCGCGACTTGATGGGATAGCGTTTGATCAGCTCGGCCACGGGCGAGGCGATGGCCGCCTGGTGGTCGACGAAATGGCGCACGCCGGCACCCTCGAAAAAGGCGATGCCCCAGCCGTCATGGTGGGTATCGGTCTGGCCGCCGCGCATGGCGAAGCCGGTAAAACTAAAGACAATGTCCGTGGGGACATTGCAATTCATTCCGAGAAGTTGGCACATGGTCTGTTTGCAGCGGGATAACCCGGCCACCATACCATGCCGCCCGGCGGATTGGTATGGTGGCGATGGCCATCATCCTAGTGCAACAGCACTGGCTGACTCATGAGGGAATCATAGCTGCCCAAAAATTCATCGATTTCTTCCATGCTGGGTTCGCTGGCGATCAATTCCGTGACGTCACGGCGGAAGTTTTGCGCAAGGATGCCGGCGATAAAAGTTTCCCGCTTGCCACCCTTGTCGACGATTTCATAGCCGCCAAAGCGCAGGGCTTCCAGGCCGACGTCGGCGCCGAATTCCACGACGCTGTATTGCTCGCTGTTATAGATCAGGTTCATTTTGCATCCTTCGCTCAGGCAGGAGAATATCCTGCGGTTTCAGAACAGAGGTGGGGCTATACGGCGCCATTTCAAGCGCCATGCCACCCGGCGGGCTGCAGAGTTGTAACGAGATGCAAATTGCCACTGCGTTAAGTCGATCAGAAAATCGTCAGGAAACCACGCTCAGGAAACTTGTATGTCTGCTTGCAGCGCCAGCAGGGCATCGTAGGGACTGGCAGTGAGCCAGGTGCGCAATTGTTCGATGTGCGAAGCGTCGGCCAGGCTGATGAACAAGCGCGCGGGGGGATGGCGCAGCAGACGATTCAATGTTACACGCAATACGAGATTGCCGCTGCAGCACAGGCAACCGGGTGCAATGCGCAACAGGTGCAATGGAGACGAAAGAGAAGGGGGAACTTGCTCGGCCAGGTCGGCCAGGACGGCGTTGCCATCGGCCAATCCCTCGAGGATCACGGCGGTCGGCTCGTCCGGCGCCAAGGCTCGCGCGATGGCTGCCTCGCGCTCGGCGGCGCGTCCACCGCTGACCAGGGTCAGCGGCGTCGGACGCCGCACGGCTGCCGTCACAGGCTTTTCTTGGCCAGCTTGCCCGGTTCGACACCCAGCTGTTTCAGCTTGCGGTACAAATGGGTGCGTTCCAGGCCCGTTTTTTCCGCCACGCGGGTCATGCTGCCGCCTTCGCGGCCCAGGTGGTGTTCAAAGTACATGCGCTCGAACGCGTCGCGTGCCTCGCGCAGCGGCAAGTCGAACGACAGGTTGTAGCCATGGCCTTCGGCCACTGCCGGTACGGCGATGCCTGGGCGCACCATCAGTTGTTGCGGCGCGCTGCCGCCAAAGCTGGGCACGGGATGGCTGCTTTCCTCGACCACCACGGGTGCCACGGGACGCGGCGCCACGCTCGGCGCGCGCACGGTTTCCTGTGCCCGCGTCAAGCCTTGCTGGACCGCTTTCAGCAGTTTTTGCAGGGCAATCGGTTTTTCCAGGAAGTTCATGGCACCGATGCGCGTCGCCTCGACCGCCGTATCGATGGTGGCGTGGCCCGACATCATGATCACCGGCATGGTCAGCAAGCCGTCACGCTGCCATTCCTTGAGCAGGGTCACGCCATCGGTGTCGGGCATCCAGATATCCAGCAGTACCAGATCCGGCGCACCGGCGGCACGCGCTTCACGCGCCTGCTGCGCATTTTCGGCCAGCTGGATAGCATGTCCTTCGTCACCCAATATTTCCGAGAGCAACTCACGGATACCCATTTCATCATCCACTACGAGTATGTTTGCCATTCGTGTCTTGCCTTCCTCATTTCGCCGGCCCTCGCGCACAAGATGCACACGGCGGACAGCTATGATTTTATTAGTGTTTTAAATACTAAACCAGACCCTCACGCCAGGAATTCCTGGGCAGGAGTGTCGGGAGCTAACTTTAACAGCAAAATGACCACCGAAGCGCCATTGCCGTCGACCCGGTTCTCGATATCGATGCGTCCGCCATGTTCATCGATAATTTTCTTTACCATCGCCAGGCCCAATCCCGTACCGCGCGCCTTCGACGTCACATAGGGCTCGAACGCGCGCGCCAGGATTTTTGGCGCGAAACCAGGGCCATTGTCGGTGATGGCCAGCCGCACGGCGATATTCACGCCACCGTCCGCACTGCGATAATGAATTGCTTCCGTCCTTACGTCAATCCGCGGATGCGGCGAGTCCGGCGGCAGGTCGGCCATGGCGTCCTGCGCGTTCTGCAGCAAGTTATGGATCACCTGCCGCAACTGGGTCGGATCGCCCATCACCATCGGCAGATTCGGCGCCAGTTGCGGGTGGATGATGTCGCCATCATCGCCGCGCAAGTACAGGTTCAGGATCTCTTCGATCAGTTCGTTCAAGCGCAACGGCGTGAGCACGGCCGGCGGCGTGCGCGCATAGTCGCGGAAGTCATCGACCATGCGCTTCATCGCATCGACCTGCTTGACGATGGTGGTGGTGGCGCGGCTGAGCAGGTCGGCATCGGGCTGTTCCAGCTTGCCTTCGAGCTTCATCTGCAGTCGCTCGGCCGACAGCTGGATGGGCGTGAGCGGATTCTTGATTTCATGCGCCAGGCGGCGCGCCACCTCGCCCCAGGCGATCGAGCGCTGCGCAGAAATGACGTCGGAAATATCATCGAAGACGACGATGTAGCCGCTGCCGGACTCCAGCGGCAGGCGCGAACCGCGCGCCAGCAAGGTGATGTCGTGCTCGTCGGCACTACTGCCCAGGCGGCGCGGAATCTCGATCTGGCGCTGCCAGTGCAGGCGCTGCTGGTTGCGGCCCGAGGCCGATTGCGCGCTTTGCGCCGTGAAGGCACTGATGATGGCGCCGCCAAACTCTTCCATTCCAGCAATATGCACCAGCGGCTGGCCCACCATGCTCATGCCCGAATGCTGCAGGATGCGCTCGACCGACTCATTGCAGGTCACCAGCTTGAAATCGCCGTCGAGCACCATCACGCCGGCCGACATGTTCGCCAGCACCGATTCCAGGTGGGCCTTGGCGTTTTGCAGCGCGGCGCGGTTACTTTCCACTGCCGTGCGCGCATCGAGCAGCTGGCGCGTCATGATGTTGAACGACTGCGTCAGGGTGCCCAGTTCATCCTTGGTGGCGACGATGGGGCGCGGCGACAGGTCGCCCTCGGCCACGGCGCGCGTGCCTTCGGCCAGCAGCAGCAGGGGCTGGGCCAGGTTACCCGCGATCAGGAAAGCGCTGCCGATGGCGCCAAAAATGGCCAGCAGCAAGGTCAAGGTGAGGATCTCCATGTACATCTTGCGCAAGCCCACGCGCGCGACGAAACGTTCCTTGTATTCGCTGTAGGCGGCGCGCAGCACTTCGCCATTCGTCGCCAGCTTGGGCGGCACCGCTTGCAGCAGTTGCAGGTAGCGGGGCGAAACGGAGGGGCCCGGCACGGCCACCAGCACCCGCAGGCGCAGGCTGGCCGCCGTTTCCAGCGATGCCGGCGTGCCCGCGCGGAAACCGCCGCCGCCCGACTCCGTGCCATCGTTGTGCAACTCCAGGCCCCCTTCGGCGGAGGCATAGCCGGCCGGCAAGGCCGCTTGCACCAGCATGGCCGGCGTGGGCAAGTCGGCCGCGCTGTGCGGCCCGGCGCTGGCCAGCAGTACGCCGTCGCGGCTGACGAGCATGACATTTTGCATGCCCTCTTCGCGCAGCAGGCTGGTCAGCACAGCCGGACCGGCCACCGGGTCGGCGTCCAGTTCATCGACCGCCTTGTGGCCCCGCTGGTCCAGCTCGACCAGGGCCGCATCGAGGCCGGCACGGCCCAACTCAATCCCCGATTCCAGCGCCGCTTCGATCTTGACGTTGAACCAGGACTCGATGGAATGGGAAACGAATTGCACGGAGACAAGGAAAATAACCAGGCCCGGCAGGATGCCGACGGCGGCGAACAGCATCACCAGGCGTGTCATCAGCTTGGAGCCGAACTTGCCGCTCTTGTAGCGTGCGTACAGGCGGCCCAGGGAAATGCCCACCAGCGTCAGCAGGGACACGGCCACGGCGGCGTTCAGGCCCAGCAGCCAGGTGTAATAGCGGTCGAAAAAGCCGGAATTGTCGGAAGCCGACGCCAGCAGGAACAGCAGGATACTGACAATGCCGCCGCCCACCACTAGCAGATAGCGCAATGCTTGACTCACTACTCCGCCGTATACAAGAAGGTTTTTTTATTCGAAGCCAGGCGCCAGTCGCTGTTATTGAAGGCATTGACCTGTATCGGCTTGGGCAGGTAGTCGCGGTCCATGCCCATGCGCAAGGTGACGTTGTACGTCTGCCCCACTTTCAGCTCGCCGCGCCGCGCCACCAGCCAGCGGCTGGGACGGCGGATCAGGAATAGCGCATCGTCAAGGGTGGGGAAGCTTTGCTGCAAGCCACCGCCCGACACATGATACTGGCGCGTCAGCACGTTGTACGACAGCTTGCTGGTCTGGCGTGCCACGATGGCTTTTTCATCGAACCAGTACCAGCGGGGCCGGGTCAGTTCGATTTCCGTCGTGAAATACAGCGGCACGCCATGCTGCACGGCATCATCGAGATCGTGATTGAGCTCGAAGGAATACGTGGCGGCCAGCTTGTAGCCCTCCTCGCTAGCCTCGATGTAGGCACGGGTGATCTCGACCATATCGGCGGCATGCGCGCGTGGCATGGTACATGCCAGCATCAGCAGCAGGGCCAGGAGTCGGAAGAGTCGTGTTGTCACAAGTGTGCCGGTGGTGTCCGTAGGAAAAGGTTCGACGAATCGCTCAAGCCGCATTTTTTTGGAATAGCGCATAGAACAAACCGTCATGGTCCTGCTCCGCGCTGCCGGTCGGCAACAGCTGGCCAGGCGCTGTCAAACGGGTCGCATTATTGCGCACCGCAAATGCCGCCGCCTGTGCCTCGGACTCTTGCGGCCACAATGAACATGTCACGAATAGCAATTTACCATCGGGGCGCAGCATCTGCCACAGGTTGTCCAGAATTTTGGAGGAAAGTGTTGCAAGTTGGAACGCGTCGCCCTTGCGGCGCAACCAGCGAATGTCGGGATGGCGACGCACGATACCCGAGGCCGTGCACGGCACGTCGGCCAGGATGCGGTCGTACTGCTGGCCGTCCCACCACGCGCTCGATTGCGCATCCTGCGCCTTCAAGGTGGCTTCCAGGCCCAGGCGCTCGAGGTTTTCCGCGATGCGCGGCAGGCGCTTGGCGTCCGCATCGATGGCGGTGACCTGCACGTCGGCCAGCTCGAGGATGTGGCAGGTCTTGCCGCCCGGTGCCGCGCAGGCGTCCAGCACGCGCATGCCATCCTGCAAATCCAGCAATGGCGCGGCCAGTTGCGCGCCGGCATCCTGCACGGAGACGACGCCCTGCTCGAAGCCGGGAATCAGCGCCACGCCGATGGGCTTGTCCAGGCGCACGGCAAACGGTCCCACCTGGCGCGCAGCGATGCCCGCCTCGGCCAGCACGGCCAGGTACGCTTCGACCGTGCTCTTGCGGCGATTCACGCGCAGGGTCAGTGGCGGCACGGCATTGCCGGCCGTCAGAATGGCTTGCCAGTCGCGCGGATAGGCCAGGCGCAGCGAGTCGATCCACCACTGCGGATAATTCCATTGCGCCAATGGTTGCTGCAGGGCCGCTTCCAGCAAGGACTTGCGCTCGCGCAAGAAACGCCGCAAAACGGCATTCACCATGCCCTTGGCATGCGCCAGGTCAGGGTGCGAGGTGGCCACCGTGACAGCCTGGTCGACCACCGTGAATTCTTCGTACGGCTGCTCGCCCGGCTCGGCCGACATCAAGGACAACGCACAGCACAGCAGCGCAGCGAGCATCGGCGGCTCAGGCGCCTTCGACGTCATCAGGCCAACCAGGGTTTCGCTGCGGCCCAGCTGGCGCATGGTGCGGTAGGAAATATCCTGGATGGCGCCGCGCGCCTGCGGGTTGGCGTTCGATTGCGCAAACACCTTGGCCAGCGCCTGCGGCAGAGCCGTGCCCGTGCGCACTTGCGCCACGGCATTGGCGGCGCCCAGCAGGCAAAACGCCAGCGAGTCGGCGCGCAAATCGGGTTGGAAGCCTGGCTGCAAGACCGGTTTCAGGTCGGGATGGTAGCTGGGACGCAATTTCGGTGCGGCAGGGGCAGGAGCCTGGCCTGGCGCCGGCTTGGTTTTCAATTTCAGCGTGGGGCGCTTGTTCATAATTATCCGGTGTGGCTGCGCGCGGCTGGCGGCATGAAAGCAAATACGCGGCCGCGCGTCATCAATAAAGGGTCGATTGTAGCGTTTGTGGCGCCCTCTGGCCCAAGCGATTGCAGCGATATGGGCAATTTGCGGCAAAAAACTGCATATATACAAGCAGAATGCGCCATGCTGATGTTTTCATGCACCAACATGGGCATGTTGTCCTGATAATATCGTGAAATGCGCCGGCACGGGGACCTTGCCGGCAAGCGTATTGTTCCCGTCGGCAAACCAGTATAATTGACGCAGTCTGGGCGGCTTGGGTACTGGCCGTCCGTTTTGCTTTTTGATTCATTCTATTCATTCTTAACGCGGTTCCACCGCCATCCTGCTCATGCTCGCCCAACAGAAACAAGAAATCATCGCCCTGTTCCAGGCCGCCCTCGCTCCCGTCCTGGCCGGCACTTCGCTGACGCCATCCGTGGTGCTCGAGCGACCACGCGATGCATCGCATGGCGATGTCGCCTGCAACATCGCCATGCAACTGGCCAAGCAGCTGAAACAGAATCCCCGCGAACTGGCGCAAACCATCGTCACGGCCGTGCTGGCCAACCCGGCTGGCCAGGGCCTGATCGAGGCAGTGGAAATCGCCGGCCCCGGCTTCATCAACGTGCGCGTCTCCGCCGCCGCCAAGCAAGCCGTGGTGAAGACCATCCTGAGCGAAGCCGACAGCTATGGCCGCAGCACGGCAGGCGCCGGCAAGCAGGTCATCCTGGAATTCGTCTCGGCCAACCCGACCGGCCCGCTGCACGTGGGCCACGGCCGCCAGGCGGCCCTGGGCGACGCCCTGTCCTCGCTGTTCGACGCGCAAGGCTACAAGGTGACGCGAGAGTTCTACTATAACGACGCGGGCGTGCAGATCCAGACCCTGGCCAATTCCGTACAGGCGCGCGCGCGCGGCTTCAAGCCGGGCGACGCCGAATGGCCGGAACCTGCCTACAACGGCGACTACATCGCCGATATCGCCAACGACTTCAAGGCCGGCAAGACCGTCTCGGCCAGCGATGGCTTGCCCGCCACGGCCAATGGCAACATCGACGACATCGATTCGATCCGTCCCTTCGCCGTCACCTACCTGCGCAACGAGCAGGATATCGACTTGCAGGCCTTCGGCGTGAAGTTCGACAATTACTACCTCGAATCCTCGCTGTACGCGGATGGCAAGGTCAATAGCGCGGTCGAAACGCTGGTCAAGGCGGGCCACACTTACGAGCAGGATGGCGCGCTGTGGCTGCGCACCACCGACTTCGGCGACGACAAGGACCGCGTCATGCGCAAGACCGACGGCACCTACACGTATTTCGTGCCGGACGTGGCGTATCACCTGGTGAAATGGCAGCGCGGCTTCGTGCAGGCCATCAATATCCAGGGCAGCGACCACCACGGCACCATCGCGCGCGTGCGCGCCGGCCTGCAGGCGGTCGACATGGGTATCCCGCAAGGCTACCCCGACTACGTGCTGCACAAGATGGTCACCGTCATGAAGGACGGCGAAGAAGTCAAGATTTCGAAGCGCGCCGGCTCCTACGTGACCGTGCGCGACCTGATCGAATGGTCGGGCGGCGGCGACATCGCCAAGGGTCGCGACGCCGTGCGCTTCTTCCTGATCTCGCGCAAGGCCGATACGGAATTCGTCTTCGATGTCGACGTGGCGCTGAAAACCACCGATGAAAACCCGGTGTATTACGTGCAGTACGCGCATGCGCGCATCTGCCGCATCCTGGAAAACTGGGCTGGCGATGAAAGCATTTTCAACGACGTCGACTTGTCGCCCGATTTGTCTCCGTTAACGGCACCAACCGAAGCGACCTTGCTGGCGACCCTGGCCGCCTACCCGGAAATGCTGGCGCGCGCGCAAGCGGAACTGGGACCGCATCAAGTTGCCTTCTACCTGCGCGACCTGGCCGCCAACCTGCACAGCTTCTACTTCGCTGAAAAGGTGCTGGTCGAGGACGAAGCCGTCAAGATGGCCCGCCTGGCCCTCGTCATCGCCGCGCGCCAGGTACTGCGCAACGGCCTGGCACTGATCGGCGTGTCCGCGCCAAACAAAATGTAATCGCGAAGGTCAAACCGTCAATGAATCACGCTTCCTCTTACACCTCCCGCTTCTCTTCGACCCGGCGCCAGCAGGGCAATACCCTGGTCGGCATCATCATCGGCCTGGTCATCGGCCTGGGCATCGCCGTGGTGGTCGCCCTGGTGATCACCAAGGGCGCCTCGCCCTTCACCGACAAGTCGGGCAAGGCCGGCAAATCGGCCGAACCGACGGCCGGGCAGATCGCTGACCCGAACAAGCCGATGTACGGCAACAAGGAAGCGGCCAAGGAAGCGGCGCGCGACTTCTCCAAGGAGCCACGCGAGATCGTCACGCCGACGCAGCCAGCTGCGCCGGCGCCCACCACCGCACAGCAGCCGAAGGCACCGCCGCCGGACGCGCTGCAGGAATTGATCGGCACATTGAAGGACAAGCCGGCACCGAAAACGCCAGCGGCCGCGCCCGCAGCGCAAGCCAAGGCTGACGTGAAAGCCGAAAGCAAGGCCGATGCAGCCAGCGACAAATGGATTTATTATCTGCAGGCTGGCGCCTTCCATGACATGTCGGACGCCGAAAGCACGCGCGGCAAACTGGCGCTGCTGGGCTTCGAAGCGGCCATCAGTGACCGCAGCACCGATGCCGGCGTGCTGCACCGCGTGCGCATCGGACCGTTCAACCAGCTCGAATCGATGAACCGCGCGCGCACCAAGCTGTCTGAAAATGGCATCGATGTCGCCGTCGTCCGCAACCAAAAATAAGGAACCAGCATGCGTTTTCTGAAGAAAATCCTGTTCGCCGCCGCCCTGTGCACTGCAGCCATGGGCGCGTCGGCCTCGCCGGCCGAGCCGAAGAACGGCGTCGAATACGAAACCCTGGCCACGCCGCAGGCGACGGAATCGGGCAAGAAAATCGAAGTGACGGAATTTTTCGCCTATTACTGCCCGCATTGCAACGTGCTCGAACCGCAACTGGCGGCCTGGGTCAAGAAGCAGGGCGACAACATCGTCTTCAAGCGCGTGCACGTGTCGCGCGATGACAGCGTGGCGCCGCAGCAGCGGCTGTTCTTCACCCTGCAAGCCATGGGCCTGCTCGACAAGCTGCACACCAGCGTCTTCCACGCCATGCACGTGGAACGCAACCGCCTGGCCACCGACGACGCCGTATTCGACTTCGTCGCCAAACAGGGCGTGGACCGCCAGAAATTCATCGACACTTATCGTTCGATGGGTATCTCGGCCCGCGTGCGCCGCGCGGACGCCATGATGCAGGGCTACAACGTGACGTTCTGGCCCATGATCGCCATCGATGGCCGCTACATCACCTCGCCTTCGCAGGCCGATCAAGGCAGCAAGTCGGCAAAGAACGAAGAGCAGCTGAACATCCAGGCGCTCAGCGTGATGGACGTGCTGGTCGCGAAAGCCAAAGCGGAAAAGAAATAAGCATGGCCACTTCCCTGGCGCGCCCGGGCATCGCCTGATGCAACGCGTTTTCATCACGGGCGCGTCGAGCGGACTGGGCGCCGCCCTGGCGCTGCAGTACGCGCGCCAGGGAGCCCAACTGGGCTTGCTGGCGCGCCGCGGCGAGACCCTGCAGCAACTGATCGCCTCCCTGCCCCACCCTGAACGCCACCGCGCCTACGCCGTCGATGTGTGCGACCACGACGCCCTGAAAAGCGCGGCGCAAGACTTCATCGGCTACGCCGGGCGCATCGACGTCGTCATCGCCAGCGCCGGCGTGTCGTACGGTACCTTGACCGAACACGCGGAAGACCTCGATGCCTTCGCGCGTTTGATGGCCATCAATGTCACGGCCACCGTTGCCACCTTCGCCCCCTTCATCGCCGCCATGAAAACCCGCGGCAGCGGACGCCTGGTGGGCATCGGCAGCGTGGCCGGCATCCGCGGCCTGCCCGGCGCCGAAGCCTACGGCGCCTCGAAGGCCGCCGTCATCAGCTACTGCGAATCGCTGCGCCTGGAACTCAAGCCGGCCGGCATCAAGGTCGTCACCATCACGCCCGGCTACATCGACACGCCGATGACGCGCCACAACGCCTACCGCATGCCCTTCCTGATGCCAGCCGAAAAATTCGCCGTGCGCGCCGCGCGCGCCATCGCCGACGGTGACAGCTACCGCGTGATCCCGTGGCAAATGGGCGTCGTTGCCAAGCTGCTGCGCGCACTGCCCAATGCCGTCTACGACCAGGCCTTCGCCAACGCGCCGCACAAGGCGCGCAGCAAGCCATCCGGCGACAGCCAGTAAAAAACTTACTCTCCCCATGACGAAGCACTCAGATCTGAACAGCGCGGCCATCGCCGCCCATTGCGCCACGGGCGCCGCCCACGTGGCCATTGAAGTGGTCGACGAAACGGGATCGACCAACGCCGACCTGCTGGCGCGCTGCGCCACCCTGACCGGACCCACCCTGCGCATCGCCGGCCAGCAGACGGCCGGACGGGGACGTGCCGGGCGGCCCTGGGTGTCGCAGGCGGACGCCAGCCTGATGTTCTCACTGGCCTGGCGCTTCAAGGGACCGCTGCATCAGCTGGTCGGCCTGCCGCTGGCCGTCGGCGTGGCGCTGGCTGAAAGCATGACGGCGCTGGGCGTGCCGGTGCATTTGAAGTGGCCGAACGACCTGCTCAAAGATGGCCATAAACTGGCCGGCATCCTCGTCGAGACGCAGCAGGCAGCCGATGGCAGCGTGTGGGCCGTGATCGGCTGCGGCATCAATCTGCTGATGCCCGATGCGCTGGAACGGCAGATTGGCCGCAGCGTCTCGGCCGTGCCCTGGCTGGCGCAGATGGAACGCAATACGCTGGTGGCGGCTCTGCTCAGCCGCCTGGCCGGCGTGCTGGCAGAATTCGACGACACGGGCTTCGCGCCCTTTGCCGAACGCTGGAACCTGCTGCACGCCTGGCAGGACCAACACGTGAAAATCCTCGACAACGGGCAGTTGCTGCAGCAAGGCGTGGCCGCCGGCGTGGATCACCTGGGCCGCCTGCTGCTGCGCACCGATGGCGGCCTGCAGGAAATCATGTCGGGCGACGTGTCCTTGCGCCTGACCGGGGAGTAAGTACATGCTACTGCTGATCGACGCCGGCAATACGCGCATCAAATGGGCACTCGTGGCTACCGAAAGTGCCGTCGGCGGCTGGCTGGCCAGCGGCGCCGTCACGCATGCGCAGCTCGACACGCTGGCCACGCAGTGGGCCGCACTTTCCATCAGCGAAGCGCTGCTGTCGAACGTGGCAGGCAGCGTCATCGGCATGCACCTGCGCGCCATGCTGCCGGTCGTTGCCCGTGACTTTGCCTCGCTGCCACAGCTGGCCGGGCTGACGAACGGCTACCGCACGCCGTCGCAACTGGGCTGCGACCGTTTTGCCGCCGCCATCGGCGCGCGGGCACTGGCGCCTGGCCAGGCGGTCATCGTCGCCAATTGCGGCACCGCCACCACCATCGACGCCATCACGGCCGATGGCATTTTCCTCGGCGGGATGATCTTGCCGGGACTCGGACTGATGGCCAGCTCGCTGGCGCGCAACACGGCGCAGCTGCCGCAAATCGCCGGCGACGCCATGCTACCGGCCGGCTTTGCCGACAACACGGACGACGCCATCCTCTCCGGCTGCCTGGCGGCGCAGGCGGGCGCCATCGAACGGGCCGTGCGCATGCACGGCGCCAGCGCCTGTTTATTGTCAGGCGGCGCCGCGCCACGTATCGCACCGGCCCTGGCACTGGCGGTACCGCTGCATCTGGTGGACAATATCGTCATGCTCGGCCTGCAGGCGGCCGCACGCGCCGGGACCGCAGGAACACAAGGAAACCACGTATGCTGAAATTTGTCTTCTGGCTGCTGGCCGGCGTCAACCTGCTGGTGCTGGCCATCGGCCAGGGTTATCTGGGCAGTTTTCGCACCGAGACGCGCGAACCGGCGCGCCTGAAAAACCAGCTGCAGGCCGGCAAGCTCACCTTGCTGACGCAGGAGCAGGCCACGGCGCCCGCCGCCGAAGAGGGCGCGACGGCGGCGGCCGCACCGGCGCCACCGCCATCGTATGCCTGCACGGAAGTGGGTAATTTCCTGCTGGCTGACGGGCGCCGCTTCGAGGCGCAAGTGGCAGCGCTGGACCTGGGCGACCGGCAGTCGCGCCGCAACGTGGCCGGCCAGGAGATTTCCAGCTACATGGTGTACATCCCGCCGCAGGGCAGCAAGGAAGGCGCCGACCGCAAGGCCGGTGAATTGAAGCAGCTGGGCGTGACGAATTACTTCATCATGAATGAAGGCAGCCCACTGCGCTGGGGCATTTCACTGGGCGTGTTCAAGTCGGAAACCAGCGCGCAAAGCCAGCTGGCATCGCTCAACAAGCAGGGCGTGCACAGCGCCCGCATCGCGCCGCGCTACAGCGCCAGCAAGCAGCTCGCTTACCAGTTCCGCGACCTCGACGCCGCCACGCGCACGCAGCTGGAGAGAATCAAAACGCAGTTCCCGGACCAGGAACTGCGCAACTGCAAATAAGCACCTGACTAAACCTACTGCGCTTTGCGGCCTGCGATGCTCGCTGTGCTCCAGCACAGCTGCGCTTCTTAGCCACAAATCGCTGCCGCTCGCTACGGTTTTATCAGGTGCTTTGCACCGTCAGGCGCGCCTAGCGTTGGATGACGATGGGCTTGATACCCGTCGACTCAGGTAAATTCGCTGCCGCGCGTGCCGCGTCGGCACGGCTGGAGAACGGTCCGCCGTACAGGCGGAACAGGTTTCCGGCCTGCACCACCCCAAGCGTCCCCAGGGCCGCCGCGTATGGCGCCAGGCGCGAACGCCCCGTTTCCGCATTGTCGGCGCGCGAATAGGCGCCCAGCTGCAAATAGAAGCCGCTGGCCAGCGCCGCCGGTGCAGGCATGGCCACCGTCGCATCGACGGGCAGCATCTGCGTCGACACTTCCGGCTGCACCACGGCGCCCGTTTCCACCGGCGTATCTATGGAGATAGCCACCACGGAAGGCACCGGCTTGGGCGCCGCGCGAGCAGCCAGGATGGCATCGATATCGGCCGGCAGCAACCGTTCGACCACCACCTGGTGGCTGCCCTTGCCCAGGAATCCCAGTTTCAGCGCCGCCGTGTAGGACACGTCGATGACGCGCGTGGCGTGGAAGGGACCACGGTCATTGATGCGCACGATCACCTGCTCGCCACTGTCGATGCTCGTCACGCGCGCATACGACGGAATCGGCAAGGTCGGATGGGCCGCCGTCATCTTGTACATATCGTAGATTTCACCCGACGAAGTGCGCTGTCCATGGAATTTCTTGCCATACCAGGTGCCCGTGCCCTTCTGCTTGAACGGTTCATTATCGGTGATCGGCGTGTAGGTTTTGCCAAACACGACGTAAGGACGGTTCGAGCGCGTCGAATACGGCTCGTTGCGCACTTCCGCATCGGGCACGTCGCGCAGGTTGGCTGGTGGATTGTCGCCCGGGCCGTCATCCTTGTAGTAGCCGCCGCGCCCGGAGCCGGCCGCCGGCAGCGCCGGCAAGGTGGGGTCCTGGCGCACGGGGGACTTGACCTTGCCGCCTGACGGCAGCGGCACGTTATTCGATGCGGGTTTGTGCGGCGTGGTGCCGCAGGCGGCCAGGGTCAGCAAAGCGGCCAGGCTCAACCCGCGCATGGCGAGAGTGTCGAAAGGCGCGCGCATCAGGTCTGCACCAGCTTGCGATGACGCTGGATGCTCATCAGGATACCGGTGGCCACGCCCAGGGTCAGCAGCGCGGTGCCGCCATAGCTGAGGAAAGGCAGGGGAACGCCGACCACTGGCACAATGCCGCTGACCATGCCCATGTTGACAAACGCATACGTAAAGAAAATCATTGTTATCGCTCCTGCCAGCAGGCGAGTGAAAAAACTGGGGGCGTTGGCGGCGATCATCATCCCCCGTCCCACCAGCAGCAAATACATCAGCATCAGGATCAAATTACCCACCAGGCCGAATTCCTCGGAATATACGGCAAAAATAAAATCGGTCGTGCGCTCCGGAACGAATTCCAGGTGGGCCTGCGTGCCGTGCGTCCAGCCCTTGCCCGTCATGCCGCCGGAACCGATGGCGATGATGGACTGGATGATATGGAAGCCCTTGCCCAGCGGGTCCTTGGTCGGGTCGATCAGCATCATCACGCGGTCGCGCTGGTAATCATGCAGGTGCGACCAGGCGATCGGCAGGCAGGAAACAAAGGTGATCAGCAAGCCGGCCAGCACCTTCCACGACAGGCCGGCCAGGAAGATGACAGTAAAGCCGGCCGCCACCACCAGCAATGCCGTGCCCAGGTCGGGCTGGCGCGCGATCAGGTAGACAGGCACCAGCAACAGCACGGCCGCCATCAGGAACGATTTCCAGCGCAGGGCGCCCGCATTATGCTGGAAGAACCAGGCCAGCATCAGCGGCGTGGCGATCTTCAGGAATTCGGAGGGCTGGATGTCGATCACGCCGATATGCAGCCAGCGCCGCGCGCCCAGCTTGATGGTACCGAACAGCGCCACGGCCACCAGCAGTATCACCGATACCGTATACACGGGCACGGCGATGCGCATCATCATCTGCGGCGTGACGTTGGCCGCCACCCACATGACGAAAAAGCACAACAGGATGTTGCGCAAATGGTCCTCGATCTTGCCGGGGATGCCGATGCTGGCCGAATACAGGGTCAGCAGGCTGGTACACAGCAGCATCAGAATGATGATCATCAGCGGCGGATCGAACACCGCCAGATAGGGTTTGGCGCGCCGCCACAGCGAGCGCCTCTCGTTAATGGGCATGTGCTTCCTTATTGCCTTGTGGTCTGGCGCGCCGCCATAGCGAGCGCCTCTCGTAATGACAAACGTTTCATTGTTGTCTGGCAGGCGCCGCCGGGGCAGCCTGCTCGTCAGTGATTTCTTCCAGGGTGCGCACTTCGTCGACATCTTCCTTGGGCACCTTGGTAGTGTCTTTTTCCTTGTCGCTCGGGCGCTTGCCCAGCAGGTAGTAGTCGAGCGCCTTGCGCGCGATCGGCGCAGCCACGCCGGCGCCGAAGCCCGCGTTTTCCACCACGATGGCAATCGCGATGCGCGGCTTGTCGGCCGGTGCGAAGGCAGTAAACAAGGCATTGTCGCGCAGGCGTTCGGCCAACAGCTTGGCGTTGTACTTCTCGTTTTTCTTGATGCCCACCACCTGCGCCGTGCCCGTCTTGCCGCCCACCGTGTACTGCACGCCGGCAAAGATGCGCGCGGCCGTGCCGCCCTGTTCGCTGGTCACGCCCACCATGGCGCGCTTGATGATGTCGATGTTTTCCTGCTTGAGCGCGATGCGGTAGCTTTCCTTCGGTACCGTCAGGGTACGCGCGCGCGTGGCGGCGTCTTCGATGATCTTCACCAGATGCGGTTTCATCACTACGCCGTTATTGGCCAGGTTGGCTGTCGCGTGGGCGATCTGCAGCGGCGTATAGGAATTGTAGCCGGAGCCGTTACTCACCGAAATCGTGTCGCCGCCCACCCATTTTTTCTGCTGTGGCGTCTTGAAGCGGTTGCGCTTCCATTCCATCGACGGCAGCACGCCCGTCTTTTCATTATTCAGGTCGATGCCCGTCAACTGGCCGAAACCGAACGGTTTCATGAAGTCGTGAATGGCATCGATGCCCATGTCGCGGCCCAGCTGATAGTAATAGGTATTGCACGAAACGACGATGGACTTGTGCATGTCCACCGTGCCATGGCCACCCACCTTGTCGTCGCGGAAGGTGTGGCCACCCAGGATGAAGAAGCCAGGATCGGAGATCGACTGGCTCGGCGTGCGCTTGCCCAATTCGAGTGCGGCCAGCGCCATGAAGGGCTTGAAGGTCGAACCTGGCGCGTAGGTGCCGGACAGGGGACGGTTGACCATCGGCCGGTCCAGCGAAGTATTGAGTTCATTCCAGCTTTGCTGGTCGATGCCGTCGACGAACAGGTTCGGATCGTAGCCGGGCTTGGAGACGTAGGCCAGGATGTCGCCCGTGGCCGGGTCGATCGCCACGGCCGCGCCGCGCCATTCGCCAAACGCTTCCTCGACCACTTTTTGCAGTTCGATGTCAATCGACAGGATCAGATTGTTGCCAGGCGTCGCTGCCGTGCGCGACAGGGTACGCATGGCGCGCCCGCCGGCCGACACTTCCACTTCTTCGTAGCCGGTGGTGCCATGCAGCTGCTTTTCGTAGCTTTTTTCCAGGCCTTCCTTGCCGATATGGTCGGTGCCATTGTAGTTGGCTGCATCTTCGCCCTCTTCCAGCGCCTTGGCTTCATTGCGGTTGATGCGGCCGATGAAACCCACCACGTGCGACGCCACCTCGCCCATCGGATACTGGCGGAACAAGCGCGCCTGCACCTCCACGCCGGGGAAGCGGAAACGCTGCGCCGTGAAGCGGGCCACTTCTTCATCCGTCAGGCGCGTGCGCAGCGGCACGCTGACAAAATTCTTCGAGTCTTCCAGCAGCTTCTTGAAGCGGCGGCGGTCCTTGATGTCGATCTGCACCAGGGTCGACAGCTCGTCGATCACCGAATCGAGGCTGGCACTCAATTTCGATGGCGTGATTTCCAGCGTGTAGGCCGAGTAATTGCGCGCCAATACCACGCCGTTACGGTCGAGGATCAGGCCGCGCGTGGGCACGATGGGCACCACGGCGATGCGGTTGTCTTCGGCCTTGGTCGCATAGTCCTCGTGCTTGATCACCTGCAGCCAGATGAAGCGCGCCAGCAGCAGCGAAAAGCAGACGAAGACGAGCGCGCCCAGGATGGTCAGGCGCATGCGGAAAAAATGCAGTTCGCGCTCGGTATTCTTAAGTTCAGTCATGACAGGCGCCCGTCAAATCGGCCGGTTATGGTCGCGGTCCACGGCGCGGCGCTGCGGTGCCAGCAAGATCCACGTGACGAAGGGCCACAGGGCGACGGCCACGAAGCTCTCGATGAAATTGAGCCAGCCGGGGAAACGACCCGAGACGATCAGGCGCGTCAGCAATTGCAGCGCCTGCGTCAGCAGCAGCAGCGGCAGCACATGCAGCGCCTGCGTCAGGATGGGGAACCACAGCACGCGGCGGTGCATCATGATGGCGAAGTAGGACAGCAAGGTGTAGGCCAGCGCATTCTCGCCCAGCAGGGTCGAGTCGTGCACGTCCATCATCAAGCCCATGAAGAACGCCACGCCGATGCCGACCTTGCGCGGCTGGTGGATGCCCCAGAAGACCAGCACCAGGGCGACGAAATCGGGCACGCCGACGAACTGCCCCCATGGCAGCAGGTTCAGCAGAAAAGCGCACAGCAGGGAAAAACCGATGAACAGGGGGCTGACCGGCAGCAGGATGTAATGCGGGCGGTTCATCGTGTCGCCTCCTTCGGTGGCACGGCGGCAGGTACCACGGCCGGTTTCGGCACGGCGGCAGGCGTGGCTGGCGGTTTTGCCGCGGGGGTGGTGGTGGCGGGCGGGGTGGTGGTGGCGGGCGGGGTTGCCGCAGCGGCCGGGTCCTTGATGGGTGCCATCTTGCCGGCGATCTTGCGGCCCGTCTTGACGTCTTCGACTGGCGGACGCGGTGGGATCTCCGGCGACGTCATCAAGATGAGCAGTTGGGTGTTGCGTTCGATGCCAGCCAGCGGCTGGCACACGACGCGGCCAAATGGACCGTGCGCATTGCGCTCGACCAGGGTCACGCGCGCCACGGCCAGGCCGGCCGGATACAGGCCGTCGAGGCCCGAGGTAATGACGATGTCGCCGATCTGGATGTCGGCGGTGGGGGCCGTAAAGCGCAGCTCCATGGTGCCGGACTTGCCGCGGCCGATGGCCACGCTGCGCACGCCATTGCGCAGCAGCTGCACGGGAATGGCCTGTTCTTCATCGGTCAGCAAGGTCACTTCCGAGGTGAACGGGAACACGCGCGTGACTTGTCCCACCACGCCCAGGTTGTCGATCACGGGACGGCCCAATTCGACGCCATTCTGGATGCCCCGGTCCAGCACGATCTTGCGCGTGGCCGAATCGCGCGTGTCATACAGGACTTCAGCCATCATGGTCTTGACCGGAACTCTTTCGCGCGCCTCCATCAATTTGCGCAAATGGTTGTTTTCAACGATATTGAGCTGCGCCTGCTGCATGATCTGCGCCGAAGCGATTTGTTCGTGCTTCAGCTCGCGCACCTGTTTTTCCAGGGAGGACAGCGAAGAAAAGTAGTTGCCGACGCCAAGCGCCACGTCGCGCGGCACCAGGGCCGCCATCTGCACCGGATACAGCACCGTGCCGACTGCCTGGCGCACGGCCGTCAAGGCGTGCATGCGCGAATCGACCAGCAACAGGGCGATAGAGATGCCGGCGAACACCATCATCTTGACGCGGGCGGAGGCGCCTTGTTTGAAAAGTGGCGGAGGACTGTATTCCATGACTTCCAATAATCAGGCCAGGCGCAGTGCGCCAACGTGCAAGCCCCGGTCGAACGCCGGCGCCAAAACCAAAAAAAGGCCGGAGTTGGTTTCCGGCCCTTCTGTCAGATTATTCGTAGGAGAAGATCGAGCCGAGCTTGTCCATACGCTCCAGAGCCATCCCGGAACCGCGCACCACACAGGTGAGCGGGTCCTCGGCCACCAGCACCGGCAGGCCGGTTTCCTCCATCAGCAGGCGGTCCAGGTCGCGCAACAGTGCGCCGCCGCCCGTCAGCATCATGCCTTTTTCGGCGATGTCGGCGCCCAGTTCCGGCGGTGTCTGTTCCAGCGCGTTCTTCACGGCCGAGACGATGTTGTTCAGCGGATCGGTCAGCGCTTCGAGGATCTCGTTGCTGGAAATGGTGAACGAACGTGGGATGCCTTCGGACAGGTTGCGGCCCTTGACTTCCATTTCCTTCACTTCCGAACCAGGGAAAGCCGAACCGATGGCCTTCTTGATGGCTTCGGCCGTTTGTTCGCCGATCAGCATGCCGTAGTTGCGGCGGATGTAGTTGACGATGGCTTCATCGAACTTGTCGCCGCCCACGCGCACGGAACCCTTGTAGACCATGCCGCCCAGCGAAATGATGCCCACTTCCGTGGTGCCGCCGCCGATGTCGACCACCATCGAGCCGGTCGCTTCGGATACGGGCAGGCCCGCGCCGATGGCCGCTGCCATCGGTTCTTCGATCAGGTACACCTGCGAAGCGCCGGCGCCCAGCGCCGATTCGCGGATCGCGCGGCGCTCGACCTGGGTCGAACCGCACGGCACGCAAATGATGATGCGCGGCGAAGGACGGAAGAATTTCGAGTCGTGCACCATGCGGATGAATTGCTTGAGCATCTGCTCGGTCACGGTGAAGTCGGCGATCACGCCATCTTTCATCGGACGGATCGCTTCGATATTGCCCGGCACCTTGCCCAGCATCTGCTTGGCTTCCTTGCCGACTGCCTGAATGGTCTTCTTGCCATTCGGACCGCCTTCCTGGCGGATGGCGACAACGGACGGTTCGTCCAGGACGATACCGAGGCCGCGCACATAAATAAGGGTGTTGGCCGTGCCCAAGTCAATGGCCAGATCGGTGGAGATATACCTGCGTAAAAAACCAAACATGAGTGTCCTGTAGCGCATCGAGCTGCGCAAAAGCTGTTTATGGGGAGTTTCAAAGCGGGCGCTTTCAGGCCCCCTGAAAATCCATGAAGGCGATTTTCCCGGGTGTCACTTGGCGCTTGCGCAATCTTTTCTATGCTGCGGCAGCGGTCCATCAGCGCCGGCAACGCATTAACCCGCCATTCTACCTTATAATTTGAATGCGATTTGCTCAAAAACCATGGAAAAGTGCGACTCTTGCGGCCGCGACTTACGCGGCATTCCTCGGCTTTTGTAAGCAAAAAGGCAGCAAATACCCGCGTTTTATCAAAACGCCAACTTAATACTCATGCGCGTCACTCCGCGCCATTCGCCATGTCCCTGACACTCTCCGACGTAAAACGCATCGCCCACCTGGCACAACTTGAAATGGCCGACGATCAGGCCGTCACGTCGTTGGCCCAATTGAACAAGATTTTTGCACTGGCGGAACAAATGCAAGCCGTCAATACCGATGGCGTGGCCCCCCTGAGCCACCCACTGGCCGCCCACATGGACAATATCGCCCTGCGCTTGCGCGAAGACATCGCCACCGAAGAAAATCGCCGCGACGCCTATCAGGCCGTGGCGCCGAAAGTCCAGGATGGACTCTATCTGGTGCCAAAAGTGATCGAGTAATTGCGCAGCTCCATGCTTTTGCCATCCCGTCGAATATCAAAATAGAAACGCCATGCATACAAAATCCATCAAACAGCTGTCCACGCTTTTGCAGAACAAGGAAATTTCCGCCGTTGCACTGGCGACGCACTTCCTCGACCGCATCGCAGCGGACACTTCGAACGCCTTCCTGCACGTCGACCGTGCCCTGACCCTGGCGCAAGCGGCCGAGGCCGATGCGCGCATCGCCGCCGGCACAGCCACGCCATTGACGGGCGTGCCGATCGCCCACAAGGACTTGTTCGTGACGAAAGGCTGGCGCACCACGGCCGGCTCGAAAATGCTGGCCAACTACGCCAGCCCGTTTGACGCCACCGTGGTGGAAAAATTCCAGGCGGCCGGCATGGTCACCCTGGGCAAGGTCAATTGCGATGAATTCGCCATGGGTTCCGGCAACGAGAACTCGGCCTTCGGCGCCGTGCAGAACCCGTGGGACAAGAACGCCGTGCCGGGCGGCTCCTCGGGCGGCTCGGCCGCCGCCGTCGCAGCCGGCCTGACGCCAGCGGCCACCGGCACCGACACGGGCGGTTCGATCCGCCAGCCTGCCGCTTTTTGCGGCATCACCGGCATCAAGCCAACCTATGGTCGCGTCTCGCGCTTCGGCATGATCGCCTTTGCCTCGTCGCTGGACCAGGGCGGCCCGATGGCCCGCTCGGCCGAAGACTGCGCCCTGCTGCTCACCGCCATGGCAGGCTTCGACGCACGCGACTCGACCAGCCTCTCACCGGAGCAAGGCGGCGTGGCGGAAGATTTTTCGCGCAGTCTGGATCAACCTCTCACAGGCTTGCGCATCGGCGTGCCGCGCGAGTATTTCGGCGAGGGCCTGGCCAAGGACGTGGAAGCGGCCGTGCGCGGCGCGCTGGCGCAGTATGAAAAACTGGGCGCCACCCTGGTCGACATCTCTCTGCCGAACACGGCCCTGTCGATTCCCGCCTACTACATGATCGCGCCGGCCGAAGCGTCGTCGAACCTGTCGCGCTACGACGGCGTGCGCTACGGCCACCGCGCGGCCGAGTACAAGGACTTGCAGGACATGTACAAGAAGTCGCGCGCGCAGGGCTTCGGCCCGGAAGTGCAGCGCCGCATCATGGTCGGCACCTATGTGCTGTGCCATGGCTACTACGACGCCTACTACCTGAAGGCGCAAAAGATCCGCCGCCTGATCGCGCAGGATTTCGACGCCGTCCTGAATGGCCCGAACGCCGTCTGCGACGTCATCATGGGCCCCGTCGCGCCGACTGTCGCCTGGGACCTGGGCGACAAGACGGACGACCCGGTCGCAAACTACCTGGCCGACATCTACACCCTGTCGACCAGCCTGGCGGGCCTGCCCGGCATGTCGATCCCTTGCGGTTTCGGCGCGGGAGACAAGAATGGCAAGCGCCCAGTCGGCCTGCAAATCATCGGCAATTACTTCGGCGAAGCCAAGCTGCTGAACGTGGCCCACCAGTTCCAGCAAGTGACGGACTGGCATACGCGCGCTCCTGCCGGCATCTAAATATATATTTGCGCCGCTTTGCCGGCGCCACCAGAAAAAAAGCGAGAACACTATGCAATGGGAAGTCGTCATCGGTCTTGAGAACCACGTGCAGCTCACGACCGAATCCAAAATTTTCAGCGGTTCGCCGATCAAGTACGGCGCCGACGCCAACACACAGGCCAGCCCTGTCGACCTGGCCCTGCCAGGCGTGCTGCCGGTGATGAACAAGCAGGCCGTCGACCGCGCGATTCGCTTCGGCCTGGCCGTGGGCGCCACCGTCGCGCCGCGCTCGGTCTTCGCGCGCAAGAACTATTTTTATCCCGATTCGCCCAAGGGCTACCAGATCAGCCAGTTCGAAGACCCCGTCGTCATCGGCGGCGCGCTGACCTTCGGCTATGAAAAGGATGGCGAATTCGTCACCAAGACGGTCAACCTGACGCGCGCCCACCTGGAAGAAGACGCCGGTAAATCGCTGCATGAAGACTATGCGGGCATGAGCGGCATCGACTTGAACCGCGCCGGCACGCCGCTGCTGGAAATCGTCTCGGAACCGGAAATCCGCAGCGCCGCCGAAGCCGTGGCCTACGCCAAGGCCCTGCACTCGCTGGTCATGTGGCTGGGCGTTTGCGACGGCAACATGCAGGAAGGCTCGTTCCGCTGCGACGTCAACGTCTCCGTGCGCCCCGTCGGCCAGAAGGAATTCGGCACCCGCTGCGAGATCAAGAACCTGAACTCCTTCCGCTTCATCGAGGAAGCCGTGCACGTCGAAGTGCGCCGCCAGATCGAACTGATCGAAGATGGCGGCAAGGTCGTGCAGGCAACGCGCCTGTATGATCCGGACCGCAAGGAAACGCGCGAAATGCGCAGCAAGGAAGACGCCCAGGATTACCGCTATTTCCCGGACCCTGACTTGCCGCCGCTGGTCATCTCGCCAGAGTGGATAGCCACGGTCAAGGCCTCGATGCCGGAACTGCCGGCCGCCATGCGCGCGCGTTTCATCAGCGAATACGCGCTGCCGGAATACGATGCGCTGGTGCTGACGCAATCGAAAGCCATGGCCACCTATTTCGTCGCCGTGGTCGACAAGGCCGGCAAGGAAAATGCCAAGGCCGCCGCCAACTGGCTGATGGGCGACGTGGCGTCGACCCTGAACCGCGAAGGCGTGGACCTGGACGACGCGCCCGTCTCCGCCGCGCAGCTGGCCGCCATGCTCAAGCGTATCGCCGACGGCACGATCTCGAACAAGGCGGCGAAGGAAGTCTTCGCCGGCATGTGGGAAGCCAAATCGAGTGACGAACACCTGGTCGATACCGTCATCGATACCAAGGGCCTGAAGCAGATCTCGGATTCTGGCGCCCTGGAAGCCATCGTCGATGAAGTGCTAGCGGCAAACGCCAAATCGGTGGAGCAGTACCGCGCCGGCAAGGAAGCAGCCATCAACGCGCTGATCGGCCAAGCCATGAAGGCATCCAAAGGCAAGGCCAATCCGGCCCAGCTGACGGAACTGCTGAAAGCCAGGCTGGCGGGCTGACCGTCCGCTTGAAAAAAAAGGACGCCGCGGCGTCCTTTTTTTATGCACCGCATGGAGGCTTTCGTCTCTACGGGGCACCGGCTGCTGCCGCATCAGCGGGCTTGCGACAGAAGAAGGAACTGAACACCGTGCCGACGTCCCGGCACACCATGAGTGGCAAGGCTTCCTGCGTATCGTCGTCAAGCACGCTGACACCGCAGCCCCCCAGAGAGAAGAAACCGCCTGCTTTGTCATTCGTCCGCAAAGTGTATTTGTGCCCTTCCTGCAGCTTGGCAGCAAAGGAAATCGAACACTCGTAAGAAGAATCCAAGGGATAACTGACGAAAAAATGCGACACGCCAGCCGGCAGCCTGGTCACGACGGGCCTGGATTGGTTATCCTTATTAAAACTGGCCAGCGTAAAACTACGCTGGGCAGCCCATTTTCCGTCCGCGGCAAAATCGACCTCGTTACGCCACACGACAGCCACTTTCCTCGATCCCGTGAAAATAGGCTTGATGACCAGCGTCGTCGAAGGTTGCGCCGGATTCGGCAAGATATATTGGGGGTGCGGCGCCGTATTAATGCATCCGGCCAGAAGCAAGGTACAGGTAGCCGACAGGATTGCTGCTTTCAGTGTCATGGGGGAGAGTAGGGCCAGGCTTAGCCAGGCTTAAATAGATGAATGAACAGGCAGCGTGCCAAACAAAGCAAACTGTATTCCTGATGAAATTAAAAATAATTATATAACAATTTCCCAAATGCAACAATTTAACAACAAGATCATGGCGTCGAGCAAGTCAGGCAACCGCCGCCCGCTTGCGGGTATGATCATGGATTCTTCCACGCACCTGTGAACACGCCATGAACAAGATCAAAACCGGCCTGGTCGGCTACGGCTTTGCCGGCTCCACCTTCCACGCTCCCGTGCTGTCCACCATCGCTGCCCTGGAGCTGGCGGCCATCGCCTCCAGCAAGCCGGACCTCGTGCACAAGGATTGGCCGCAAGTGACCGTGTATGCGGAAGCGGCGCAGCTGTTTGCCGATGCCTCGATCGAGCTGGTCGTCATCGCCGCGCCCAATGAGGCGCATTTCAGCCTGGCGCAAGCGGCCCTGCAAGCGGGCAAGCACGTGGTGGTCGATAAGCCGTTTACCATTTCCAGCGCCGAGGCGCAGACCCTGATCGTCCTGGCCAAAGAGCGCAAGCTGGTGCTCAGCATATATCACAACCGACGCTGGGATGGCGACTTCCTCACCTTGAAAGCGCTGCTGGCACAGGGCACGCTGGGGCGCATCGCCAGTGTCGAATCACATTTCGACCGCTTCCGCCCCGAGATCCGCCAGCGCTGGCGCGAGTCCGGCGCGCCCGGCGGCGGTATGTTGTACGACCTGGGTCCGCACATGCTGGACCAGGCCGTGCAGCTGTTCGGCCAGCCGCAAAAACTGTCTGCCGATATCGCCCTGCAGCGCGATGGCGCGCAGGCTGTAGATTATTTCCACCTTGTTCTGTACTACGACCGCTTGCGCGTGGTGCTGCAGGCCGGCTGCCTGGTAAAGGCGCCGACGGCGCGCTTCGCCGTGCATGGCGACAAGGGTAGTTTCGTGAAGTTTGGCCTCGACCCGCAGGAAGATGCATTGAAAGCAGGCGGCAGGCCGGGACAGCCCGGCTGGGGCGTGGACCCCGTGCGCGGTGCGCTGCACCTGGGCACGCAGCCGGACGGACATGTTGAACACCTGGAGATGCAGGCGGGCCGCTACCAGGACTTTTACCAGGGCATGGCCGACGCCATCCGCCACGACGCACCGGCACCCGTGGCGGCCGAAGATGCGGCAGCGACGATACGCCTGATCGAACTGGCACTGCAAAGCGCCGCCGAAGGCCGCGTGCTCGCGGTCAGTTGATCAAGGTCAGTTGATGACAAAGGCCAGCACCACGGCACCCAGCGCCAGCAGGGCCAGGCCGCAAATGAACAGCAGCTCGCCCCACCATTCGTAGCGCAAGCGCGACTGGCCGGGGCGCAGCGACATGAACGAGAGCACGGCGCTGACGAGAAAGACAATGGCATCGACGGCGAGCAGCTTGTCGATGGCCACGCGCACTTCGCCGCGCGGCGCCAGGTGTCCGATCGACAGCACCGTCATGCATACGCCGACCATCGTTGCCGACGTGGGCAGGATATGCGCCGACAAGCCCCGTTCGGGCGCCTTGCCGTCGCCGCCCTGCATCAAGGCCGGCCCTGGTTCGTTCCCGCCGGCCAGACCAGCTCCACCCGCGCGGACGATCCCGCCTTGACCTGCGCCTTGCGTTCCAGCGTCTTGCCGGCCAGCGTGGCGCGCAGGCTATAACTGCCCGGCGCCAGTTTCGCCAGCAGGAACGGTCCGCTGGCCGTCGTTTCCAGCGCCAGCACGCCCTTGGCGTCGCGTATCTCGAGCTTCACGTCGGAGGCAAATTCCGCCTTGCCCGCCGCCTGCACGGAAAACACGAGACTCAAGGGCCATTGCCGGCTGGCGCTCTTGATGGCAGTCGACTCATCGAGGCCGATGCCGCCGCTCAGGTACTCCACCGCCCCGCTCTTCTGCACGGGCGGCAGTGCGCTGTCGGTTTGGGCCTGCGCAGCACTTCCCAGCAACAGCCCGGCGGCCAGCATTGCCGCCGCCAGGCCCAGGGTACCGCGTCTGTCTGGTGCCATCTCACTCTCCTCAGGTCGGTTGAATCAAGATAGGAAGCGCAGCTTAAACAGGGCTTAGCCCCACATCAGCGCCGGCGCATGGCCTCGGCGATCTTCTGGTCCGTCTTGTACTGGCTCAGCGCATACACGGCCCAGATCGTCGCTGGCAGCCAGCCGATCAAGGTGATTTGCAGGATCAGGCAAATGATGCCGGCAATGGGGCGGCCGATGGTGAAAAAGGTCAGCCACGGGAGTATCAGGGCAATCAGCAAGCGCATCGTTCGTTCCTTGAGTATTCCCCTGTGCCGCGGGGACCGGGCCGGCATGCGCCGGCGGTGAATTCAGTTAAACCGATTATAACGATACTGGCGCCTCAAGGCGCTACGGGTGCCAGCAGTTTCTCCATCCACGCAAGGATCGCGGCGAAGATCACGTCGCGGTTCACTTCATTGAAGTTCTCGTGGTAATTGGCCGGGTAAAAATGGTAGTCGAGCAGGCCATCGGGCACGCTGCGCAGCATGCTTTCCGTGGCGCGGCTATCGGCCAGCTTGTCGTCGCCCGCCACCACGGCGAACAGGGGGAAACCCCAGCTCGACAAGCCACCCGCCAGTTCCTTTTGCGCCGACGTCAAGGCATGGGCAAAGCGCACCGACGCTGCACTGGCGCGGATGCCGTCGAGCTCGTCCTGGAAATGGCGCGCGGTGATGGTTTGATCGTGCGTCAGCAGCATGGTCAGATTCCCCAGCGGTACCTTCATCGTCGGGAAGCGCCTGGCCAGCCAGCCGGACAGCATCTGCAGCACCTTCGGCACGGGAATCGCATTCACATAATACGGCGATGAGATGATGAAGCCCCGGATGGCCAGGTCGCCCGCAAAACGCCGCAGGCCCAGGTGCGTGGCGATCAGGCCGCCCATGGAATGGCCCATGACAAAGATGGGCAAGCCGGGATATGCCTGCTTGACCCAGGCAAGGAACAGCTCCGCGTCGTCAAGGAAGGCCTCGAATGAAGGAATATCCACCTTGCGCTTGCCATCGTGGCCCACCATGTCGAAGCTGACGGTGGCGATGCCGTGCTGGCGGAAGTACAGCGCCGGCGTGACGTAGTCGCCCGCATGCGCCATGCCGCCGTGGATCGCCAGGATCACGGCGCGCCGGTGGTGTGGCTGTGGCGGCTGCCAGATGTGGATGGGCCGCTCGACCTGGTCGCTGCACAGCAGGCTGGCCATCTTGTCTTCTGAAAAACGCATCGCTGCTCCTGTCATGCCCTGTCACGCCTTCAGATGATCGATCAACTGGCGCGCATACAGGGGTAATTCACTGAACTGGCGCACGCAGATTGTCAGATTGCGTACCGACCAGGGATCGGATAATTCCAGGCAGCGCAACGCCATCGTCTGCTGGCAGCGGCTGGCCGCCGCCAGCGGCACCACGCTGATGCCCACGCCGCTGGCCACCATGCGGCACACGGCATCGAAACTGCGCAGGCGCACGCGCACCTTCAACGGACGCCCCAGGCGCGCCGCATGCATACCCAGGTACTGCTGCATCGCGCTGTCGTCGGCCAGGCCGATGAAATCGTGATCCAGCAGCGTGGAGAACGCGACGACGCCGTCCTGGCCGAGCGCGCGGTGGTGCACGCCATCGGCCGCCGCGATGACGACCAGCCGGTCGGGGCGAAACAAAAACGTCTGCAAGCCGCGCATGTCGACCGAGTCGGACACGATGCCCATGTCGGCCAGCCCTTCCGAGACGGCCTTGACGATATCGTAACTGAGGCGCTCTTCCAGGTCGATGGTCAGGTTCGGATGGCGGTCGAGAAAAGCACCGAGCGCCTCGGGCAAAAATTCGCTGAGCGCGGCCGTATTGCACAGCAGCCGCAACTGCCCTTTCAAGCCGCGCGCAAATTCACCGAGTTCGCCGCGCATTTTTTCCATTTGCAGCAGCACCAGGCGCGCGTGATGCAGCAAGGTCTGGCCCACGGGAGTCGGCTCCACGCCGCGCCGCCCGCGCAGCAGCAAGGGCATGCCCAGCATCTCTTCCATGCCACGCACGCGCGCACTGCTGGACGCCAGCGCCAGGTGGCTGCGCGCGGCGCCCGCCGTCAGGCTACCCGCCTCCACCACGTTGACAAACAGCTGCAAGTCGACCAGATCAAAACGCATGGCAGCTCTCCTTTTCGCCATCTTATCAGCCTTCGGCTATCACTTAGGCTGACTCAAAATAATCCGCCTTGGCGAAAGTCGCGGGCAAGCGCAGAATCCACGCAAAATCACTGTGGAATAAAAAAGATGGAGACGTCATTCCTGCTGGCCGTCGGCGCCAGCTTCCTCATCGCTGGCTTCGTCAAGGGCGTAGTCGGACTGGGCTTGCCGACGGTGGCCATGGGCACGCTCAGCCTTGTCATGCCACCCGTGCAGGCGGCCGCCCTGCTGATCGTGCCATCGATGGTGACGAATGTCTGGCAGCTGGCGGCCGGCCCCGGCCTGCGCGCCCTGCTGCGGCGTCTGTGGCCCATGCTGGCGGCCGTCATGGCCGGCACCCTGGCGGGCGGCGCGTTGCTGCCGACCGACAGCGGCGCCTGGGCCGTCGGCGCGCTGGGCGTGGCGCTGATGCTGTATGCGCTGGCTGGCCTGTTCTCGCTGCAGCTGCGCGTGCCGGCGCGGCACGAAGCCTGGCTGGGACCCGTGGCGGGCGCCGTGACGGGACTCGTGACAGCGGCCACGGGCGTGTTCGTCATCCCCGCCGTGCCGTATCTGCAGGGACTGGGACTGGCGCGCGATGCGCTGGTACAGGCGCTGGGCCTGGCGTTTACGGCGTCGACCGTGGCGCTGGCGGCCAGCCTGGCCCTGCACGGCGACTTCAGCCTGGGCGCCGCCCGCGCCTCCGTGTATGCGCTGCTGCCGGCGCTGGCCGGCATGCTGGCCGGTCAATGGCTACGCGGGCGCATCGCGCAGCCAGTGTTCAAGCGATGCTTTTTTGTCGGCCTGTTCGCTCTGGGCCTGCATGCGGCACTGCAACCATGGCTGGCGTGATGAAGATAGACTGGCAAGGGGACAGCGCGCTGTGCGCGTGGATCGACGGCCAGCAGGTGGCCATGCTCGACATCAGCAACTGCGCGAACGGGGTGACGGTGAACATGCTGTTCGTGAAACCGCCGTTCCGTCGGCGCGGCATCGGCGGCGCGCTGCTGCGGCGGCTGTTGCAATGCCATCCGCAAGCTAGCATCGCCTGCAGCGACCCGCGATTGCGGGCGCTGCTGGATAAGACTACTTAAATGCCATACCTGGTGCGGTAGGCGGAAACGGCATCTTTATGTTTCAGCAGTTCCGGATCGGCGCCAGCGCCATTCAGGTAGCCAAACAAATCGTCCAGGTTGCCGATCGAGATGACGGGGATGCCATACTGTTTCGACACTTCCTGCACCGCCGAACTTGGCGACAGCTGGCCGTCCGGGCCAGAACGCTCCATGCGGTCCAGGGCGATCAGCACGGCGCATGGCTCGGCGCCGGCGGCGCGGATCATGTCCACCGATTCGCGCACCGAGGTGCCGGCCGAGATCACATCGTCAATGATGACGACTTTGCCATGCAGCTTGGCGCCGACGATGGTGCCGCCTTCGCCATGGTCCTTGGCTTCCTTGCGGTTGAAGGCGAACGAGGTGTTGCGGCCCTTGCCGGCCAGCGCCACGGCGGTGGCCGACGCCAGGGTGATGCCCTTGTAGGCGGGGCCGAACAGCATGTCGAATTCGACGCCCGAGTCGAGCAGGGTCTGCGCGTAGAACTGCGCCAGCTCGGCCAGGGTGGCGCCGTCATGGAACAGGCCCGCATTGAAGAAGTACGGCGATGATCGCCCGGCCTTGGTGGTGAACTCGCCAAACCGCAAGACTCCCTTGGATACTGAAAACGCGATAAACTGCTGGCGTAAATTATTCACATTAGCCTCATTTTTTAAAAGTGCCTGTATTTTAATCCGCGCGCAGCGGCGAGACAATCGCCATGCCGCGCCCGCCGGCCCCGTCCAGCGCTCTTTCACTCTAGACCTATGCCAAAAATTATCTCCGCCAACCTGAACGGCATCCGTTCCGCCGCCAAAAAAGGCTTTTTCAACTGGATGGGCACGCAGACCGCCGATTTCATCTGCGTGCAGGAATTGAAGGCGCAGCTGCCCGACATGACGCCCGAATTCCTCAACCCGCACGGCTACCATGGCCATTTCCACTACGCCGAGAAAAAAGGGTATTCGGGAACGGGCGTATACAGCAAGGTCGAACCGGACGCCGTGCATATCGGTTTCGGCAGCCCGGAATTCGATGCCGAAGGCCGCTACGTGCGCTGTGATTTTGGCAAGCTGTCCGTCATTTCCGTGTACTGCCCGTCCGGCTCATCCGGTCCGGAACGCCAGGAAGCCAAGTTCCGCTTCATGGAACTGTTCCTGCCACACCTGCTGGAATTGAAGGCGCTGGGCCGCGAAGTGGTCATCTGCGGCGACTGGAATATCGCCCACCACGAAATCGACCTGAAAAACTGGAAGGGCAACAAGAAGAATTCCGGCTTCCTGCCGGAAGAGCGCGCATGGCTGACGCGCGTCTTCGACGAAGTGGGCTTTGTCGACGTGCACCGCGGCCTGGACAAGCGCGAAGACCAGTACACGTGGTGGAGCAACCGCGGACAAGCCTACGCAAAGAACGTGGGCTGGCGCATCGACTACCACGTCGCCACCCCCGGCATCGCGGCCCAGGCGCACACGGTCAGCGTCTACAAGGACGAACGTTTTTCCGACCATGCGCCCTTGATCGTCGATTACACCATCAAGGCGTAAGTCACCTCACAGGCTGCGCCGACTCTCGAAGTGGCGCGCCGCGCCGCTCAAAGGGTCCGTGAAATCGATCGCCCGCGCCAGCAGTTGCAAGGGCTGCGACATGTCGTCTTCCTTGCACGGCAGGGCCACCGGGTAAAACGTATCGTTGACGATGGGGATACCCAGCGCTGCCAGATGCACGCGCAGCTGGTGCTTGCGCCCCGTGTGCGGCTGCAGCCGGTACAGGTTCACCTCGCCGCGCCGCTCGATCACGTCGATGATGGTTTCCGAGTTCGGCTCCCCCGCTTCCTCGCGCATGAGGAAAAACTGCGCGCCCTCGACCATGCGGCTGCGATAGGTGAATGGAAAATCGCGACCATCCAGGCGCGGCGCCAGCGCCTCATACGTCTTGCGCACTTCGCGGCGCTGGAACAGCGACTGGTAGGCGCCGCGACTGGCTATCTGGCGCGAAAAAATCACCACGCCGGCCGTCTCGCGGTCGAGGCGATGGATCGGCGTCAGCTCGCTGCAGCCCAGGTTTTTCTTCAGGCGCGTCAACAGGGTTTCCTGCACGAAGCGCCCGGCCGGCGTCATGGGCAGAAAATGCGGCTTGTCGACCACCACCAGGTGTTCATCCTGGAACAGGATCTCTTCCTGGAAGGGGATCGGCGTTTCCCATTCCAGCTCGCGGTAGTAAAAAATGCGCATGCCGCGCCGGTATGCGCTGTCGGGCACCAGCACGGCGCCGTCGCCATTGACCACTTCACCGCGCGCCATGCGGTCCTGCCATTGCGCGGCACTGATCTGCGGATAGCGATCCAGCAGAAACGACAGCATGTCAGGCCACTGTCCTTCCGGCAGCCACAGGTAGCTGGGCGCCACGCCGTCGCGCATGGGCAAGGGTGCGGCGGTGTGGCGGTTCGACATCCTAGCGCTGCGCGATGGCGTTGCTGCGGTAGGGCGGCAACGCCTCGACGCTGACGCCCTTGCTGCGTGCGTACAGCGGCAGCACTTGCGCCATATGGCTGTTCATCTGCGAAATGCGGTCACTGCCCGACGGGTGCGTCGAGAGAAATTCCGGCGGGGCGCCCTTGCTGACTGCCGCCATCTTCTGCCACAGGATGACGCCGGCGCGCGGATCGAAACCGGCACGCGCGGCCAGGTCCATGCCGATCAGGTCCGCTTCGCGTTCATCGTCGCGCGAAAACTTCAGCATCACGCCTTTGGCTGCCATGTTCGTGGCGGTGCTGGTCAGGTTCGGATCGACACCGAGCCAGGCCGACAGACCGGCGCCGGCCAGCTTGGCGCCCACGGCGGCCAGGTTACCCTTGCCTGCCTGCGCCTGCGAGTGTTCGCGCAAGGCGTGCGAAATTTCATGGCCCATGACGACAGCCACTTCATCGTCGGTCAGGTTCAGCTTGGTGATGATGCCACTGTAAAAAGCGATTTGCCCGCCCGGCATGCAAAAGGCGTTGACCTCGTCCGAGTTGAGCAGGTTGATCTGCCAGTTCCAGCTGGCCGCCGCCTCGTTCCAGCGCGTGGCGAACGGAATGATGCGCTGGGCGATGGCGCGCAGGCGTTTGACCTGCGGATCGCTGTCGGGCACCAGCGCATTTTTTTCCTTCGCTTCGTTGACCAGCTGCGTATATTGCTGCCTCGATTGTGCATTGAAATCGGCGCCGCCGGCAAAGATGCGCGAAGTCGACAAAGGGCGCACCTTGATGCCATCCTGTACCGTCGCCTGCTGGGCGTGGACGGACAGCGGCGCCAGCGCGGTGGCTGCGCACAGGCTGGCCAGGACGGTGTAACGTTTAAGGGATATTGGTGCCATTGGCAGACCTCCATGGAGCGATTTTAGGCAGCATCATCATGGCCGGGAAAGCCAGGAAGAAGCAAACGATGAAAAACGAGAACCAGCCCAGTTCAGCGACCAGAAAGCCCACCGAGGCGTTGATCAGGGTGCGCGGCACGGCGCTCAGGCTGGAAAACAGCGCATATTGCGTGGCCGTGTAGCGCGGGTCCGTGGTGCGCGACAGGAACGCGACAAAGGCGGCCGCACCCAGGCCCAGGCTGGCGAAGGCTTCAAAACCAATCACGGCGCTCAGCAGCATGGTATTCGGCCCCACCTGCGCCAGCCAGGCAAAGCCAAGAATCGCGATGGCCTGCAGCGCGCCAAACACCCACAGGCCCCGGTTGATGCCCAGCTTGAGCATCCATATGCCACCCACCACGCCGCCGGCCAGGCTGGCCCAGAAACCTGTGGTATTGGCGGCCAGGCCGATCTGCGTCATGGAAAAACCCAGGTCCAGGTAAAATTTCGTCGCCAGCGCCGTGGCCATGCTGTCGCCGATTTTGTAGAGTAAGACGAAAGCGAGGATCCACATTGCGTTACGCCAACCATCGCGCGCGATGAATTCCTGGAACGGCAGGATGATCGCTTCGCGCATGGTCTTCGGCGGCGAGCCGTACACGGTCGGTTCCCTGATCAGCAAGGTGCACACGAGGCCCGGCAGCATGAAGGCGGCCGTGATCCAGAAGACGGGCTGCCACGGCATGCGATCGGCCAGGATCAGCGACAGCGCGCCCGGAACCATGCCCGCCACCTTATACGCGTTGACGATGACGGCGGCGCCCAGGCCCTGCTCGTTATCGGCAAGGATTTCACGCCGGTAGGCGTCGATGACGATGTCCTGGCTGGCCGACAGGAAGGCGACGCCGCCGGCGGCGGCCGCGATCAGGCCGATCTGCGTCAGCGGGTCCAGCATGCCCATGCCGCCGATGGAAAAGAACAGCGCCACTTGCGTGGCGGCCATCCAGCCACGCCGGCGTCCCAGCCCGAGGATGCGGTAGCGGTCCATCAAAGGCGCCCACAGGAATTTCCAGATATACGGGAACTGCACCAGGGCGAACAGCCCCAGCGCCTTGACGTTCAAACCCGACTTGGCCAGCCATGCCTGCAACAAATACAGCAGGATGAACAGGGGCAGGCCGGAACTGAAGCCCAGCACCAGCACGGCCAGCATGCGGCCATTGGCATAGGAACGCCAGCCAGGCGCCGGGCTTGTCGTCATCAATGCACCGCTTTTTTACGCAGGCGGAAGACGGCCAGGTCGCCGCGCAGGTTCGGCAGCACCGAGACCATCTTGCCTTCGGCCAGGGCCACGCATTCGATCACTTCCAGGCCGCATTCCTCGGCCAGCTCGCGGAAGTCGTTGATGGTTGCGCAGCGCACGTTGGGCGTGTCGTACCACTGGTAGGGCAGAGATTTCGACACGGGCATGCGCCCTTTCAGCAATGCCACGCGGTGCGGCCAGTAGGCGAAGTTGGGGAAGGAGACGATGGCTTCGGCACCCACGCGCACGATATCGCGCAGCAGCGGCTCGACCTGCTTCATCATCTGCAGCGACGACAGGCACAGCACCGTATCGAAGCTGTTGTCGCCAAAGATGGCCAGGCCCTTTTCCATGTCCTGCTGAATCACGTTCACGCCGCGCAGGGTGCTGGCCAGCACCTTGTCGTCGGCGATCTCGATGCCGTAACCGCTGCACTCCTTGTCGCTTTGCAGGTACTGCAGCATCACGCCCTCGCCGCAGCCCACGTCCAGCACATGCGCGTTGTTCGGCACCCAGTGGGCGATGAAGGCCAGGTCGGGGCGCAGCGCGCTCAATTCGTCAAAAGTCATGCGGTCTCCTTCGCGCCCTGGCGGACGGCGGTGTGCTGTGCAGGAGCGGGCAAGCCCGCCCCGATGTCGTTCCATACCTGGCCATAATAGGCGCGCACCATGTTCATGTAGCGCGCATCTTCCAGCAGGAAGGCGTCGTGGCCGTGCGGCGCGTCGATTTCCGCATAGGTCACCTGGCGGCGGTTGCACACCAGCGCCTCGACGATTTCACGGCTGCGCTCGGGCGAGAAGCGCCAGTCGGTGGAAAACGAGGCAAGGAAGAACTTGGCCTTGGTGCCCGACAGGGCCTTGGCCAGGTCGCCGCCATGCGCGCGCGCCGGGTCGAAGTAGTCGAGCGCCTTGGTAATCAGCAGATAGGTATTGGCGTCGAAGTACTCGGAGAACTTGTCGCCCTGGTAGCGCAAATACGATTCGATCTCGAAATCGATGCCGAAGCCGAATTTGTAGTCGCCCGTCTGCGCCGCGTCGCGCAGCTTGCGGCCAAATTTCTCGGCCATGTCGTCATTCGACAGATACGTGATGTGGCCCACCATGCGCGCCACGCGCAAGCCATTCTTCGGCACCACGCCGTGCGCATAAAAATCGCCGCCGCGGTAATCGGGGTCGGACAGGATGGCCTGGCGCGCCACGTCATTGAAGGCGATATTTTGCGCCGACAGCTTGGCCGTCGAGGCGATCACCACGCAGTGGCGCAGTCGCTCGGGGAACATGATGCTCCACGCCAGTGCCTGCATGCCGCCCAGGGAGCCGCCCATCACGGCGGCGAACTGGGTAATGCCCAGTTCATCGGCCAGGCGCGCCTGCGCGCTGACCCAGTCTTCCACCGTGACGACGGGGAAGGAAGCACCGTACGGCTTGCCGGTGGCGGGATTGGTGTGCATGGGGCCCGTCGAGCCGAAGCAGGAGCCCAGGTTGTTGACGCCGATGACGAAGAATTTGTCCGTGTCGAGCGGCTTGCCGGGACCGACCATATTGTCCCACCAGCCCGTGCTTTTCGGCTCGTCGGCATACACGCCGGCCACGTGGTGCGAGGCATTCAGGGCGTGGCAGACCAGCACCGCGTTCGATTTGTCTGCGTTCAGGGTACCGTAGGTTTCATACATCAACATATAGTCCCGCAGCGATGCTCCGCTTTGCAGCTGCAGGGGTTGCGCAAAATACATGGTTTGCGGCGAAACAGTTCCAATGGATGACATGTGTGTCGGTTTATAAAGGGGGTGGCCCCACGGGCCATGGTCGATGCAGCACCGCGATGATAGGTTCTGCAACTTTAACACCAGGAAACATCTTGCCGCGCGCGACGTCTCCTGATGCTGATAAAGCGACAGTTTACATGAGCTGCAACTGTTGTACGGCTTCCGCGATCACATTTGGTTCCATGGAACGCATAATTTTGCGCATTTGTGGTGCGATCAGGCCCAGGTCGCTGTTGAGGATCTCTTGCTTGACCGCCAACAGTTGCGCCGGATGCATGGAAAACTCGCGCAGTCCCATGCCCAGCAGCAAGCGCGTGAGCTTCACGTCGCCCGCCATTTCGCCGCAGACGGCCACGTCGATGCCTGCCTTGTGGCCGGCCACTATCGTCATGGAGATCAGCTGCAGTACGGCCGGATGCAGCGGATTGTACAAATGCGCCACCTCGTAATCGACGCGGTCGATGGCCAGGGTGTACTGGATCAGGTCATTTGTGCCGATCGACAGGAAATCCATGCGCTTGACGAACATGGGCAGGGCCAGTGCGGCGGCCGGTATCTCGATCATGGCACCCACTTCGACGGCATCGTCGAACTTGACGCCCTCCTCGCGCAGGCTGGCCTTGGCTTGTGCGATCATGGCCAGCGACTGGTCGATCTCGAAGGCATGTGCCAGCATGGGGATCAGGATGCGCACCTTGCCGAAGGCCGAGGCACGCAGAATCGCGCGCAGCTGCGTCAGGAATAGCTGCGGCTCGGCCAGGCAGTAACGGATGGCGCGCAAGCCCAGGGCGGGATTCAAGGCCGTATGGTCGGACTGGTCGAGCGGCTTGTCGGCGCCGATGTCGAGCGTGCGGATCGTCACCACGCGCCCTTTCATCGACTGCACCGTGTTGCGGTAAGCCTCGAACTGTTCATCCTCGGTGGGAATCTTGTGGGCGCGGCCCATGAACAGGAATTCGGAGCGGAACAGGCCCACGCCGCTGGCGCCCGATTCCAGCGCAAACGCGCAATCTTCGGGCAATTCGATATTTGCCAGCAGGGTGACGGGCGTGCCGCATTTGGTCACGGCCGGCGTCTTTTTCAGCTTGCCCAGCTTCTTGCGCGCGCGCTGCATGGCCACCTGGCGCTCGCGGTACTGCTCCAGCACCAGCGCGCTGGGGTTGGCGATGACCACGCCGGCGTCGCCGTCGATGATCAGCCAGTCGTCCTGCTCGATCAGCATCGACGCCTGCGACATGCCGACGGCGGCCGGGATATCCAGGCTGCGCGCGACGATGGCTGTATGCGAGTTCTGTCCGCCCACGTCGGTGATGAAGCCGATGAAAGAACGGTCGCGGAACTGCAGCATGTCGGCCGGAGAGATATCGTGGGCGACAACGATCATCTGCGCCAGCAATTCATCTTCGGCGGCCGCCTTGGGCAGCAGCTGTTCGGTGCCCAGCAAGACCTTCAGCACGCGTTCGGCCACTTGCTGGATATCGGCCTTGCGCTCGCGCAGATACGGGTCTTCGATTTCGTCGAACTGCGCCGACAATTCATCGATTTGCGTCAACAGCGCCCATTCGGCGTTGTAGTGGCGCGAACGAATGATGTCGAGCGGCGCTTCGGCGATCAGCGGGTCCGACAGGATCAGCGCATGCACGTCGATGAACGCACCCAGCTCGGTGGGGGCGTCCTTGGGCAGCTCGTTCCACAGGGTTTGCAGCTCCTTGTGGACGGCAGCGATGGCATTTTGCAAGCGCTGGACTTCGGCTTCGATCTGTTCCTGGGCAACCAGGTAATGTTTGACGTCAAGGGCGGCCGGCGCCAGCAGATGCGCGCGGCCAATGGCGATGCCGCGGGAGACCGGGATGCCGTGGAGCGTGAAAGATGCCATGGGGTGACCTGTCGGGATGCGGCTGCGGCTGCGTTCGGCGAGCATTACTCGCCTTCGCCAAACCTGTCATTAATCAGGGCGGTGAGGGCATCGACACATGCCAGCTCATCATCGCCCTCGGCTTCCAGGGTCACTTTCGCGCCCTTGCCGGCGGCCAGCATCATCACGCCCATGATGGATTTGGCGTTGATGCGGCGCGCGTTGCGGGTCAGCCAGACGTCGCTCTTGAACTTGGCGGCGAGCTGGGTAAATTTGGCGGAGGCGCGTGCGTGCAGTCCCAGCTTGTTGATGATTTCGAGTTCTCTTTGAATCATTTTTGTATGGTCTCTATCCCTGAATGCACTACGCTGATGACAATCTTGGCCTATAAAAACCGCCGCCTTCAGGGCGGCGGCCATGCACTTCCTTATTCTCCCACGCGGATGCGGTTATCGACGCGCACGGCACCGCTTTGCGCACCGGCCAGCGCCATCTCTACCACCACGTCAAGCGTGTCGCGGCGATACGTGATGGCGCGCAGCAGCATCGGCAGGCTGATGCCGGCGATGACTTCCACCCGGCCCGCATCGGCCAGCTTGTTGCAGCAGTTCGACGGCGTGCCGCCCTTCACGTCGGTAATCACCAACACGCCGGAGCCGTCGTCGAGGCGGCAGATGGCGTCCGACGCCAGCTTCTGCACTTCCGCCAGGTCCTGGTCGGCGACGACGTCAATGGCTTCAAAACGTTCCGTTGGCCCCCGAAACACATGCGTGCAGGCGGCGATGAACGCCTGTCCCAGCGGGGCATGTGTCATGAGCAAAATCCCTACCATAGTCATTTCACCTTCTGGCGCTGCTGCGCTTGCGCAACACCGTGCTCGACGGCGTCGACAAACATGGCCGCCACGTCAAACCCCGTCTGCTGCATGATTTCCTGGAAGCAGGTCGGGCTGGTGACATTGACTTCCGTCAGATAGTCGCCGATCACATCCAATCCTACCAGCATCAAGCCACGCGCGGCCAGGATCGGGCCCAGCTTTTCTGCGATTTCCAGGTCGCGCGCCGTCAATGGCTGCGCCACGCCCGTGCCGCCGGCGGCCAGGTTGCCGCGAACTTCTCCCGCCTGCGGGATGCGCGCCAGCGAAAACGGCACCGGCTTGCCGCCGATGACGAGGATGCGCTTGTCGCCCTTGACGATGTCGGCGATAAAGCGCTGCGCCATGATGGTCTGCGCACCGTTCTCGCTCAAGGTCTCGATGATGGCGCCCAGGTTCAGGCCATCGGCCTTGACGCGGAAGATGCCCGTGCCGCCCATGCCGTCGAGCGGCTTGAAAATGACGTCCTGGTGCTTGGCGTGGAAGGCGCGCAAGCGCGCTTCATCCGACGTCACCAGGGTGGGCGAGGTGAATTCGGAAAACTGGGCGATAGCCAGCTTTTCATTGTTGTCGCGGATGGCGGACGGCTTGTTGAAGACGCAGGCGCCCTGCTTTTCCGCCAGTTCCAGCAGATACGTGCCATACACGTATTCCATGTCGAACGGCGGGTCCTTGCGCTCGATGATGGCGTCCAGGGTCGACAGGCGCACTTCTTCGGTGGATACGACCGTGTACCAGTCGTGCTCGTCGCCGGTCAGCTCGATGTGCTGCACACGGGCCGTGACAATGCCCTCTTCCAGCGCCATATCCGTCTGCTCGAAGGCATACACGGCGTGGCCGCGTTTGGCCGCCTCGCGCATCATGGCGAAGGTGGAATCTTTGTAAGTCTTGAAGCCTGCCAGCGGGTCGGCAAGGAATGCAATTTTCATGGTGCGTCCAATCGGGGAGCCTGGATAAGGAATGCTTGATTCTAGCCGAGATCGCCAGGCACAGTAGTCACCGCGCCCGGCAAGCTGCTGGGATGGATCAATACACCTCGGGATTCGGGTCCGTGCGCTCCATTTCCAGCGACGCGGCCAGCAAGGCCAGGCGCGCCACCACGCCATACACATAGAAGCGGTTCGGCGCGGCCGTGCCCGGCTTGGCCTTCAAGTCCGGCACGGCATGCTGCTGGGCAAACGCCAGCGGCACGTACTGCGAACCGGGCGCGTTCAGATTCTGGTCCACGCCACGCTCCGCGTGCACGCGATAAAAGCCGCCCACCACATAGCGGTCGATCATGTAGACGACAGGTTCGGCCACGGCATCCTTGATGCTTTCAAAGGTCGGCACGCCTTCCTGGATGATGACGTCGGTGACGACCTTGCCATCCTTGACGATGGACATCTTGTCGCGCTGCTTGCGCGACAGGTCGCGCACTTCGCTGGCGTCGCGCACCGTCATGATGCCCGTGCCATACGTGCCCGCATCGGGCTTGACGATGACAAACGGCTTTTCCTTGATGCCGTATTCCTTGTATTTCTTGCGGATCTTGGCCAGCAACACGTCGACGCTGGCGGCCAGCGCGTCTTCGCCCTCGCCCTCCTGGAAGTTGACGTCGCTGCACTTGGCGTGGAAGGGATTGAGCATCCACGGATCGACATCGATCATCTTGCCGAATTTTTTCACCACTTCATCGTAGGCCGCGTAGTGGTTGCTCTTGCGGCGCAAGGCCCAGCCCGCGTGCAAAGGCGGCAGCAAGCTTTGTTCATGGATATTTTGCAAGATATCGGGGATACCATCCGACAAGTCGTTGTTCAGCAAGATCGTGCACGGATCGAAATCCTTCAAGCCCAGCCGGCGGCCGTTGTTCAGGCGCACGAGGGGTTCGATGACGAGCATGTTGCCATCTGGCAATGCCAACGGTGTCGGCTGGGTAATCTCGGGCGACCATGAGCCCAGGCGTACGTGCAGCCCCGTCTGGCGGAAGATCTGCATCAGGCGCGCCACGTTTTGCAGGTATTGCGGCGTGGTGTTGTGCAATTCCGGCACCATCAGCAGGTTGCGGGCGTCCGGGCAATACTTGTCAATGGCAGCCATGGCCGCCTGCACGGACAAGGGCAGCATTTCCGTGGCCAGGTTATGAAAACCGCCAGGGAACAAATTGGTATCGACGGGCGCCAGCTTGTAGCCCGCATTGCGCAAGTCTACCGAGCAATAGAAGGGCGGCGTGTGCTCTTGCCACTCCATGCGAAACCAGCGTTCAATGGCCGGCGTCGCGGCCAGAATCTTTTTTTCGAGGTCGAGCAGCGGTCCGGTCAGGGCCGTGACGAGATGGGGAACCATAGTTACATCCTTAAATTATGTGCAGTATTCAAAAAAGCACACAGAACTGCCGACTATATTACCGTGTAAGTATCCCAAATCGGGGCAAAAGCCTTGTTTTAAAGACCTTTTCCATTCCCACAACGAAAAAAAGGCACCTCAATGAGGCGCCTTTTCCAGCCAGGCATGCTGCGCCTGGGCGCTGGCATGCCAGATCATTATCATTTAACCATGATATGCCTGCTCGCCATGGCTGGTGATATCGAGGCCTTCGCGCTCTTCTTCTTCCGGTACGCGCAGGCCGATGACGATGTCGACCAGTTTATAGGCGATGACGGAGACCACGGCCGACCAGATGATGGTGGTGCCGACCGCTTGCGCCTGCACCCACACCTGGTGGCCGATCGAGTACGGATCCGCCGACATCTTGTTGGTGACATAGTCGAAGATGCCTTGACCGCCCAGTTGTGGTGCAGCAAACACACCCGTCAGCAAAGCCCCGAGGATGCCGCCCACGCCATGCACGCCGAACACGTCGAGCGAATCATCGGCGCCGATCAGGCGTTTCAGGCCATTCACGCCCCACAGGCAGACGACACCGGCCAGCAGGCCGATGACCAGGCCACCCATCGGACCGACAAAGCCGGCCGCCGGGGTGATCGCCACCAGGCCGGCAACGGCGCCCGATGCGCCACCGAGCATGGATGGCTTGCCTTTGCTGATCCACTCACCGAACACCCACGACAGGGTGGCAGCAGCGGTGGCCAGCAGCGTGTTGACGAAGGCCAGGGCAGCCACGTCGCCCGCTTCCAGCGAGGAACCGGCATTGAAACCGAACCAGCCCACCCACAACAGGGAAGCGCCGATCATGGTCATCGTCAGCGAGTGCGGCGCCATCGATTCGCGGCCGTAGCCGACGCGCTTGCCGATCATGATCGCGCCCACCAGGCCGGCGACGGCGGCATTGATGTGCACCACGGTGCCGCCGGCAAAGTCCAGCGCGCCTTTTTGCCAGATCCAGCCCGCTTTGAGCGCTTCGCTGGCCGAGGTGGCGGCATTGGTGATCAGGTCAGGCCCCGTCCAGAACCACACCATGTGGGCGGCCGGCAGGTAGGCGAACGTGAACCACAGCACGACAAAGGCCAGCACGGCGGAAAACTTGGCGCGCTCGGCAAAGGCGCCGACGATCAGTGCGCACGTGATGGCGGCAAACGTGCCCTGGAAAGCGACAAACACGAACTCGGGAATGACGACGCCCTTGCTGAAGGTGGCAGTGGCGGCAAACGTGCCCTTGGCCGTATCCCAGATACCGTTCAGGAACAAGCGGTCGAAGCCACCGAAGAAGGCGGTTTTTTCCGTGAAGGCGATCGAGTAGCCATAAATACACCACAGTACGATGACCAACGCGAACACCATGAACACTTGCATCAGCACCGACAGCATGTTCTTCGAGCGCACCAGGCCGCCGTAGAACAGGGCCAGGCCGGGGATGGTCATCAAAATCACCAGCAAGGTGCTGATCATCATGAAACTGGTGTCGCCCTTGTTGGCGACGGGCGCGGCGGCTGGCGCGGCAGCGGCCGGGGCCGGAGCAGCAGCAGCAGCAGCAGCTGGCGCGGCGTCGGGAACCGGCGTTACGGCGGGGGCGGCGACGGCAGTAGTCGTAGCCGCTTCCGTCTTGACGGGGGCATCGGCAAAGCTCGGCGCGGCGATGCCAAACGCACACAGGCAGGCTATCCCGGCGAGCAATTTTGTTATATTTTTATGCATCAATATTCCCCTTAGAGCGCTTCGTTGCCGGTTTCACCGGTACGGATGCGGATGACCTGTTCCAGGTTGTAGACGAAAATCTTGCCATCACCGATTTTACCGGTGCGCGCGGCGCCTTCGATCGCTTCGATGGCCTGGTCGACAATGGCGTCATCGACGGCCGCTTCAATCTTGGTCTTTGGCAAGAAATCGACGACATACTCAGCGCCACGGTAGAGTTCCGTGTGACCTTTCTGGCGGCCGAAACCTTTCACTTCGGTGACGGTAATGCCTTGCACATTGATAGCCGACAAAGCTTCGCGTACTTCGTCCAGTTTGAACGGTTTAATGATTGCTGTAATCATTTTCATGGCAGTCTCGCTTAAAAGGTTTTGGACACGGTCAGCACGAGACCGGATTTCGCCAGGTTCTTGCCATTCGGTGCCAGCGACGTGATGTTGGCTTTGACTGCCGCCAGGGAAACGGTTGCCATGCCAAAGTCCTTGGTCACGCCAATCTTGTAATCGCTATAGCTGAGGGCATCGTTGTGCTCAACCTTCTGACGCCCCGCATGCAGGTTCAGCATGTAGCCATCATGCACTTCCACGTTGGCACCCACGTCGAGGTAGCCGCTGTTCTTGCTGTCGGCAACACCGAACAAATTGGTGGTCGAATGCGAGTACTTGATATACATCGGGCCGTAGCCGAGCTGGCCGTACAGCTCGAAAGTGTTGGCATTGGTGCTCAGTCCATTCGAGGGATAGAAATAGTACAGGCCACCCACGTCATAGGTAAAATCCTTGCTGATCTCGCCCCGCTTGCCGCCGTAGATATCCCATTCCAGGTTGGTATCGCCGCCGCCATCCTTGATCCATTTGATGCTCGACAACCAGGTGCCGACATACAGGCCCGTTGGGTTATGGGTATAGTCGGCACCGCCGCTGATGGCCGGGTCAAGACGGCTTTGCGACACGCCGCGGTAACGGTAGTCGCTGGTCAGCGCCACGTTGTAGCTCACCACGTTATCAGGTACGACTTCGGCCGCAGCAGGCACTGCCACTGCATCCTGGGCCATGGCGCTGCCGCACACGGCGGTCATGGCCAGCGTCAACGCTGCTACTAAAGTCATGTTCTTGGACAGATTCTTCATGGCGATTCCCTTTTATTGAACTTTTAAAGCGGTTGAGGTTTAGAATCTTGGCTGGAGATCACAAAGCGTTCATCACTTCTTTAGCAGAATACGTGCCAGCTCTCTTGCCACCTTGACAGGTGCATTTCCGTCCATACATACCCAGCAAGCCGCCAGGAATGCGGAGACGGACTGCTGAAGCACAATGAAGCGCCCAGTTTCGCACCAGATTAACGCCGCTGTGCACCGCAATGGTGCGATGCACAGGCCGCACCATAAAAGGACTGACCATGGACATGAATACCTTCTTTAACGACTTGCAAGGCAAGATCCATCAAGCCATCGAAAACTCGCCTGCCAAGGATATCGAGAAAAACGTGAAATCGATGATGACCCAGGGCTTTGCCCGCCTCGATCTCGTCACGCGCGAGGAATTCGATATCCAGGCACAAGTGCTGGCCAAGACCCGCGCCAAGCTGGACGCACTGGAACTGCGCCTGATCGAACTGGAAACGCGCCTGAACGAACCAAAGGCATAAAGTACCGCCTGCAAGGTCGCGTTATAGACGGCATTGCTGGCATACCTCAAGCCTGACAGCGTTGCAAGCGCTAGACTGATCCTGACCGCGCTCGCGCCACAGGGGAGTCTGATGAGTTTGGCCGTCCTGAAAAGCCGCGCCCTGGCCGGCATGGAGGCACCCGAGGTAAGTGTCGAAGTCCACCTTGCCAATGGCTTGCCCGCCTTTACCATTGTCGGCCTGCCGGATACGGAAGTGAAGGAATCGCGCGACCGCGTCCGCGCCGCGCTGCAAAACTGCGGCTTTGAGATGCCGGCGCGGCGCATTACGGCCAATCTGGCGCCTGCGGACCTGCCCAAGGAATCGGGCCGCTTCGACTTGCCCATCGCGCTGGGCATCCTGGCCGCCTCCGGCCAGTTGCCGGACAAGCAGTTACACCACTACGAATTCGCTGGCGAACTGTCGCTTTCGGGCCAGCTACGCCCCATCCGTGGTGCGCTGGCCATGACCTTAGCCATGCAGCGCAGCCAATCGGGCGCGCCGCGCGCCTTCATCCTGCCGCAAGCGAACGCGGACGAGGCAGCACTGGTCAGCGATGCCTGCATCTATCCCGCCCACAGCCTGCTCGAGGTCTGCGCGCATTTTGCCGCACCCGCCAGCCAGACCGCCCTGCAGCGCCATCAACCCGTGCTGGCAGCGCTCGCTTTTGCGTATCCCGACTTTGCCGATGTGCAGGGGCAGTTGCAAGCGCGACGCGCACTGGAAGTGGCGGCCGCGGGCGGCCATAACGTCTTGATGGTGGGGCCGCCGGGCGCGGGCAAGACCATGCTGGCCAGCCGCTTTCCCGGCGTGCTGCCGCCCATGAGCGATGAAGAGGCACTGGAATCAGCCGCCGTGCACTCCCTCGTCGGCCACTTCAAGGTGGAACACTGGAAACGTCGTCCCTATCGTGCGCCGCACCAGACGGCGTCCGGTGTGGCCCTGGTGGGCGGCGGCAACCTGCCGCGCCCGGGAGAAATCTCGCTGGCCCACTGCGGCGTGTTGTTTCTCGATGAAATCGCCGAATTCCAGCGCCGGGTACTCGATGTCTTGCGCCAGCCCATGGAATCGGGCGTCATCAGCATTTCGCGCGCGGCCCGCCAGGCCGAATTTCCTGCCCGCTTTCAGTTGATCGCCGCCATGAATCCCTGCCCGTGCGGCTATCTGGGCCACGCTTCCGGCCGTTGCCGCTGCACGCCCGACGCCGTGCTGCGCTATCACAGTCGCCTGTCAGGTCCGCTGCTCGACCGTATCGACCTGCAAATCGAAGTTGCCGCCATGTCACCGGCAGCGCTGGGGCGGCACGCAGGCGCAGGCGAAAGCACGCAGTCCATCGCCACGCGGGTGGCGGCAGCCTATGCCTTGCAGCTGGCACGCCAGGGGAAAGCGAACCAGCGCTTGAGCAACATGGAAATCGAACAGCATTGTCGCCTGGAAACTCATGGTGAACAGCTGCTGCATGGCGCCATGGCGCGCCTGCACTGGTCGGCGCGCACCTACCACCGGGTACTGCGCGTGGCGCGCAGTATCGCCGACCTGGCGGGCAGCCCCACGATCACGCAGCCGCATGTCGCCGAAGCGATCCAGTACCGGCGCGTGCTGCGTGAAATATAAGGCGCCCAGTGAATGCCACGCGTGCGCGATTGCACGTGACTGGCGGCACTGCTACCATCTGCTGATGAAAAAACCATCACTTGCCTTCTTCCTGGCCGCGCTCGCGACAGCTTGCACGCTGTCCGCCTGCAGTCCGAAATTCGACTGGCGCGACTATCGCAGCCCCGACGCACAGTTCACGGCCCTGTTTCCAGGCAAACCGGCCGTGCTGACACGCGAGATCGATCTCGATGGCAAGAAAGTCAGCCTGACCATGACGGCGAGCGAAATCGATGGTGCTACCTTCGCCATCGGCAGCGCCGTGCTCGGCAGCCCAGAACAGGCGCAAGCGGCCCTGCCCGCCATGCAAACAGCCCTGTTGAAAAATATCAATGGCACCGTGCGCAGCGAAAAATCCACATCGGCGGCCAGCAGCACTGCTGCCGGAATGCACCAGCGCAGTTCGCTCAGTATCGAGGCCAGCGGCACGCAGCAAGGCAAGCCTGTCTTGCTGGTCGGCCGTTTTGTGGCACAGGACAAGCACATCTTCCAGGTCATCATTCTCGGTGAAGAGCACAAGCTGTCGCGTGACACCATCGATACCTTCATGGACTCGGTGAAACTGGATTGAGACTTAACGATCGCTTAAACGGATGTTTTAACGGTCAGCATGCCCTTGTAAATACGTGCGTTGTCCAACAGATGACCGTATCCGGCTGGCAAATATGCAATCCGGGTAATCGGGCGGCCGGTGCGATATTTCAAGTCGTGATATTGTTTCGACACTAACAACAAGTTTCAGAAAGCGCTTATGTTGATCTCATTCAAATCCAAATCCTCCCCAGAAGTGCTGATGTACCAGGAACATGCCCAGCGTATCCTCGACATCCTGCACAAGAACCTCACGCGCGGCGTCATCACGCCAGTCGAAGCGGGCGATGCCCTGGCCTTGCTGGAAAAAGAAGTCGCGGAAAGCAAACTGCATCCGGAAAATGACATCGAACACGATGCGCATACGCCGGAAACGCTGGAAGATGGCGAAACGGGCACCCATGCGCGCGCACAGAAAGTGCATTTTTCGCAGCGCGCCTATCCCTTGATGGAGATGCTGCGCTCGGCCAAGGCGGAAGGTGAAAGCATCACCTGGGGCATCTAGTCCCATGAACGCTGCAGACGAAAAAAAACCCCGCACACGCGGGGTTTTTTTATATAACAAGCCTGACGATAACCTACTTTCACACTGGTTGCAGCACTATCATCGGCGCAAAGTTGTTTCACGGTCCTGTTCGGGATGGGAAGGGGTGGGACCAACTTGCTATGGTCATCAGGCATAACTTTTTCAACAGCTTGCTCCCAGTGGGGCAGCAAACTATCTGATCTGAGGAAGCGAATTATATACGAATTTACCTGGAGATGGGGTCAAAAGTGGCTTTTTATAGCGAAAAACCACCAGACGAAAAAAAACCCGACCATTTCTGATCGGGTTTTTCTCTACTGCGAATAACAAGCCTGACGATAACCTACTTTCACACTGGTTGCAGCACTATCATCGGCGCAAAGTTGTTTCACGGTCCTGTTCGGGATGGGAAGGGGTGGGACCAACTT